>CACJEC010000001.1 GCA_902592325.1 uncultured Pelagibacteraceae bacterium
GTTTGAATTAGAAAACCAGATGATTAAACATACTCCTAAAATTGATGGGATTGTGTGTAAGGATGGGTGTGGAAAATGTAATTTAAAAAAAACAATATTTAAAATTATTAATAACAAACCCACACCAGGTAATATCAAATTAAGTATTTTATTTTTACTTCTATGCCCTTGCTTTATTTCAAAAAATGCTAAAATTGAACCTGCTAATAATTCCCATACTCTTGTGTAAATAAAGTAGAAAGAAACTGAAGGATAATTTTTACTAACCCAATCAGCTATCCCAAGGCTCATAATAAATCCAAATATTAATAAATGAATTAAATATTTTCTAAGATATTTAAATATGGTAAAGAAAATTATTGGAAATAAAATATAATACTGTTCTTCAACTGCCAGTGACCAAGTATGAAGAAATGGTTTTAATAATCCACTTTCAGCTCCATATTCTTGACCTGTATAATGAAAATAATAATTCGAACTAAATCCAAGCGAAAAAAGTATCGATTTTGAAAAATCTGTAAAGCTAATTGGGAGTAAATACATCCATGCAAATGGTAGTGATACAAGCATCACTACTAACAATGCAGGTAGTATTCGTCTTATCCGTCTTTCATAAAAATATTTAAATGAAAATGAGCCTGTCGTAACTAATTCTTTTAAGATTATTGATGTAATTAAATAGCCTGAGATTACAAAGAAAATATCAACTCCTATAAAACCACCTTTAAAAGGTTGATTGCCTAAAATAGTAATTTGAGCATGATAAAAAATTACTGCACAAACTGCTATTGCTCTTAATCCATCAATTTCTGGGCGATAGGTTAATTTCATGTATTTAGTGTTTATCAAAATTACTATATTTTTACAAAATAATAGAATTATCTTTAATATTTAATTTTAAATTATAATCTTGTAGTAATAATAACATGTCAAAACGATACAGTGGAAAATCTTTTAAAGACTCAAGCGTTAGTAAAAAAAAAAAACCAAAGTTAACCCTAAAAGAAAAAAGAAGATTAAAAAGAGAAAAAACAAAAAAAACAAAATAACACCATATTTTTTACAAAATCTTAATATTTCTCTTCATTTTTAAGAGTTTTCAAAAAAAAAAATTAATATATAAGAGCCACAAATTATGAACAATGATATTAGAAACATTACAATTATTGCACACGTTGATCACGGTAAAACTACTCTAATTGATAACTTGATGAAACAAAGTGGTTCTTTTAGAGAGAATGAAATTGTTGATGAAAGATTAATGGACTCAGGTGAGCTAGAAAAAGAAAGAGGAATTACAATTTTAGCTAAACCAGCTTCAATAAATTGGAATAATTCTAGAATTAATATTATTGATACGCCTGGTCACAGAGACTTCGCTGCTGAAGTAGAAAGGGTACTAAGCATGGCTGATGGTGCGTTATTACTTATAGATTCTGCTGAAGGAGTAATGCCTCAAACAAAATTTGTATTATCAAAAGCTTTAAAACAAGGTTTAAAACCTATTGTGGTAATAAATAAATTAGATAAAACAGATCAAAGGGCTAATGAAGTTTTAGATGAAACATTTGATCTTTTTGTTAGCCTTGATGCAAATGAAGAACAATTAGATTTTCCAGTTTTATATGCAAGTGGACGATCAGGATGGGCTGATAAAGAAGTTGAAGGTTCTAGAAAGAATTTAAATCCTTTATTAGATGAAATTATTAAACATGTAAAACCAGCAGAACTTGATAAATCAAAACCTTTTGCAATGCTATCAACACTTCTTTATGCAGATAATTTCTTAGGTAGAAGCTTAGTTGGAAGAATTACTCAAGGAACTGCTAAAGCTAATCAATCAATTAAAGCTATTAATTTAAATGGTGAGAAAGTTGATGAGGGCAGACTTACAAAAATATTTAGATATGAAGGGACTAAAAAAGTTCCCATTGAGATTGGTGAAGCAGGAGATATTGTTGTAGTTGCTGGTCTAGAGAAAGCTAATGTTGCTGATACAATTTGTGATTTAGAAGTTAATGAGCCGATTACAGCTACTCCAATTGATCCTCCAACCATGTCTGTTACTATTACAGTAAATACATCTCCTCTAGCAGGTACTGAAGGTAAAAAACTCACTAGTACACAGATTAGAGATAGATTAATTCTAGAAGCACAAAATAACGTTGGTATTACGTTTTCAGAAAATGATGGCAATGACTCTTTTGTGGTGAGTGGTAGAGGTGAGCTTATGTTAGAAATCTTACTTACCCAAATGAGAAGAGAAGGATTTGAAATGACAGTTAGTCCTCCAAAAGTTTTATATAAAAAAGATGAAAATGGAAACAAGTTAGAGCCTATTGAGGAAGTTACTATGGATCTTGATGAAGAATATTCATCTAAAATAATCGACTCAATGAATAGAAGAAAAGGTAAGTTAATAGAACTCAAAGATACTGGTAAAAATAAAAAACGATTAATATTTCATGCTCCTACTAGGGGTTTAATGGGTTATACAAGTAAATTTTTAACTCTTACTAAGGGAAATGGTGTCATTAATAGAATCTTTCATAATTATGGTCAATTTGAAGGAGAAATGGAAGGAAGAAGAAATGGTGCTTTAATATCAATGGAACAGGGTAAGGCAGTTGCCTTTGCAATATTTAATTTACAGGCAAGAGGTGAAATGTTTGTAGATCATAACGATCCTGTTTATGCAGGAATGATTGTTGGATTATCTCCAAAACCAGGTGATATGATTATTAATGTAATGAAGGGTAAAAAATTAACCAATATGAGAACTCAAGGCACTGACGAAAATGTTGTTCTTACTCCAATTAGAAAAATGTCAATTGCAGAACAATTAAGCATGTTAAATACTGATGAAGCTCTTGAAATAACGCCTCAATCATGCAGATTAAGAAAAGCTATACTTGATCCTCATGAAAGAAAAAGAAGCGAAAAGTCTGGTGCAGCAGCTTAATCAAATATCTTATCAACTAAATACAATCCAAGAGCTACACAAGGACCTATTCCAAAAGCAAATAATAAAGTTCCAATTCCAACAGTACCACCTAGGTACCAACCAACACTGACAACTGTAATTTCTAACGTTGCTCTGACAACCGCTATAGGTAAATTTGTTTTTTTTTGTAATCCTATCATTAGACCATCTCTTGGACCCGCACCCAAATTTGAAACCAAATAAATTCCTCCACCTATTCCAACTGTTATTACAGAAATTATTGCTAAAATGAATTGGTGAATATAGCTAGAAGGTGTTGGTACAAATTTAATACAAAGATCAATCATCAAAGCAATTATTAATGCATTAAATATAGTTCCCATTCCTGGTTTTTGATTAAGAGGTATCCATAAAATTAAAACAGCAATACTTATTAAAAGAGTGATTGTTCCAATACTTAAATTTACATTTAAAGAAATGCCTTGAGCTAAAACACTCCAAGGAGAAGCTCCTGTTAAAGAAACAATCAACAATCCTTCTCCTAAACCAAATAAGGTTAAACCAAAGCATAAAAAGAAAAAAGTAGAAAATTTTGGCTTAAAATTATATGGTTTGCTAGAGCTCCAATTTACTTTAGGTATATTTTTTATTTTTAAAAACATTTTTTTAATAATTATTTCTATTATTGATAAAGTCCTTTAATGTAACTTCCAAATGAAAAATTTTTTAGTTTTTGTACTTATTGTTTTTTGCTCGTCTATTTCCATGGCCCATATGGCTCATTATAATAAATATAATAAGATTGAAATGGAAATATTTAGAAATGGTGAGCTAATTGGTTATAACTATTATTTTTTTAATAGAAAGGGAGATGAAACAGTTGTTTCTAATCAAATTAAATTTTCTGTAAAACTTTTGGGAGCAACTATTTTTCAAGTAGAAGGATATGGTGAAGAAAAATATTATAAAGATCAATTAATTTCCTATGTTTCAAAAACTTTACAAAATGACAAAGAAAAATTTGTTAATCTAGTTTTTAATAAACAAAATAATGAGTTCAATATTAAAGGTTCTTCATATAACGGCAAAGCTTCAAATGACAATATCATTGGAAATTGGTGGAATCATAAAATTTTACAAACTCAGAGTCAAATCAGTCCTGTTTCAGGGAGTATTAAAGAACAAGTTGTTACATTCGTAGGAAAAGAAAAAATTTCCCAATATGGAAAATCTTTTGAAGTAGATCATTTTACATTAAAATCAAAAGATACATCTTTACCTAAAGATAAAAGATTAGATTTTCACATCTGGTTTGATCAAAAAAAATCTATGATTTTAAAAGTATCTTATTCTAGAATGGGTGATTGGGAATATCGCCTTAAAAACTTTGAATAAATCAAACTATTTCCCAGCTACAACCATTCCTTCAACCATCATCGTCGGAGAATTAACTGAATATTCAAATTCTAAATCATTTGCTAAAGTTATATTTTGAAACATATCCTTAAAATTACCAGCTATAGTAATTTCATTAATGGGATATTTGAATTCTCCATTTTCAATTAAAAAGCCAGTTGCACCAACAGAATAATCTCCTGTTACAATGTTACTTCCATGTCCTATGGTTTCAGTAATATATAAGCTTTTTGAATTAGAATTTATTAGATCTTTAAAAGAAATTTTTCCATTCTCAAAATATAGATTACTAGTTCCTCCACACCTTCCGTTAGATTTAAGATTCAACTTTTTACCATTATAAGTGTCAATTAGATAATGATTAAGAATACCTTGTTCTACTAGTTTTAAAGTATCTATTTTAACTCCTTCAGAGTCAAAACTCTTCGAGCCCAGTCCTTTTAATATATCTGGTTTGTCTAAAACATTAATAGTATCTGAAAATATTTTTTGATTTATTTTATCTTTTAAAAATGAAGTACCTCTTGAAATAGCAGAAGATGATATTGCGCTAGCAAAAGTACTTAATATTCCTTTTGCAATTCTTTTATCAAAAATAATAGCAATCTTTTCACTGCCTATTTTTTTTGGACTTAACTTTTTAATAGTTTGTTCGGCAGCTTTTTTTCCTAATTCTTCTGCATTCTTAATATCTTTTAGATGACATTTCTGATTATATTCATAATCTCTCTCCATACTTTTATCATCTTTAGCAACAACTACACTTGAAGCTATAAATGATGAAGTTTTGAAACCTTTACAAAAACCATCACTATTAGCTAAAATAAAATTTGACTTATCTTCTACAAAACTAGATTCTGTATTAACTATTCTTTTATCATTTGAAGCAGCAATCTCTAATCTCGATAAATATTTAATCTTATCATCGTTCTCTATATGATTATCGTCATATAAATTTAAATCTTTAACTTCTTTAGCTAGCAAATCCTTATCGGGAAGTGAATTAAATTCGTCCTCTGGAGTATTTTTTGTAGTTTCAATACATTTTTCAATTAAAATATTTAGGTTATCATTCAATAAATTTGATGACGATATAGATGATTTTTTTTTACCAATATAGGTTGTTATATCTATACCAAGATTATCTGACCTATTAGATTCGTCTAATTTTTTATTTCTAAAATTTACTGTCTCAGAAATAGAATTCCCTACAAATACACTTATATCTGTAGCCCCTAATTTTTTTGCTAAATCTAGACAATAAGATGCTTTATTTTCTAAATAATTTTGATCTTTAACCATTTATAATTTTGTTCCACCGACAGTCATCTTATCAATTAATATTGATGGTTGAGCAACTCCTACTGGCACTCCTTGGCCTGCTTTACCACATGTTCCTATGCCGGGATCTAACATCATATCATTACCAACCATTGAAACTTCTCTTAAAATTGAAGGGCCATCTCCTATGAGTGTTGCCCCTTTTATCGGTGAGCCAATTTTGCCATTAATAATTTCGTATGCTTCAGTACAATTAAATACAAATTTTCCTGAGGTAATATCAACTTGCCCTCCTCCAAAGCTGACAGCAAAAATACCTTTGTCTACTGATTTTATCATTTCTTCTTGAGTTTGTTTACCATTTAACATCATTGTATTTCTCATTCGTGGTAAAACAATATGTCTATAATTTTCTCTTCTACCGCTTCCAGTAGATCTAGTTTTCATTAATCGAGCATTTAATCTATCTTGCATGAAATTTTTTAGAATTCCATTTTCGATTAAAACTGTTTTTTCTGTTGGGGTACCTTCATCATCTATTGTAAGGCTTCCTCTTCTATTATCTATTGTTCCATCATCAACTATTGTGACACCTTCACTAGCAACTTTTTGACCCATTAAATTATGAAACGCTGATGTTTTTTTTCTATTAAAATCACCTTCTAAACCATGACCTATTGCCTCATGGATTAAAATTGCAGGCCAACCAGGTCCTAAAACAACTTTCATTTCTCCAGCTGGAGCAGGTTTGCTCTCTAAATTAACAGATGCAATTCTTAAAGCCTCATCACAAACATTTTTCCAATTATCTTCTCTCAAATATGAGTCATAGGATTGTCTGCCACCAATTCCATAAACACCAGACTCTTTTCTTCCATTCTTTTCAAGCATTACAGAAACATTAAACCTTATTAAAGGGCGAACATCTGTTAAGGTTTCACCTCCAGATCTAATTATTTCTATGGACTTTTGTTCTCCACTAAAATTAGCTGTTACTTGTTTAACATTGTTATCTTTTGATCGAAGATATTGATTAACTTTATTTAAAATTTCAATTTTTGAATCTAAAGTTTTTTGTTCAATTGGATTTATATTTTTGTAGTATTTTTTATTAGATTTAGGAATAGAGTGATTGTAACTGCCTTTTGCAGATTTTAATGTAGATTTTAAACTTTCAGAGGATTGCTTAAGAGAATTTTTTGATATCTCATTTGAATGAGAATAAGCAACAATTTCATCTGAAACTGCCCTAAATCCAAACCCTAAATCAGAATTATAATTAGAATTTTTTATTTTGTTATCATCTAATAAAATTGACTCAGATTTAGAATTTTCCAAATATAATTCACCATCGTCACAGTTTTTTAGAGTATCTGAAATAATTTTTTCAGTCTCATTTCTTGATAAATTAGATTTTTCGAAGAAATCGCTCATGAAGAAATACATAGTTTGTTTAATAAAATATTCAACAGGAGTATTTTACGCATGTATATATTTAGGTTGAGTGATAACTATATATTTATGAAAGTTTATTTCAATAATTCGTGCAAAATTTGTAAAGCAGAGATAGATTTATACAAAAAAGAAAAAATTCAAGAAATTGAATGGGTGGACATAACAAATAATACTCTAGCTGAAAAAGAAACTTCTAAAAACAGTAAAGAACTATTAAGAAGACTTCATGTAAAAGAAGGTGAAAAAATTACTCAAGGTGCAGAAGCATTTCTTTTATTGTGGAAAAAAATTCCAAAATATAAATTTTTGTACAATTTTTTTAAATTACCAATAATTTTTAATCTGTTTTCTCTTATATATGAAATAATAGCTTTTTTCCTTTATCTAAAAAATAAAAAACAAATAAAAACTAATTAAGAAAAACTATCAAAATTTTACTCAACCAAGACATAAAGGATACGAACATAACTAAAAAAATTGAATACATAATTGTTACAAGTTTATTTTTTTTTCTTCTAAGTCTTATAAAATCCTTGTCATCTAAATCAGAAAAGTCTCTTTCTCCAACAACTTGATAATCATAAGTCCATCTCCAAGTACTATCACCTAATCTAGAGTCTAGTTTATTAACATACGCTATCCAAGCTAAAACATATTTTAACATTAAGTACATTATTAAAAGAAAGATGGTACCAAAAAGCATATTTAATTTTACAACCAATTTAAAAAATTAGTTAGAGTTTTTTTCTCTTTTTTTTGCAATTAGTTGAGTTAATGCATCTACCATTGTATCTGAAGCTTTAAAAATTTCATTATTTTGAAATTCGTGGGAAATATTTTTTTCAGAATTAGTTTTATCTTCTATTACTATTCCTTCATCTGGAGAATTATTTTTAATATAAATTAATAAAAGCCATTCCTCATCGTCAGACTCATCCCACTTTATAAAAATTTCCCCTGTTTCAAATCTTCTATCAATACAACGTAAAATTGACATATGTCTTAAAATATGTCTTTTATTTAATTGAAAAACTAGACTACTTGCACTTCTATAAAAACTTTCGAGTGCGAATTCAATTTTTTGACGTGCAATCGTATATTCCTTTTCTTTTTGTAATAAAGTTTCTCTATCTTCATCACCTTGTATTTTTACCCCTAAGGCTTCTACCCTTTCTCTAATTTTTTGATCTCTAATTATACGATATTTTTCTTTAAGCTTTTCTATTCTTTGCTGTAAACCCTCATAGTCTTCACGTTTTTCTTTTAAAGATATCTTTTCTAATTTCTCAAGTTCCTTTACTTCTCTTATTCTAAATTTTTCAATTTGTTTTTCTAATTTTAATTGTTGTAAAAATTTTTTTTGTTTTTCTGCTTGTTCAATTCTCAAAAGAGCTTGCTCTTTTCTTAAAAATAATTTTATATCTTTTGTTCTTTGTTTTTCTAATCTTACCTCTTCTTTTAAAGCTTGTTCTTGAATTTTAACTCTTAAAGCTAATTCTTCTTTTCTTTGTTTTTCAGCAGCAATCTTAGCCTTCCTTTCATCTTCAATTTTTTCTAATCTTAATCTTCTTTTTTCACTCTGTTTTAAGATTTTATAATTTGAAATTGTTTCAGAAATTTTATCAAAAAATCCTTGAATATATTTTTCTAACTGGAAATTTAACTTAAAATTAAATTGTGGCTTTAAAGATAATTGAAGCTTAACAAATTTAGAGAGCAGACTTTCGTTTTTTACCTTTTCAAATTTTGAAAAAATAATTTTTTTTTTGATATTTTTTCTTTTTTTCTTGGGTTTTTTAAACTTATTTTTTGTGATCTTTTTTCTTTTTTTTGAATTTTTTAATGTCTTTATCTTTGAAGATTTTTTATTTGATTTTTTAATTTTTTTGTTTTTTTTTGGTTTTTTTTTCATTTGCAAAGAAGTCCAATTCTACCAATAATTTATTGATAAATATAGTCTCTAGTCACTGGAGTAGATTTATAGTTTTTTGTAAGTTGAAATTGATATACAACCTGATCTCCCCACTTGAATGCCATTTGGCATCCTGTTAGATAAAACTCCCACATTCTAAAAAATTTTTCATCAAACATATCAATAATCTTTTCTTTATTTTTAATACAATTTTCTTTCCAATGCCTCAAAGTATGAGAATAATGAAGCCTTAAAACTTCTATATCGGTTACAATTAGTCCTGCCTTTTCTATAGGAGTTGTTACTTCACTTAAACTGGGAGTATATCCGCCTGGAAATATATATTTTGTTATCCACGGATGAGGATCCCTTGGTGGGTTAACTGAACCTATGGTATGTACTAATGAGATACCATCTTCAGTTAATAAATTTTCAACTTTTTTAAAAAATTTTTTATAAAATTTTCTACCAACATGTTCAAACATTCCAACACTAACTATTCTATCAAATTTTTCATTAAGTTCCCTATAATCCATTAATTTGAACTTAACTTGATTTTCTAGATTCATTTCCTTTGCTTTTTTATTACAATATTCTAATTGGTTTTCAGACAGGGTAATTCCTGTAACTTCACACTTTGCACTTTTTGCTATATCAATTGCTAATGAACCCCAGCCACAACCTATATCTAGAACTTTTTGATTAGGTTGGATATTAAGTTTTTTTATTATATGTTGAATCTTATTATTTTGAGCAGTTTCTAAACTATCATTTTCATTTTTAAAATAAGCACAAGAATATTGTCTTTTTGGATCTAAAAATAAATCATAAAGATCATCTGAAATATCATAGTGATGAGATACATTCATTTTAGATTTTTTTATAAAATTAAAATTTGTTAGATATCTGTAAGAGCCTCTAAGTCTATTAATTAAATAACTAAAAAAATTTAATTCTCCTCTTCCAAAATTCATCAATGCTAAATCTAAAAAATCTGTTAAAGTTCCATTTTCTATGATTATTTCTCCATCAGTATAAGCCTCTCCAAAATATAAATCAGGATGAAACAAAAGTTTATAATGAAGATTTTTATTTAGAATTTTCAGTTTAATAGGGTTATTACCAGGGCTACCAATAATGTAATCCTTTGAATTAGCATCTGTTAAAATAAAACCATCTTTTTTAAAAACTTTATTTAAAAATCTAGCTAATTGCATTTATGCCGCCATAGAAGATTTGATTGTAAAATTTAAGTCTTTCAAAGTTTTTAGTAAATTTTTTTCATCAGTTTTATTCAAAAGACTTAGAGGAGGTAAAATGTTTTTATAAATTTCATTTTTTTGAGAATAATAAGTATGTAATCCAGATATTAAATTATATTTATCAAAAGCACTTCTTATATTGCATAATTTTTGATTATAAGACTGTTCCTTTTTTGAATGAAAATCGTCATAAACCTTTCTCGATATTTCTGCAGTCACATTACAAGTTGCTGTTATAATTCCTGAACATCCTAATTCTAAACCTTTCAATAATTTTAATTCTGAACCAGGAAAAACTGAAAAGTTTTCTAACTGTAATTTTTCAAATAAATTATATGAGCTATCTTTTACACCCACAATTTGTTTTGGAAATTTTTTTACAAGTTTTGTAATACATTCTATACTAAATTTATATCCACACAATTTCTCAAAATTATAAAGAATGATTTTACAATCTGGAACCGACTCTATTAATCTTGTATAAAATTCTATAACCTCAAAATCTCCATATTTGTAATAAGCCGGAGGCATAATTAAAAAATTTTTAAAATCTAATGAAGTTGCTATTTTAATAAAATTAATTGTTTCTCCTAAAGAATTTAAACCTGTGCCAATTAAATGTTTTGATTTGTATTTACTTTTCGAAAGTTTATTTAATAAGTCAATTTTTTCAGAAATAGGTATTAATTGGGATTGTCCTGTGCTCCCAAATATTGCCGTACCATGACAGCCTTGATCTATTAAGTTTTCAGCATGCGCTATTGTTTTCTCAACATTTAGGCTTAAATCAGAATTAAAAACAGACATGGTGGCAGCGAAAATTCCACTTATTTTAGTCATAATAAAAATTTATATAAAAAATATACTCAGTAAAGTTTATAAATACCATATGAAAATTTTAGCAGTTCAAAATAGAATGGGCATTGGAGATACTGTAATTTTCTTACCTTTTATAAAAGCTTTATCTAAAAAATTTAATACACCTATTAGTATACTTGTAAAAGAAAGTTCAAAAGCTGATCAATATTTGTATCAAACTAATTATATTGATAAAATTATCATTTTAGAAAGAGATAAAAAAAATAAAAATAAGCATAGTGGTTTTTTTGGATTTTTTAATTTAGTTAAAGATATAAAAAAATATAATTTTGATAAAATTTTTATTTTTAACTCATCTATAAGATTTAATTTAATTTCTAAATTATCTCAGATACCTGAGGTTTATCAATATCCATTATTTCAGAAATCAAAACAACATATTACTGAGACTCCAAAACAGTTTATAAAAGATAAATTAGATTTAATAATTAATGAAGATCCTGAAATACAAGTTGATGATGAATTAATTTCTAAATCAGTTGAAAAGTTTCAAATAAATAAAAATGATGTGAACATACTTTTAGGTATAGGAGGCTCAGGTTCCACCAAAAGAATTCCTGCAAATATATTTATAAGTGTAATTGATAAAATTTCAAAAATTAAAAAATGTAAATTTTTTCTTGCTACAGGTAAAGATAACGAAGAACAGAATATATTAAATGAAATACTAAAATCAAATTTTAAAGAACATTGTATACCTTTGGATAATTTTTCAATTAAAGAAACTTTGCCAATTATTAAAAACTGTAATTTATCTATTTGTAATGACTCTAGTTTTAGTCATCTTTCTGCAGCTCTAGGAATAAAAACCATTACTTTAATGGCAGATACTCCTTTGATTTATGGAAGTTATAACTCTAAGATGTTTCCTATAATTCCTGATGGAGAAGAAACGGTTTCTCATAAAACTTTAGGGAAAGAAAAAATTAATCCTCAAAAAATATTCGATAAAATTATAGAAATTCTTAATTAAGAAATGTCATTTAAGACTATATCCTTAGCTTCATTTACAATGGAAGATAATCGAGAAGTCTCTGGGGAAATGTCTGGATGAATTTTTTTTTGTATTTTAATGTATGCAGCATTGACATCTTCTTTTGTGATTTTTTTTCCCGTATCTAAATTTAAAATTTTATATGCTTCTGAAACCGATATAGATGATGAGTTATTTAAGTTTGATTTATTAAAAGAAAACCTTCCTGATCTTCTTAAAGTTTGAATAAGTCTAAATAGAGATATTAACTGAAAAATAGATAAGCCTTTTAATTTTAATAATGCTAGACTGACAAAAGTCAAAGGCAATGTTAATAAAAATTTTCCACCAATTGCAAATAACACGGCAAGGATAAATAGGCCAATTATCAATACTATTCTTACACTTTTTGAGATTTTATTTGTAGAAACAGTAGTAAATTTTTTTAATAATAAATAAAAAATAGTCAAAATAACTAATGTATAAATTGCTATATTCATATATTCCCTAACTTAAATGAAATTACCACAATTACAAAAAAAACCTGAGTTAAAATCTTGCCACGATGTCACTTGGGAGGACAATTATAGCTGGATACATCAAAAAGATATTTTAGATGTATTAAAGGATAAAGAGAAATTAAATACTGAAGTAAGGCATTATCTTGAACAAGAAAATCAATACACAGATCAACAATTAAGTGATACCAAAAATATTCAAAAAAAATTATTTGATGAAATAAAGGGAAGAATTAAACTTGATGATGAATCGCTGCCTTACAAAGATCATTCTTATGAATACTGGACAAAAACTACTTCGGAAGGAAATTATTCAATAAAATTAAGAAAAAAAATTGGAACTAATTTAATTGAAGAGATTTGGAACGGTGACAAAGAAAAAGAAAAAATTAATGCAGAATACTTTGGTATTGGTGATTTAGAAGTAAGTAACAATGATAAATTTTTAGCATACTCACTTGATACTAAAGGCTCTGAATATTACACTATTTCTATTAGAGAAATAAAAACTAATAAAATTATTACTAAAAAAATTACTGAAACATCCGGAAGTATTTTATTCAGCTTAGATGATAAATATATTTTTTATTCAAAATTAGATCAAAATCATAGAGCAAGAAAAATTTTAAGACATAAAATAGGAAATTTTGACAAAAAAGACGATCTGATTTTTGAGGAAAAAAGTGAGGCTTTTACAGTTAGTATTGGTTTAAGTTCAGATGAAAAATACTATTTTATTTCTACCTCAGACCATAATACCTCTGAAAAATATTATTTTGATGTTGACGAAAAAAACCCTAAACCAAAATTAATTCAAAAAAGAGAAAAAGGTATTATTTACAGTGTAAATTCATGGAATGGATTTTTTTACATGCATACAAACAAAAATGCTGAGGATTTTAAAATAGAGAAAACTGATAATAAGAATTTAAATGATTGGAAAACATTCATACCTGCTAAAGACGGAACTCTAATTGGTGGCTTAACTTTTTTAAAAAACTGGATTATTAGGTCAGAAGTTTCTAATGCTTTAGGAAAAATTTTTGTGAGAAACCTTGAAACAAATACTGAGGAAGAATTAATTTTTTCTGAAGAAAAAGTTTATGATGGTGGAGTTTCTCTAATTCAAAAAGACAAAAATACAGATTTTATACACATAGCTTATTCTACTCCAAAAACACAATCACGTGTTTTTTTATACAATTTAAAAACAAAAGAAAAAAAATTAGTTAAAGAGCAAATTATTCCTTCTGGTCATAATCCAGAAGATTATATAGTTGAAAGACTAGAGTGTGATTCTCATGATGGAAGAAAAATACCAGTCACAATTATTAGAAATAAAAAAACAAAAATTGATGGAAATGCAAAACTATTACTTTATGGATATGGTTCATATGGAAATTCTTTATCTCCAAACTTCTCCTCAACTAAATTTAGCTTGATAGATAGAGATATAATTTGGGTTACTGCACATATTAGAGGTGGTTTGGAAAGAGGTATGAAATGGTGGAAAGAAGGAAAACTTCTTAACAAAAAAAATACCTTCAAAGATTATATCTCTGTAGCAAAATTTTTAATTGAAAAAAAATATTCTTCTAAAGGTAAAATAATTGGTATGGGAGGATCTGCTGGAGGTTTGCTTATGGGCGCAGTAGTTAATCAATCTCCTGAACTTTTTTTGGGAATTATTATGGCAGTTCCTTTTGTTGATTCTCTAACCACTAATCTTGATCATTCATTACCTTTAACAGTTGGTGAATTTGATGAATTTGGAAATGCAAAAGATAATAAAGAGCATTTTGATTATATATATTCTTATGCTCCATACCATAATATTAAAAAGATGGATTACCCTAATATTTTAATTACAACAAGCTTAAGCGATAACAGGGTCTTGTTTGATGAGCCTGCAAAATTCACTGCAAAATTGAGGGATTTTAAAACAGATAATAATTTACTTCTTTTAAAAACAGAAATGAATGCTGGCCATGGAGGTAAATCAGGTCGAGATGGTGCCATTGAAGAAATAGCATTAGACTATGCATTTGTTTTGAAGATTTGTAAAAAAATTTAGTCTTACCTATCTTGAAAAATCTAATTTAATACCCAAATATTACTTAAGTCGCCTAATGGGGCTTAAAAAAATAAACTTGCTTAACAAAGGAGAATATTATGACAAGTAAGGATCTATCTATATTTAACTCACTTAGACCATTTTCAATTGGTTTTGACGATATGTTTGATCAATTTGAAAATATGCTAGGTAACGGTGCTTTGACCATGCAATCAAATTACCCACCTTACAACATCAGAAAAGCTGGAAAAGACAAGTACGCAATTGAAGTTGCGTTAGCTGGGTTTAGTAAAAATGATGTTGAAGTAGAGTTTGAAGATAATTTATTAACCGTCAGAACTAAACAAATAAGAAAATCTGAGGATGATAAAGTTGATGGAGAAATTATTCATAAAGGTATTTCTCAAAGACAATTTGCAAGATCATTTACAATTGCTGATGATGTAAAGGTAAATGATGCTGAGCTTAAAGATGGTCTTTTAACGATATCTTGTGAAAGAATTATTCCTGAACATAAAAAGAAAAAGCTTATTGAGATAAAATAACTTTTGCCTTGCTTGCGGGGATAAATCCTCGCAAGTAAAATCAGAAGCACCCATTTGATACAAAGCCCACAACAATATTTTCAGAATCTATTTCAAACCTTCTCTCACATGGAATGCCATATTTTTTAGTGTTGTAAATTAATACCAAATTACCTTTTTCATTTTTAAAATCTTCATCAGGCATACCTAAATTCATTTGTAAATCAGCTGAGGACTTACCTATAAATTTACTCAGTTTTTGATTTTCTTTTTCAACAATAGCGTCAGTTTTTTGCTTAATAGTTTGACATCCAGAAAGCATAATCATCAAGCATAAACTTATTAATAATAAATTTATTTTATACATAAATAGATATTAACAGCCCAATTATGGCATAAATATAAACTTCTGAGTTGAAATATGTGAATAAAGCACAGTTTTAAATGTATTATTGAAAAGAATCAAATAGGTATCTCTTAAAAGGAGGACAAATGCTTGAAAATTATTTCAATTATAAAAAACATAAAACAGATTTTCAAACTGAAGTAATAGCCGGAACCACTACATTTTTGACTATGGCTTACATAATGTTTTTAAATCCATTTATATTGTCGGGAGAATTTGCCGGACCCGATAAAGGTTTCTTTGATTTCGGTGCAGTTTATACAGCCACAATTTTGGCTACAGCTTTAGCTTGTTTTATCATGGCTTTCTACGGAAAAACTTGGCCAATTGGACTTGCTCCAGGAATGGGTATTAACGCTTTTGTGGCTTTTGGAGTTTGTGCTGGTATGGGATATACCCCACAACAAGCTTTGGGTGCAGTATTAGTAGCAGGTGTGTTGTTTTTAATTATTTCTCTAACTCCTATAAGAGCTTGGTTAATAAATTCAATTCCTAAAAGTTTAAAATTAGGAATAGGCGCAGGAATAGGATTATTCCTAGCAATTATTGGACTTCAGATCATGGAGGTTGTTGTAGATAATCCAGTTACATTGGTTCAATTAGGAGATTTAAGCGATCCATTAGTTTTACTAGGATGTGCAACATTTATAGCAATAATTGTTTTAGATAAAATGAATGTTAAAGGTAATATTATCATAGGTATTTTAGTATTTAGTATTATTGCATGGGCAACTGGTCTTGCTAAATTCAATGGAATTGCAAGCGCACCACCACCAATGACATATTTGTTCGAATTTGATTTGTCTGCTGCAATGACAGCTGGAATGTCTACTGTAATATTTACATTATTGTTTATTGACTTCTTTGACACCGCAGGAACATTGACTTCAGTTGCAAATGTTGCAGGTAAAGTTGATAAAAATGGAAAAGTACAAGATATTAATAAGGCTATGCTGTCTGATAGTGTTGGTACAGTTGCAGGTGCAATGATGGGGACTACAACTGTCACAAGCTATGTTGAGTCTGGTGCTGGAGTTAAAGCTGGTGGTAAAACTGGAATGACTTCTTTGGTAATCGGTATACTGTTTCTTGCATGTATATTTTTTGCTCCTTTAGCAACTAGTTTACCTAAACAAATTGATGGAGCAGCTTTACTTTTTGTTTCAGTTCTTTTTATTAGAAATATTACTGATATTGAATGGAATGACATTTCTGAATCAGCTCCAGCAATACTTGCAATGATTGCAATGCCATTAACTTATAGTATTAGCAATGGAATTGCTTTAGCATTCGTGTCCTATGCTTTAATAAAAATATTCACTGGTAAGTTTTCAAGCACTTCACCGGCAATATGGGTAATAGCGATACTAAGTGTAGTTAGTTTTGCAGTTGCCTAAAAGTTTTAATAGGGCTAGATTAAGTATATCTAGTCCTATTTATTTTTTTTAATAATATCTTCAATAGACAACTCCTCATAATGCTCTGTAGGTTGAACAATCCAAGGATCAGAATTTAATCTTACTGAACAAAAATCAGGCTCGAAAGTAGATGATTTTTTTTTCCATAAACAAGCAGTTTTAACATCTTCTATAAAGTTTTTAGTCGGTCCATAATTTTTTAGCCATTCAATACTTTTATTTAAAGTAAGTCCCGTATCTGACAAATCATCAATTAGTAAAACTTTTTTAAAATCTTTATCTGAAGCTAATGAACTAATTTCTCTAGCAAACATAAGCTGACCTTGTTTATCCTCTATGCCTTTTCCTGAATAACTTTGAATTACAATATATGCAATTGGAATTTTTAAAATTCTTGATAAAATATCTATTATTGGGGCAGCTCCTCTCATAATACCAACCAAAACTGTTGGCCTATAATTATTATGAATTTGAATCGCTAATTTCTCGACAATTTTCTTATACTCCTCCCATTCTACAATCATTTTGTTATCCATAATCTAAATCTTTTTTTCTAGGTCTTTAATGTTAATAAATTTATGTGACAAATCAGAATTATTTTCTTTGATATCTTGAAAAAAATTCCAAGCTAATACTAATATAGTGGATGTTTTTTTTTTAAGCTTATCTTTTGAGTATATAGGAATCTTAACACCTGGTACAAATTTTCCATGTTTTAATTTGTTGTCTTCAATAATGTAATCTATTTGATCAGTTACTCCAAAAAAATTTAACGCTGTAGTTGCTTTAGCTGGTGAACCATAACCGACTAATTCCTTATTTTCTTTCTTCAGTTTGTTCAAATTATTAATAACATTTGATTTAATTTCATAAACTTTATTAGCAAATTTTTTATATGTATTGAATTTTTTAATTCCAAAAATTTCCTCTTCTTTTAAAAGGGATTTCACATTATTTTCTATCTTAATTTTTGTTTTTTTTAAATAAACTCTAATCGATCCTCCATGAGTATTAACTCTTTCCGCTCTAAATAATATTAAATCAAATTGTTTGAAAAAATTAACTAAAGATGTAAGAGACCAATAATTGTAATGTTCATGATATATATTATCAAAAGTCAAATCCTTCAAAGTATTTAATAAATATTGAACTTCAATTATTATAGTTCCATCTTTCTTTAACAACTTTTTCATGCATTGAGCCATTTCTTTTAGATTATCAGAATGAGCAAAAACGTTAGATGCCAAAATTAAATCAGCATTATTTTTTATTTTCTTTAAATGTTTTTCCTCAAGAAATCCATTAAACGTCTTTATGTTATCTTTATTAGCTAATTTGGCTAAATTTTTTGCAGGCTCAATACCTAAAATGTTTTTAAAATTTAAATCTTTAAAAGGTCTTAATGCCACTCCATCATTACTACCTACATCAATAATATAAGATGTTTTTGCTTTTAATTTAAAATCCCTTATATATTTTTTTGCAGCTTTAATAAAATGGTCTCTAAAAATTTTTGAAGTTGATGATGTATACAAATAATTTGAAAACATCTTTTTTGGATCTATCGCAACAGATAATTGGCAATTATGACAACTTTCGCAGTAGTTTACCTCTAAAGGATATAGTTCAACATTATCTTTTTTTTTAGTAAGCAAGTTATTTGCCAATGGATGATACCCAAGGGAAATAACTCTTTTCAATTTTTCACTGCCACATGATCTACAATCAAATTTATAATATTTAAGTAAAATATCTCTCTCTTTTTCATCAACAAATACATGTTTTATTGTATGAGTAACTCCATAATTTTCATGTTCTCTCTCTCCTCTTACTAAATTTAAAAAAGTTGTGTCTTTTGTGAACACCATAGTATGAGCAACATTTGGTTTAATTATTGATAATTGCCCCTCATTTACTACTTGAGTAATTTTTGGTGAGTTTGGATTAAGAATATCTTGAAAAATTTCAATAATTTGACCTTTTGTGAAAAGACATTTTTGTTCTTGTTGAGGGTGATAATGATTTGCCCTAATAGTTCCTTTTTTTGAGTGGATTAGACCAATCATATTGATTGGTTCTGTTAATTCGTGATTACTAATTTTACCTCTACTATCAATAAATTCGTTATCTCCATCTTTTATATATTCAAGATCTTTTATTAAATTTTGTTTTGACCATTTTTCTATCATTTCTTTCATACTCTCATCGAGAGCGTATAGAAACTTAAAACCAGTTTTTAAAATTTTTTTGTTTGATAATGAAAAGCCTAAATTTGGAATTTCATCATTAGTTTCTCTAAGTGTAATATTTGAATTATATTTTTTACATATCTCCGCTACATTTTTTACAGTCACTGTATCCTTTGTTAAATTAAATAATTCTCTATTGATATCTTCTTTTTCCTCCATAAACTTAAAACATCTTGCAACATCGATAAGAGGAACTAAACTTTTAATTTGCTTCCCACCTGCAAATAATCTTAATGTACCATTTTGAGATGCAGTTTTTGCAAAAAAATTTGCCATAATATCAATTCTAGCAGTATCAGTTGAATAACCATAAACTGATCCTAATCTCAAAATAACAAAATTTTTTCCTGAAGATTTAAGCTGATTTTCATTGATATCCTTTGATTTACCATATGCTAAAACAGGGCAAGTTTTTTCATTTTCTTGTATATTTTTTTTAATACTATTCAGACCTTCATATACAACATGAGAAGATGGCATAATAATTTTACATTTATCGCTAATAACATCTAAAATGTTTTGAGTGCCTTCCTCTGCAACTTTATGTATTAATTTTTCTTTAACTAAGCTGCTCTCACTTTTAACTTTTGGAACATCAGTTATCCCTGCCAAATGATGAACAATATCGGCATCTTTACAATATTTTTTAATTAACTCTTTGTCTAAAATATCTCCTTGTACAAAGTTCATATTCCAGTTTCTTATTTGATTAATTCTTTCTGAAATAAATCGATTATCAATTACAGTAATTTCATCATTCCAGCTATATCCTGAGTAAATTTTGCACAACTCAGTACCAATGTAGCCAAGACCTCCGGTAATAACGATTTTTTTCATCGGTACTAATTAACAAATTATTTATAACTTTACATCAAATTTAATAATCATTAATAACAAATATATGCAAATATTTGATTGTTTTATGTACTTTAATGAGGATCTTGTTCTGGATCTAAGATTAAACTGCCTCGATAAATTTGTTGATAAATTTGTAATTGTTGAAAGCACTTTTAATCATAGGGGCCAAGAGAAAAAACTTAATTTTAATATTAATAATTTTTCTAAATTCAAAAATAAAATTCAATATATTATTTTAGACGGCCATCCTCCAGATATAGAAAAAATAAACGAAAATGATTCTGAAACTGAAAAATCTAATAAATACATTCTTAACGGATATAAAAGAGATCATTTTCAAAGAAATCATATATCAAATGGAATTAAAAATGCTGATGTAAATGATATTATAATCATCTCTGATATAGATGAAATTCCAAATCTTGAAAAAATAAATTTAACTCAAATACAAAATAGTCTAATTCTTTTTAATCAAAAAATGTGCTATTACAAATTTAATTTATTTCAAAAACATTACAATTGGGTTGGATCTAGAGCTTGTAAAAAAAAAAATTTGATATCCCCACAATGGCTAAGAGATGTTAAGCCAAAAAAGTATGCAAAATGGCGACTAGATACATTTTTCTCAAAGAATAAATATACTAATATCACTTTTGTAAATGATGGGGGTTGGCATTTTTCATATTTAAATACTCCTGAATTAATAGAACAGAAATTAAAATCATATACTCATCACAGAGAATATGATTTAAATCCAATAGGTGTTAAAAATATAAAAAGGAGAATTCAAAACAGAGAATCAGTTTATAACCTCTCATCAGACAAAAGGAAAAATCAATTTTCTTCTGGTGTAAAATTAGAGGTAATGGACTTAAGTAATCTTCCAAGTTATATAAGAGAAAATAAAAAAAAATATTCAGAGTGGATTGAAAAATGAAAAAAGGTTATTGGATAAGTTTATATTTAAAAGTAGATAATCAAGAAAATTTAAAAAAATATGCAGAAACTGTCACACCTATTATAAAAGGTTTTGGGGGAATACCTATTGTTAGAGGAGGTGATCATAAAACGTTTGATGGTGACGATTTTGTTAGAACTGTAGTTTGGGAATTCCCAAGTTACGAACAAGCATTAAAGTGTCATGACTCAAAAGAATACCAAGCAGGTTGGGATTTAGCTAAAGATACCACAACAAGACATATGCAAGTAATTGAAGGATTTAATACTGAATAGGCTCTGGATCTATACTTCTCCAAAGATACCATGTAGCTACTGAGCAATATGGTGAAAATCTTTTTTTAAGTAAATTAACAAATCTTTCTGGGGGTAAATACTTTTTTTTATAATTTTTCGAGATAGCCCTTAAAAGCCCTATATCTTGGATTGGCCAAATGTTTGACCGATTATAAGTAAATAATAAAATCATTTCTGCTGACCATCTTCCAATTTGTTTTAGTGAAGATAAATACAAAATTGCCTCTTCGTCATTCATTTTATCAATCATCTTTGGATTAAAAGATTTATTTAAAATTTGTTTTGATAAATTTTTAATTCCCTCAATTTTTTGTCGGCTGAGGCCACAATTTCTAAGCTGTAAAGTTGTAAGTTTTGAAACTACTTTTGGATTAATTTTATTTTTACATTTTTTTTTAAACTTTAAAAAAATAGAATTTGCTGCAGCTATACTTATTTGTTGGCCAATAATACTTTTACATAATGAAAAAAATATATCTCTTCTTGATGTTAAAATAATTTCTGAGGGACTTTTATAATTTTTGATTAAAGTTGAAATTATTCTATCTTTTTTTGATAGATACTTTTTAGCTTTATTCCAATATTTTGGAATTTTAGTCATTAATTGTTTTGGAAGTAATTATTTTCTTATTATAAATTTCTCTTCTAAAAATTATCAAAGTTGAGATTATGACTAAAAAAGCACCAATTAATGTTTTAATTGTTGGTATTTCTCCCCAGATTAAGTATCCAAACAATATTGCAAACACTAGAGCTAAATATTTTAATGGTGTGACAAGGGAAACCTCAGAATATTTGTATGATTGGCTTAACCATAAATTTGCTACGCCTCCAAATAATCCAATAAATGAAAGTAATACAAAATCTTCAAAGCTAGGAATTATCCATCCTTGAGGAATAGTAAAAAAACTTAAAATTGTTATTGAAAGTGAAAAATAAAAAGAGATTAACCAAACTGGTTCGGTTGATGACAATTGTCTAATTGTTATGGCAACATATGATAATCCTAAACAAAAAATTATTGGGAAAATATAATAAATATTTAATTCACTTATACCAGGTTCAGTGATTATAAGAATTCCAATAAAACCTATCATGACTGCTAACCATCTAAAAACTCCAACTTTTTCACTTAATAAAAAAATTGAAAAAATTGTTGTAAATATCGGTGCTGCAAAAGATATACTTACAACGGTTGCTAATGGTAACTTTCTTAGGGCAATAAAAATAGCAACTAAAGCAATTAATCCTGAAAGACATCTCAATAAATGCAGTCCAGCTCTTCTTGTTTGGTAAAAATTATGAAGTCTATCTCTAGGTATCACAAAAAAATAAAAAATTATTCCAAAAAATCCTCTAAAAAAAAGAACCTGGCCAATTGGATAATTTACTGACCATTTAACAATTACGTCCATTAAAGAAAATGCACAAATGGACATAAACATGTACAAAAATCCTAATTGATTTTTACTAAGCATTATGAATAATTTGTAAATTAATTTTATTCATAATCAATGGAAATAGCAGTTTTAGCTCTTGGATGTTTTTGGGGACCAGAAATCAAATTTAGTAAAATTGATGGAATCATTAAAACTGAAGTGGGATATTGTGGTGGTAATACCAAAAAAACAACATACAAAGAAGTTTGTACAGGAAATACAAATCATGCTGAAGTTGTAAAACTTGATTTTGATGAAAAAATAATTTCATATGAAAAAATTTTAAATACTTTTTTTGAAATTCATGATCCAACAACTTTAAACTCTCAAGGGCATGATGTTGGAACACAGTATCGTAGTGAAATTTTTTATTTAAATGACAATCAAAAAAATATAGCTGAAAAAGTTCTTAAAGAAATTGATCAAAAAATAGCTGGTAAAGTTGTAACAAAAATTTCTTTGCTAAAAAATTACTGTCCTGCAGAAGAATATCATCAAAAGTATTTGGAAAAGAGATAAGATGTCTTTAGTAGAAACTGACTGGTTAGAAAAAAATTTAAACAATGTTAAAATTATTGATTGTTCATGGCATATGCCTCAAACAAAAAGAAATGGTTTTGAAGAATATAAAATTCAACATATTCCTCATGCTATTTTTTTTGATTTGGATTTCAATTCAAAAAAAAATACTGAGCTTCCACACATGTTAGTTGAAATAGATAGTTGGAAAGAAATAGTATCTAAAATGGGAATTAAAAATAATGATAAAATTATTATTTATGATAATTCAGATGTTGCAAGCGCATGCCGTTGTTGGTTTAATTTTATTTATTTTGGACATGATTCAAAGTTAGTTCATGTTTTAAATGGAGGACTTAAAAAATGGATTATAGAAAATAAAAAAATTACAAAAGAATTACCAAAAATTCATTTATCTAACTACAATTGTCTTGAAAAGAAAGAATTAGTCAAAACTAAAGATTTAGTTGATCAAAATATTAAGAGTCAAAAATTTAAAATAATTGATGCTAGAAGCAAAGAAAGATTTGAAGGAAAAGTCCCAGAACCTAGAAAAGGATTAAGAAGTGGTAATATCAAAAATTCATTTTGTATACCATTTAATGAATGTTTAAATGAAAATAAAACATTTAAAAATAAAGAGGAGCTTGAAGATATTTTTAGATCATGTTTGGGAAATTCTAGTGAAAAAAATATCGTCTTTTCATGTGGTTCAGGTGTTACTGCGTGCGTTTTGGCCCTGGCTTATTCTCTAATTAATGATAAATATCAGCCATGTATTTATGATGGCTCTTGGGCTGAATACGGAATTGTTTAAGACAAATTATGAGAAGATCTACTAAAATTATAACCATAGTAAGTGTTTTTTTTCTAGTTATTGCTTTAGTTATAACCGCAAGAACAATGGTGGGAAAACATTTCCAAAAAAAATTTAGCAAAAGACCTCCACCTGGAATAATAGTTACTGAAGTAATTAATGAAGAATTTTCTGAAAAATTAGAAACATTTGGAACAGCAATTTCAAGTAAAAGTAAAACTTTTAAAATTAGAAAAGATGAAGTTTCAGGTGAATTAAAATTAAAGGAAAAAGTAAAAAAGGGTGATTTAATAATAGATCTTGCAGTAGGAAACATTATAGCACCATTTAATGGTGTTTTAGGTTACACAGGATTAACAGAGGATATATTTGTTTCTGATAATATTTTTATTATAACTCTTGATGATAATTCAACTATTTTTTCCGATATTAAAATCCCTGAAAGCTATGCACCATTTATTAAAAAAGGATTGCCAGTTGAAGCAAAAGTTTCAAGTTATGGCGATAAAATTTTTAAAGGTAAAATAGATTTTATATCTAGCAGAATTAATGCAGATACTAGAAGTTTGTTATCTAGGGTAAGTATTAACAATGAAGATTTGGAATTATTATCAGGATCATTACTTGAAATAACAGTCAAGTTCAATTTAAGAGATGCTTTGAGCGTTCCAGATACGAGCATCATGATGGAAGGAGAGAAATCATATATTTATAAAGTATCTGACAAAAATATAGCTAATAAAACTGAAGTTGATATTGGATCAAGAAGTAATGGTAAAATAGAAATTCTATCAGGTCTTATTGAAGGAGATCTAATCGTTGCCGAAGGATTAAAAAAAGTTAGACCCAGAGGTAAAATTAAACCCTTAAAAAATTAAATGTTTATTACAGAGCTAAGTATTAAAAGACCAGCAGTTTCATGGGTAATGTCTTTAATTTTAATAATCTTTGGATTGTTTGTTTTTTGGAAATTACCTGTAAGAGAATTACCAGATGGAATTCAGCCGCCTGTTGTTCAAGTTCAAGTAAATTATAAATCAGCAGCGGCTTCAATAATTGATCAAGATGTTACTCAAGTCATGGAAGATGTTATTGGTGGGGCTGAAGGAATAAAGAATATTGACTCAAAATCTGAAAATGGACGAAGCACTATAAATATAGAATTTGATACTAGTATTGATCTTGATAATGCAGCAAATGATATTCGAGAAAGAGTTTCTAGAGTTGTAGATAATTTACCATCAGAGTCTGATCCTCCACAAATTTTAAAAAGAGCTGCCGGATTTACTACAACAATGTGGTTATCACTTTCATCTAAAACATGGAGCGATTTAGAGCTAGGGGACTATGCAGAAAGATTTTTGGTTGATCAATTCTCTAGTGTAAAAAATGTTGGTAGGATTTTAGTAGGTGGACTTAGAGAATTAAGTATAAGAGTTTGGATAGATCCAATTAAATTAGCTGCAAATAATTTGACAATCCAAGAAGTTGAAAATGCTTTAAGAGGAGAGAATATAAGACTTCCAGCAGGTACTTTAGAGGCAGATAATATAGACTTAACTTTAAACCTCGATAAATCCTACAATAATATTGAAACAATAAAACAATTACCTATCAAAAAATCAGCCAACAAAATAATACTACTCTCAGATGTTGCAAATATAGAATTTGGGCCAGTTTCGGAAAAAACTTTATTTAAGGCTCAAACTAAAGATCAAATTAACCTAAAGACAGTTGGAATTGGTATTTATGCTAAAAGCGGAGCATCTACTGTTGAACTTTCAAATGATATAAAGAAAAGAATAGTTGAAGTTAAAAAATCTTTACCTGAAGGATTAGATCTTAGAGTTTCTTTTAATAGAGCAACCTATGTAAAAGCAGCTATTAATGAGGTTTATAAAACATTAATAATTGCTTTTATCTTAGTGGTAATAATTATTTATTTATTTTTAGGAAATCTTAAAGCTGTAATTGTGCCAGCTATTGCTCTTCCGGTTAGTCTAATAGCATCTTTTTTAGGATTATATATATTTGGTTTATCGATTAATATATTTGTTCTTTTAAGTTTTATACTAGCAATTGGAATAATTACTGATGACTCGGTAATCATGACTGATGCAATTTATAGAAGAATAGAAAATGGAGAAACTCCTTTAGTCGCGGCTTACAAAGGTTCTAAACAAATCTCATTCGCTATTATCGCTACTACTCTAATTTTAATTGCAGTATTTCTTCCTTTAATTTTTATAGAAGGAATTTCAGGAACTTTATTTAAAGAAACAGCAATTACATTATCATTTTCAATTATAGTTTCTTCCTTTGTTGCTCTTACTCTCTCCCCGATGTTGGCAAGTAAGTTCTTAACAAAAAAAAATGTAAAAAATAATATAGTTAAAAAATTTGAAAAATTATTTTTAAACTTATCTTCTTTGTATAAAGAAACTTTAAGTGTTCTACTTAACAAAACTAAAATTATAGGAATTTTTATAATCTTTATAATTTTTGTTTCAGTATTTTTATTTAATTTTTCTAAAAAAGAATTACTACCCATGGAAGATAGGGGTGTTTATCTTGTAATTGGTTTTACTGATGAAGGTAGATCCTTTGAATATACCCAAGAAAAAGCTCAAGAAGTGGAAAAAAGATTAATCCCATTATTACAAGCTGAGGATAGTCCTTATTCTAGATTTATAATGAGAGTGCCAGGATTTGGAAGTTCGGCTAACTCTTATAATAGTTTTATAATCATTGCTTTATTAGATAACTGGAAAAATAGAAAAAAAGACTCTCAAACTGTAATGAGAGAAGCAATTGGTAAGATTGTAACTCTGCCCGAAGCTGTAGCGTTTCCAATCTCACCTCAATCAATAAGAGTTTCTAATTATAACAAACCAGTTCAGATGGTTATTTATGGAAATACATATGAAGAGTTAGAGGAAATTCAGAATAATGTGATTAAAAAAATTAGATCTAATAGAAACTTATCTAGAGTAGAGTCAGATTATAATAGAAATAAACCAGAGGTAAAATTAATAATAAATAAAAATAAAGCTAAAGACCTAGGTGTTTCTGCTCAATCAATTGGAAGAACACTCGAAACTTTGTATGGAGGAAAAAAAGTAACTACTTTTAATCGTCAGGGAAGAGAGTACCCTATAATTGTTCAGCAGTATTTATCCGATAGAAGAAATAAAGATGGAATTTCTAAAATTTTTGTTAGGTCAGAAAATTCTGGAAAACTTATTTCACTTGCCAACTTAGTTAGTTTTAAAGAGGTAGGCGCAGCAAAGGAACTTGCAAGATATAATAGGCAAAGCGCTATAACTATTTCTGCTAATATAGGTGAAAACTACACACTTACAGAAGCTATTTCATATTTAGAAAATGTCATGGCAGAAACAGCACCCAACAATCAAATAACTTGGAAGGGAAAATCCGAAGAAATAAAAGAGACTAGTAGTGAACTATTTATTATTTTTATTTTAGCTCTTTTAACAGCTTATTTAGTAATGGCTGCTACATTTAATTCATTCATTCATCCATTTATAATTATTTTAACTGTTCCATTGGCTATATTTGGTGGTTTGGTATTCATTCTTTTTTTAAATAGCTCAATTAATATTTTTTCACAAATCGCATTAATAATCTTAATAGGTATATCAACCAAAAATAGTATTTTGATTGTCGACTATGCAAATCAAATTAGAACAACTGGAAAAAATATTGAATCCGCTGTTAAGGAAGCTTGTAATATAAGGTTTAGACCAATTATGATGACATCCTTAAGCACTATGATAGCCATGTTGCCACTAGTAATTGGAAATATTGGGCCAGGCGCGGGTGAAGGTTCAAGATTAGCTGTAGGTGCAACAATCTTAGGAGGAATGATAATTTCAACTCTCTTTACTTTATACATTACACCATCAATGTATTTAGCTTTAGCAAAAAATACTAATAGAATAGATGCTGTAGATATTGAGCTTAATAAGCAACTATCTAAAAAATAATATATTTATTTTTACTTAAACTATTACTACACTTTATAAATTGTTTTTTATAAATTTTAGATTGTTTTTCAACTTTTTTTGCTAAACCAATAACTTTTTTATTTTTTTTATAATATTTATAATTTCCCCAGCCTTCATGATAAGCTATGTACTGTTTAAAAGCATCTTGGAGAGGTATCTTTAAAATGGAATTTGTTTTATTAGTATACCAGCCAATAAAATCTACACTATCTTTAAATCTAGCTCTTGTTGCAAATTTATTTCCTGTTTCGTTTTTATATTGTTCCCAGGTTCCCTTAATAGCTTGAGAATATCCAAATGAACTAGATGGACGTTTAAAAGGAATTACCTTAAATAATTTTTGTCTAGGAGGTTTTGCTAACCAGTCAAAATCCGACTCCATTTTTATTATTGCCAATTGAATATGTATTGGTGTTCCCCATTTTTGTTCAACCTTTTTTGAATGTTTATACCAAAGATACCTTTCATCAAAAATTTTACAGCTATTAGAGGTATTGTTTGGAACAGATGAACATGCTGAAAATAAAAATAAAAAAAAAATCAAAAAAGTTTTATTATGACCACTAATCATTTTTTTTAAAATATTTATATAAATTGAATACTATTAAAATTAAAAGAGTTCCTAATAAATTTCCAAATAAATCTTGATATTCAAAACTTCTTTGAGGAATTAAGATATGACAAAGCTCCAAAAAAATTGAGATAAAAAATAAATACAAAAACAGAATTCTAACTTTATCTTTATAATATGAAAGAAGTCCTAATAAAGACAATACTATAAAAGTATAAACATGATTTGATGAAAATATTGCAAAGTCTGAAGTTAATTGAGGTTGTTTTTGGGTATTACCATAAATCAACCACCCAAAAATACTTCCTGGAAAAAGATATATAAAAATAAGTCCAATATTGGATATATGAAAGATAGTTTTTCTCAATAAAAATTTTTTTTTCATTTAACTAACAAATTTTTTTATATTAAATTAAGTTCAATAAAAATGAGTTTTTTAATTTTAATCAGGCATGGTCAAAGTACTTGGAATCTTGAAAACAGATTTACAGGTTGGGTTGATGTAGATTTGACAGAAAATGGAAAATTAGAGGCAAAAAAGGCGGGTGATTTAATCAAAAAATCAAACATTCAAATTGATTATTATTATTCTTCGCTTCAATTACGAGCTAATCATACCCTTAAAATTATACAAAAATCCTTAAATGATGAAAAAGATTTTAATAGATCATGGAAGCTTAACGAAAGACATTACGGGGGACTTACAGGACTTAATAAATTTGAAATGAGTAATAAACTAGGTAAAGAAAAAGTACATCAATTTAGAAGGTCTTGGGATTTAAGACCAGAGCCGTTAGATAAAAATAGTAAATTCCATCCACTAAATATTGAAACTTATAAAAGTATGTCTAGTAAAGAAATTCCAGACACCGAATCTTTAAAAGATACTTATGAAAGAGTTATAAGTTTTTATAATTCAGATATTAAAAACAAAATTAAAAATAAGAATATATTAGTATCTGCACATGGTAATTCTATAAGAGCTTTATGCAAATATTTATTCAAACTTGATGAAAAACAGATTTCTAAACTCGAAATACCAACTGGCAATCCATTACTTATAGAAATTGATGAAAATGAAAAAATTATTAATTGCAATTATTTAGATCAGGATAGAGCTAAAGATCTTTTAGCTTTTTGAAAATATCAAGATTAGTAGCATGATAGAATTTAAGTTTACTCTCGAATCCATTTAGATGTTTTTCTTTTATAAGATCAGACCAAATATTAGTAATTGAAAAATTAGTTATTTTTTTATTTTCAAAGATAGATTTATTTAATATTTGACAACCTGTGTAAATATATCTTTTGTTATTTTCATTAATCAAGTTATTTTCTAGGTTAAAGTCACCAAGCAAACTTTTATCAAAACTTAAATCTTTATTAACCAATAAAAGTATATTTCTTAATTTTTGATTGAAATATAAATCAATCATATGATTAATTTCATTAGCATAATCGTTATTCCAAATTGTATCAGGATTAAAAATCAAGAAATTTTCTTCATTAGATTTATCAATTAAATTTAAAATACCCCCTCCTGTATCTAAAATATTTTTTCCATCTTCTATAACTTTAATTTCAATATTATAATTATGGTTTTTAACAAATTCATTAATTTGTTCTTTCAAGTAAAAAGAATTAATTAAAATTTTTTTTATATTAAGTTTAACAATAAGATTTATACAATGATCTAAAAGAGTTAAGTCTTTAATTATTAAAAGAGGTTTTGGAGTATTAATTGTTATTGGATTTAATCTTTTACCAAATCCAGCACACAGTATTAAAGCAGTATGTATTTTCATATTTATTTCTTTTTAATAGTATCAAGTAAATCATTTAGATTTTTAAATTTATCATTATTTCTTGACCTAAATTTGATTAAATTCCATGCATTAGGAATTAATTTAAGGTATTTTTTTTTCTTATCTCTTACTGACAATCTTTTAAATATTCCAATAATCTTCAAATTTCTCAATACTGAAATTATTTCAAAATCATTTTTAAACTGAGGTTTGTTAATTTTTTTTTGAGATTTAAGATAATAATCAAATAATTTTTTTTTTATATTTTTAGAAGTTTTAAATCTTACGTCGTCAATTAAAGAAGCTAAATCATATGCTTTATTTCCAATTAAAGCATCCTGAGTATCTATCACAGCAATCTTATTTTTAAATATCATTAAATTAGAAACATGAAAATCTCTATGAACAAAAGTAACATTTTTGTAATGAAGTTTTTTAATCAAATTTTTTATAATTTTAATAAATTTTTTTTCAAATATTAATTTTTCAGATTTATTAATATATTGATCTACATACCAATCAGAAAAAAGTTTTGCCTCTTTTAGTAAAATTTTTGGATGATAATAGGGAATCTTATAATTTCTTTTTTTAAAATCTTTTATTTTTCTTTGTTTAATTAATTGAATTTTACTCAATAATCTAATTATTTTTTTAAAAATCACTAACTTGTTTGTTCTGCTTTCTTTTAATAAATTAAATATTGTCTTATCCCCGAAATCTTCTATCTCAATATAATTTTTTGAATAATTTTCGCTCAACAACTTTGGTGCTAAAATATTATTTTTTAATAAAATCTTATTAATAGAATCATAAATCAAAAGGTTAGATCTCTTATCTTTATTTGCATAAACAATAATGGATGGTGAGTTTTTTTTTCTATTTCTAAAAAAAATTCTTAGTGATGCATCCCCCTTAAGTTTTTTCAAATATTTATTAAATCTCATTTAATTAGAAATTTTTATAGATCTATTTTGATACTCATTCTCATACTCAAAATAAAGTTTAGTTACAGAATTAGGCTTTTTTTTTATTATTTGAGGCCATTCAATCAATAAAATTGCTTTATCATTTTCATCAAACAAATTTAAATTCTCTAATTCATTTGGAGATTTGAGTCTGTAAAGATCACAATGCTTAATTAATAAACTTCCAATATTATATTCATTCATTATATTAAAAGTAGGACTAGTTACTTCTGTGAGGTTTGTTTTAGACATACGTTGTAAGTTATTTATAAGATATTTTACAAATGTCGTTTTACCAACTCCCATCTCACCAATAAGAAAAAAAATATCGCCTTTTTTTAATTCAAAACTTAAATTATTTGCAAATTCCTCTAATTTTTTTTCGGAAGAAATATCTATTTTACTACCTTTAGTAGCGATATGCATTTGGTTTAAAAGGACCTTCTACCTCGACACTTATATAATCAGCTTGTTCTTTAGATAATTTAGTCAATTTTGCTCCAACTTTTTTTAAGTGTAACATAGCAACCTTTTCATCTAAATGTTTCGGAAGTACATAAACTTTATTTTCATAATTTTTATGATTTTTCCATAACTCAATTTGTGCAATTACTTGATTTGTAAATGAAGCACTCATTACAAAACTTGGATGACCTGTAGCACATCCTAGGTTAACTAATCTTCCTTCTGCTAGTAATATAATTCTTTTACCATCTGGTAGCTCAATTTCATGAACCTGTGGTTTAACTTCTGACCATTTATAATTTCTTAATGCCTCTACTTGAATTTCATTATCAAAGTGTCCAATATTACAAAGTATTGCCCTGTCTTTCATGTTTCTCATATGATCAGCAGTTACAATATCTTTATTGCCTGTGGCAGTAACTATTATATCCGCCTTATCAATAGCTTCATCCATCAATACAACTTCATAGCCCTCCATAGAAGCTTGTAATGCACAGATTGGATCAGCTTCTGTAACTAATACTCTTGCCCCACTTTGTCTTAAAGATGCAGCACTTCCCTTACCTACATCTCCAAAACCTGCAACAATTGCGACTTTCCCTGACATCATTACATCTGTTGCTCGTCTAATTCCATCAACTAAGCTTTCTCTACATCCGTACAAATTATCAAATTTAGATTTTGTAACTGAGTCATTAACATTTATAGCTGGTACCATTAATGTTTTATTTTGTTCCATCTTATTTAAAGCTTTAATTCCTGTAGTTGTTTCCTCTGAAACTCCTTTTACATCGTTAAGTAGGTCTCTATAATCACTATGCATCATTGCAGTTAAATCCCCTCCATCATCTAATAGCATATTTGGTTTCCAGTCTTTTTTTCCTTCAATCGTTTTTTTTATACACCAAACATATTCCTCTTCGGTTTCACCTTTCCATGCATAAACAGGTATTCCTTTTTTTGCTATCGCTGCAGCTGCATGATCTTGGGTAGAAAAAATATTACAAGACGACCATCTGACATCGGCTCCAAGAAATACTAAAGTTTCAATTAAGACAGCTGTTTGAATTGTCATATGAAGACAACCGATAATCTTCGCGCCCTTTAAAGGTTTTTTTGTTCCATACTCTTCTCTTAATGCCATTAATCCTGGCATTTCACTTTCAGCAATTGAAATTTCTTTTCTACCAAATTCAGCTTGGGAAATGTCTTTTACTTTAAAATCATCCATGGCGGGGTTTCTAACAATAATATTTTATTTAATCAATAAGTCTTTAAGATTTAGGAAATATTATTTCTAAATTTGCACCATTTTTATCTATTCTATTTGATGCACTTATTGTTGCTTTGTGAAGTTCAGCTAAATTTTTAACAATATTCAACCCAAGTCCTGAATGTTGTCCAAATTTGTCAGGTCTATTACTATAAAACCTATTAAATATTTTTTCTGTATCCCTTTCTTTAAAACCTGGACCCTCATCAATTATATTTATAACAACTTGATTCTTGGAGTCTTTTGTTACCTTAACTTGAATATTTTGATGTTTTTTACTAAATGAGATTGAATTGTCTAATAAGTTCGCAACTATTTGTTCTATTCTATTTTCAATTCCATTAACAATATAATTTTTTTTACCATCGTTATCACATGAAATATTAATACCACTTTTACTCTGATGAATGCTATTATAGTCATCAACAACAGATTGAATTATTGGAAATAAATCAATCTTCTTAAATTTTTCTTTACTTAGAGCCACCTCATCTTTTAATATTTGTGAATAATCAGTAATTAATCTTTCAATTCTTTGAACATCATGACTTAAAATATTTATTAATTTCAATCTTTCATCTGTATTTTTGGTGTCATTAAGAATTTCTGAAGCACTTTTTAGAGAAGCTAAAGGATTTCTAATTTCATGAACTAAATCAGTAGAAAAATTTTCAGCATGTGAAATTCTTTTTTGAAGTTCTAAAGTCATGTCATCAAGAGATTTGGAAAGTAATCCTAATTCATCATTTCTTATTTTAAGATTATCGATATTAATTTTTTTATGATCTTTATTCTTTATTTTATTTATATAACTAACAAGATTTTGAATAGGTTTTAAAAAATATCGATTGAGCACATAAGAAAATATTAAAATTACAATTCCAACTGCAAAAGCAGTTCTTATAATAAAAGTTTTTCTTTCATTAATTGCTGCTCTAATGTCATTTGCGTTTTCAGTGATAGCTATATAACCAATATTTTTGTTATCTCTAAAAACATTTTTAATTGTCGTTAATTTAAAATTATTATACTCCTGCTGTGTAAATGTGAATGGTATCCCATAATTTTTTGATCCAGCATAATTAAAAAGAATATCTCTCAGTGATACAAGGTTATCACTCCCTATATTTATATTTTTTCCTTCTGTAATTTCTTTTGTTTTTTCCTCATTCAAAATTTCTAATTCAATAATATCTAATCTTGATGAAAAAGATCTAGGATCTAGATCAAGAGTATCTGTATCTCCAATTAAATCTAATTTATTATCAAAAAAAATTACTCTATCTAAGCTTTGAAAAATAAATCTTGTAGAAAATAAAAATCTTCTTATATCTTCTTCATTAAATTGAATTTCTAATCTCTCTAAATTCTCAACAGTATTGATAATTATATTGATGTGGTTAGAGGATTTTTTTTTAATCAAATTTGGTTGAACATTTTTTAAATACAAAAATGTAAATAAGCCAATTATGGTAAAGAAAATAAAGTTAATTAATAAAAATTTCTTTAATATAGATAAATTCTTTAAAAAATAATTAAACATTAACTAACATTCCATCTATATCCACTTCCATACCTAGTTTCTATAGCTGAAAAATCAGGATCCACTTTTTTAAATTTTTTTCTTATTCTTTTAACATGAGAATCAATAGTTCTGTCCTCAATATCTGTATCTTCTCTGTAAGCAATATCCATCAATTGAGCTCTTTCCTTAATTATGCCTGGTCTTTTCGCTAGTTCTTTAACTATTAAAAATTCAGTCGTTGTTAGTTTATCTGGTAATTGTTTTCCATTCCATTCACACTCCAATTGAGATGGATCTAACTTTAACTTACCATGCGAAATAATACTTTTATTTTCTTCAATAGAATTATCTACATCTTTTTTTCTCAATTGTACTCTAATTCTCTCTACTAAAACTTTTATTGAAAAACCCCCTGATTTTTTTACAAAGTCATCAGCGCCGAGTTTTAATCCCAATAATTCATCAACTTCTTCATCTTTTGATGTTAAAAATATAACTGGCATAGAAGTTTTTTTTCTTAATTTCTTTAATAATTCTTCACCATCCATTTTTGGCATTTTAATATCAATAATTGCTAGATCTGGTGGAGTTCTTGTTAATCCTATTAATGCACTTTCACCGTCAATATATGTTTGAACTTTGAAACCTTCTTTTTCTAAAGCTATACTTAAACTTGTAAGAATATTTCTGTCATCATCTACTAAAGCAATTGTTTGTTTGTGCATGATCTACATTAAAAATACTAAATTGTTCTAATTTGGGCAATGAATTAAATTAATGAAGTGATCCCCAATTATCTCCACTATTTATATCAACAGTTAATGGGGTAGAAAAAGAATGATAATCGCTCTGAGCTACACTGGTCATTTCTCTCTCAATTAGTTTAATCATCGCCTTTTCATCTTTTTTTGGGACTTCAAAAATTAATTCATCATGAATTTGTAGTAGCATTTTTGAATTTGAGTTTTTTTGTTCTGATAATTTCTTGTCTAATCTTATCATAGCTAATCTCATTACTTCAGAAGCAGAACCTTGAATCGGTGCATTAATTGCAGCGCGTTCTTGAAAATTTCTTACATTAAAATTTTTGTCATTAATTCCATTAAAATGAGATTTTCTCCCAAATATATTATTAACATATCCACTTTTCCTACAAAACTTTATTGTATTATCCATATAAACTTTAATTTCTGGAAATTTTGCAAAATATGAATTTAAAAATTCTTCTGCCTCATAATTAGAAACATTAATTTGTTTAGCTAGTCCATATTGTGAAATTCCATAAATTATGCCAAAGTTAATGGCCTTAGCCTTTCTTCTATGGTCTTGATTAACTTTATTAATATCAATGTTAAATATTTGGCTAGCTGTTAATGAATGAATATCTTCTTTATTTTTAAAAGCTTTTTTAAGTTCTTTTACATCTGCTAGATCTGCTAAAATTCTCATCTCAATTTGATTATAATCTGCAGAAATTAATAAGTGACCCTTTTTTGCTGTAAAAGCTTTTCGTATATCTTTTCCATCTTCTGATTTAATTGGAATGTTTTGTAAATTAGGATCACTAGACGCCAATCTGCCTGTTGTTGTTGCAGCAAGCAAAAATGATGTGTGAACTCTTTTTGTATTTGGGTTTATGTGTTCGGGCAAAGAGTCTGAATAAGTATTTTTTAATTTTGAAACCTGTCTCCAGTCTAAAATTAATTTTGGAAACTCATGTCCTTTAAATGCTAAATCCTCTAAAACACTCGCACTTGTTGCAAAACTTCCTTTTTTGGTTTTCTTTAAACCTGCTATTTTAAGATCGTTATAAATTATTTCTCCTAATTGTTTTGGTGAGGCAATATTAAACTCTTTTTTTGAAATTTTAAAAACTTCTTTTTCAAGAGATAAAATTTTTTTTTTAAATTTAGATGAAAGAGATTTTAAAAATTTACTATCAATTTCTACTCCTTCTATTTCCATAAATGCAAGAATTTTGATTAATGGTTTTTCAAATATTTCATAAATATTAATCATTTTTTCTGATTTTAAATTTTTGATAAATTTCTTATATAATCTAAAAGTAACATCAGCATCTTCTGCTGCATAATCTTTTGCCTTATCTAGCTCTACTTCACTAAAGTTAATTTCTTTCTTTCCAGTGCCTACCATCTCTTTGAAAGGGATTGTTTTATGACCTAAATGAATTTCAGATAAAATATCCATATTATGTCTATTTTTTCCTGCATCTAAAACATAAGACATTAACATTGTATCCTCTATTGAAGAGAGAGTAATCCCATGATTGTAGAAGACAATAAAATCAAATTTTATATTTTGACCTATTTTTTTTATACTAGGGTCCTCTAATAATTTTTTTAATTTTTTAATTACTGCATCTTTTTTAATACATTTAGGTGAATTATGACCAACAGGTATGTAACAAGCTTTTCCGATTTTAGAGCAAAGAGAAATACCTACTAAATCAGCTTGGTGAGGATCTAATGAAGTTGTTTCTGTATCTACAGCAACTTCGCCAACCTCCTCTGCTTCCTCTATCCATTTATCAATTTGATCTAAACTGCTGATTAAATGATAATTTTTATTATTAATTGTTTGTTGCTTTTCTAAATTTTGAACCTCTGCCTTATTACTTTCTAATTTAGGTTCTCCATAAGCAGAAATTGCAGAGCTCAACAATCGGTTAAATTCCATTTCTCTTAAAAATTTATATAATTTTTCTTTGTCTACATTTTGTAATTTAAATTCACTTAAATCTCTATTTATTGGAGAGTTGTGATCTAAGGTTACAAGTTTTTTGCTTATTAAGGCTTTATCTTTATTTTCTAATATAGTTTCTCTTCGTTTGTTTTGCTTAATTTCATGAGCAGATTTTATTAAATTTTCAAGAGTGCCATATTTATTTATTAACTCTGCAGCTGTTTTAACGCCTATTCCAGGAACACCAGGAACATTATCACTACTGTCTCCTGCTAAAGATTGAACATCAATGACTTTTGATGCATCTACACCAAATTTTTTAATAACATCATCATCAGTTATAAATTTATTTTTCATAGGGTCAAAAATTCGAACTCCTTTCTTATAAAGTTGCATCAAATCTTTATCTGATGAAACAATTGTAACTTTTGCTCCCTTTTTTAAAATTTGATCGGTATAAGTAGCTATCAAATCATCTGCTTCATAATTAGGAAGTTCAACAGAAGGTAAATTGAATGCCAAAACTGATTTTCTTATATATTCAAATTGTGGAGCTAAATCGTCTGGCGCTTCTGACCTATTAGCTTTATAATCACTATAAATTTCATTTCTAAAAGTTTTTCTTGCTGAGTCGAAGATTACAGCAAAATGTGTTGGTTTTTGTAAGTTTTGATTAGATTTTGAGTCTTCTAACAATTTAAACAACATACTGCAAAATCCACTTACAGCCCCTGTTGGTAGTCCATCACTTTTTCTTGTTAATGGTGGCAATGCATAATAGGCTCTAAAAATATATCCAGAACCATCAATTAAATAAAAGTGATCTGTTTTTTGAATTTTATTCATGAAATATTATTAAATATTACAATGCTAACATGATCTGTATATAAAAAAATTTACTTCCATTTATTATAACAATTATAAGTAGATTATTTTTTATATTTTGAGTATTATTTAACTATGGAATTAACAAAAAATCTTACACAAACCAAACTAATTAAATCTCTGGTTGTTGTGATTCTTGGTTCATTAGCATTAACAATATCAGCTAAAATCAAAATTCCTTTCTATCCAGTTCCTATGACCATGCAAACATTTGTTGTATTATTTTTAGGAATAAGTTTAGGACATAAAATAGCACTAGCTACAATAGGACTGTATTTGATTGAAGGTATTGCAGGAATTCCAGTATTCTCAAATTCTCCTGAAAAGGGTGTTGGAATAGTTTACTTTACTGGACCGACTATGGGTTACTTAATCGGTTTTTTGACAGCTTGTTACTTAGCTTCTAAAATAAAAGTTAATGATAATTTTTTTGTTGTTTTATTTAAATTAATTATTGCAACTTCAACAATCTATATTTTAGGTTTAATATGGCTTGGAACACTTATTGGATGGGATAAACCAATTTTTGCTTTAGGAGCAAAACCATTCTTATTAGCTGAAATTTTTAAAATTATAATTTTAGCTCTTTTGACTAAGCAAATAATTAAAATTAAAAAGTTTATCTAGGTGATCTTTTAGAAAGAATTCTTTGAAGGGTTCTTCTATGCATTTTAAGTCTTCTAGCAGTCTCAGATACGTTTCTATTACACAGTTCAAACACTCTATGAATGTGCTCCCACTTTACTCTATCAGCAGACATAGGATTTTCAGGTGGAGCAGCTTTTTTAGTTGGGTCAGCTAACAATGCCTTTTCGACATCATCTGCATCAGCAGGTTTAGCTAGATAGTCAATTGCTCCCTCTTTAATTGCAGCTACAGCAGTTGGTATATTTCCATATCCAGTTAACATAATAATCCTGCTAGACGGATTTGAATTCTGAATTTCTTTTACAACCTCTAGTCCATTTCCATCATTTAATCTTAAATCTACAACTGCAAAACCAGGTTTATTTATTTTAACCTCTTCAATACCTTTTTTTACACTTTCAGCTTGTAAAACCTCAAAACCTTTTTTTTCCATTGCCCTAGATAATCTTTCTCTAAATGGATTATCATCATCTACAATAAGTAGTGATTTATTGGGGAAATCAGTCAAATTTTGCAAAATGCCTTCATTTTTCATAACAGTTATATGGAGACTAATTATCAAAATTCAATAGATAATTATTTCCTTTACTTCTAGATGTTATTGGCTTAATTGCAGGATTCATAAAAAGTTTTTTAAAGATTATTAAAGCTTTTTTTTTGTTAAATTTTTTTTGGAGGCATTAATAATGCAAAAATTTAAATCGGTTGAAGAATTAGTAAATCAACTGAAACCTGAAAAGCCTGTATACTGTATCAGAAAACATTCTGTTACTAGTGCATCGAAATTTTTTCAAAATAATTTTCCTGGAGAAGTTCTGTATGCAGTCAAAACAAATCCTCATCCTAATATAATTAAAACACTTATGGATAGTGGTATTGATCAATTTGATATAGCGTCAATTGAGGAAATAAAGCAAGTTAGACAATTATCTTCTACAGCTAAATGCTCATACATGCATACTGTTAAAAGTCCTGAGAGTATTAAAAGAGCTTATTTTGAATATGGAATTAAAACATTCTCTTTAGACACTAAAGAGGAACTTATTAAAATTATTAAAAATACAGATAATGCAAAAAATTTAGAATTATTTGTGAGAATTGCTGTATCTAATGAACATGCAGAAATAGATTTATCAAAAAAATTTGGAGCATTAAATTCAGAAGCTTTAGGTTTGTTAAGATTAGCAAAACAACATGCAAAAAAAGTCGGTTTAAGTTTCCATGTTGGATCTCAATGTATGCACCCTATTTCATATACTAAGGGAATTTCAAAAATTGGAAATATAATTAAAAAAACAAAAATTATTCCTGACTATATTAATATTGGTGGAGGATTTCCAACTATATACCCGGATTTGATACCTCAAAATTTAGTCAAATATTTTAATGAAATTAAAAAAAGTTTGGAAAATTTAAAACTTGAAAAAATGCCAAAAATAATTTGTGAACCAGGAAGAGCCTTAGTAGCTGAAAGTGGATCAACAATTGTTAAAGTTAATTTAAGAAAAAAACAAAACTTATATATAAATGACGGAACTTATGGAACACTATTTGATGCAGGGACTCCAAACATTATTTATCCATCTAAAATGATTAGAGAAAATTCAAATAAATTCATTTCAAAAAAAATGACAGCGTTCAATTTTTTTGGTCCAACTTGCGACAGTATGGATTATATGAAAGGTCCTTTTGTACTTCCAAATAATATTAAAGAAAACGACTATATTGAATTAGGACAACTTGGTGCGTATGGATTAACTTTTAGAACCCAATTCAATGGTTTTTATTCTGATGAGATTTATGAAGTTGAAGATGCTCCAATCATGAGCCTATATAATAATGACATAAATAAATCTACTTTTGTTGCTTAATGTCGAGCAATAAAAAACTTACACATAATAGTAAAAAAGATTTTCTCAAAAATCCAGTGGAACATATTGATATCACTTCATTTGACTCAAGACCAATTATCTCATCGATGAAAAAAATGTCTTTTGTTTCCAGAGAAACAGCAAATGCAGCAAATATCTTTAATGAAATGTTAAAAGATAAAGATTGTACAATTTTTTTAACTTTAGCTGGTTCTTCCTCAGCAGCAGGATGTATGAATGTTTATAAAGATCTTGTTAAGTATAATATGGTTGATGCAATCGTTGCAACTGGTGCCTCCATTATTGACATGGATTTTTTTGAGGCATTAGGTTTTAAACATTATCAAGGTTCACAATATCAAGATGATACCGAACTAAGAAAGAATTATATAGATAGAATATATGATACATATATCGATGAAGATGAGCTTCAAATATGTGACCAGACAATTTGTAATATAGCTGACTCTCTTGAGGCAAGAAGTTATACTTCAAGAGAATTTATTAAAGAAATTGGCTGCTACTTAAAAAAAAATTCTAAAAAGAAAGACTCATTAATCGAAACTGCTTATGAAAATGATGTTCCAATATTCTGTCCAGCTTTTACTGACTCTAGTGCAGGATTTGGTCTAGTGATGCATCAAGAGAGAAACCCAAAAAAACATATAACAATAGACTCTATTAGAGAGTTTAGAGAATTAACTGAGATCAAAATTCAATCTAAAGGGTCTGGATTATTTATGATTGGAGGAGGAGTGCCAAAAAATTTTATTCAAGATACTGTAATTTGTGCAGAACTTTTAGGTAAAGAAGTTGATATGCATAAATATGCAATACAAATTACTGTTGCCGATTCAAGAGATGGTGCGTGTAGTAGTTCAACTTTAAAAGAGGCCAGTTCTTGGGGTAAAGTTGATATAACTAAGGAACAAATGGTTTTTGCTGAAGCCACAAGTGTTTTGCCAATAATTGCCAGTGATGCATTCCACAAGGGTGAATGGAAAAATAGAGATAGAAAAAACTTTACAAAAATTTTTAGATAAAATTGAAATATCTTTCTAATAAAAATGGATTTTTAGGAATTGACAATAAATTTAATTTTAAAGAAAAAGTAGTTATAGTTCCATTTGGTCTGGAAAAAACTGTTAGTTATGGTAGTGGAACTAAAAATGGACCAAAAGAAATAATTAAAGCATCACACCAAGTTGAACTATACGATGAGGAATTGAACTGTGAACCTTACGAAAAAATAGGAATTAAAACTTTAAAACCATTCACAATTAACAAAAATATTAAAAAAGCTTTGAGTCAAATTTCCAAAATAAACCAAGAAATCATAGATCAAAAACTTTTTCCGATGACTCTTGGTGGGGAACATTCAATTACTTCAGGATGTATAGCTCCATTCGTAAAAAAATATAAAAATATCACTATTTTACATTTTGATGCTCATGCAGATTTACGTGAAAATTATAATGGAGAAAAATTTTCGCACGCGTCGGCTATAAAAAGATGCCTAGATTATCCTAATGTTTCTGTGATTTCATTTGGAATAAGAAACATATCTAAAAGTGAAATTTCATTTTTAAAAAGAAATTATAATAGAATTAATATATTTTGGGCAAAAGATAAAAATAATTGGAATTTTAACAAATTTAAAAAATTGATAAAAAATAAAATTGTTTATCTTACTTTCGATGTTGACGGACTAGATTCAAGTATTATGCCTGCAACTGGTACACCTGAACCTGGAGGTTTGCTATGGGATGAAACTTTGAAGATTTTAAAAATTGCAGCAAAAAATTCCAAAATTGTTGGTGCTGATATTAATGAACTAGCACCTATAAAAGGTTTTAATTCATATAACTTTCTTGTTGCTAAATTGGCTTATAAAATTTTATCTTACAAGTTTTTATATTAAACTTTAGCAGCTTTAATAGTGCCCAATAATAATCTAAAAGGTATTAACATTATTAAGGCCACAAGTATTTTTACTGCTAAGTCACCTAAAGATAAAGTAAACCAAGGTATTCCAGTAGCATAAAAAGATATAGAAAAGAATAGAAAAGTATCTACGGTAGATCCAATAAATGAAGAAGTCAAAGGTGCAACAAACCATTTGTTGTTTCTTAATTTGTCGAAAACTTGTACGTCTAATAATTGAGCAGTCAAAAAAGCTGTTCCAGATCCAATTGCAATTCTCACTGAGATTAAATCTGCAAAATTAGTGGAAAATAAAAGAGTAAAACTTACACCTATTGTAAATCCAATATAAACAATTTTTCGAGCAACTATCTTGCCATAAGATCTATTTGCCAGATCAGTAATTAAAAATGCGATCGGATAACTAAATGCACCATAAGTTAGTACTTCCTCAAGCTCATAATACTTTATTGGAAATTGAACTAAATAATTTGAAGATAAGACAACAACTCCCATCAAAAATGAGAGAAGTAAAAACAATTTATTCATTATGCAGATTTTGCTATGGGTTTTTTCTTAAATGGAGATTTAATTAAAATAATTTTTTTTAATTTTTTAAGTCTTGGAGATAGGTTTTTGTTTTTTACAACTTTTAGATACTCATCAAAACTACCTTTTTTATCTACAGATCTTACACCTGCATTACTTACAGTTAGCTTTAAACTTCTTTTCGTTAATTCACTAGTGAATTTGACTTTTTTAAGATTTGGTAAAAATCGTCTTTTAGTCTTATTATTAGCATGACTAACATTATGACCTTTCATAGGAATTTTACCAGTGAGTTCACATTTTTTTGACATTGTAGCTCGACTATATAAGGGGTGATAAGGTTTGCGTCAAGTAATAGAATTACGAATTAGATTTATTTCCAACAATTTCAGTAAAATTTTTAACCCCTTCTTTTAATAATATTTCACATAGTTCATTTTTAATTATGTTTACTATATTGGGCCCTTTATAAACCATCCCAGTATAAAGCTGAATATAATCTGCTCCAGCCAAAAATTTATTGTAAGCACTTAAACCAGAGTCTACTCCACCAACCCCTATGATTCTAATCTTATTTTTTATACGTTCATAAAACTTACTAATTAATAAATTTGATTTATCTTCTATAGGTTTTCCAGATAAACCACCTTTTTGATATTTTTGAATACCTATTAATTTTTCTCTCATGGCGTTTGAAGTGTTTGAAATTATAATAGCTTCTACTTCGTTATTTATTAATACTTCTGAAATTTTTTCTATCTCATTATCATTTATGTCTGGAGCAATCTTTACTACGATAGGTATTTTAGAATTAAGATTTATTTTTTCTTTTTTTATTTCTTTTAACAACTCATCCAATCGTGTTTGATCATGAAAATTTCTTAAGTTTTCAGTATTTGGAGATGAAATATTAATCGTTATATAATCAGCATATTTATAGAAGATTCTAAGTCCTGATATGTAGTCTTCAAGTCTATTTTTGGTATCTTTATTGGGACCAATATTTACACCTAGTATACCACTTTTTGAATTTCTCTTAATTCTATCTAAAATATTTTGAGCTCCATGATTATTAAATCCTAAGCGATTTATTAATGCTTCATCCTCCACTAATCTAAAAACTCTTGGTTTTGGATTGCCAAACTGACTTAACGGGGTAATAGTGCCAACTTCTACAAAGCCAAATCCTAGTTTAAATAACTGATTATAAACCTCTGCATTTTTATCAAAACCAGCAGCCATCCCTATTGGATTTTTTAAATCTTTATTAAATAGTTTTGCTTTTAACAAAAAGTCATTTTCTTTGTGCTTAAACAGATTTGGTACAAAATTATATTTCAAAGATTTAATTGCTAAAGTGTGTGCTTTTTCTGGATCTAATTTGAAAATTAGTGATCTTAAATTTGAAAACATTATTTAATTTTTTTTATTATAAGCTCTTTAGTTTCATTAACACCAAAAAAACTTATAAAAAATCCCATACGCGGTCCATCTTTATCACCAAAAATAACTTGATAAATCAATTTAAACCAATCTCTAAGATTTTCTGAATAACCATTTTCTTTACCAGTAGAATATATCAATGTTTGAATGTCCTCTGGAGACATTTGATCGTTACATTTTTCAAGAGTTTTAATTAGTGCCTCTAAGGCAAGCTTTTCATTTTTATTGGGTAATTTATAATTTTTTTGCGATTTTATTACATCATTAAAATATTTAATTGCATATCCTACAAGTCCATCAAATATTGGATAATCTTTTTTATTTATATCTTTTTTATATCTCTTAACAAATTTCCATAAAAGATCTTTAGAGTCTGCATTACTAGTTTCCACAAGATTTAATAACATTGAAAATGACATAATTGAATTTTCTTTTGGAATTTGTCCATTATGAACATGCCACACTGGATTCATTAATATTTGTAATTCATCTTGTTTTTTTGCTTTTTCGATAAAATCTAAATACTCATCTACTGCCTTTGGAACTATTTCTTTATAAAGTTTTTTTGCTCTTTTTGGATTTTGATACATATACAATGATAAACTTTCAGGAGATGCGTATTTGAGCCACTGATCGATTGTAATTCCATTTCCTTTAGATTTTGAGATTTTTTCTCCTTTTTCATCTAAAAATAATTCATAAGTGAAACCAGAAGGATTTTTTTTTCCAAGCAATTTTATAATTTTTGTCGATAAAATTGCACTCTCAATAAGATCTTTTCCATACATCTCAAAATCAACATCTAATGCATACCATCTCATAGCCCAGTCTACTTTCCACTGAAGCTTGCAGTTTCCATCTAAAATATTTTTCTCTAATTTTTTTCCATTATTGTCAAAAATTATTTTTGAATTATCTTTATCAATTTCTAAAACTGGTATTTCTAAAACATGTCCACTTTCAGGACATATTGGTAAAAATGGACAATATGTTTTTTGTCTTTCTTTACCTAAAGTTGGTAAAATTATATTCATTATGCCATCATAGTTTTCTAAAATTTTTTGAAGTGTGGAATTAAAAAATCCAGATTTATATAATGATGTTGAGCTTTTAAAGGAATAATTAAAATTAAAACTATCTAAAAAATTTTTAAGCATTTCATTATTATGTTCCCCAAAACTTTTAAATTTATTGAATGGATCTGGAACATCAGTTAAAGGTTTATGTAAATTTTCTTTTAATAATTTTTGATTGGGTACGTTATCAGGAACTTTTCTAAGTCCATCCATGTCGTCAGAAAAAGTAATAATTTCTGTTGGAAGATCTGTTAATTGTTTTAAAGCATTTACCATCATCGAAGTTCTTGCAACTTCTCCAAAAGTCCCTATGTGAGGCAATCCACTGGGACCATATCCAGTTTGGAGAGTAATCTTGTCTTTTTTTTCAATAAATAATTTTCTTTCACGAAGCATTTTTTTTGCTTCAACAAATGGCCAGGCATTAGTTTTATCTAGATTTTCTTTTTTTATCATGAATTACACTTTAATATTATTATTATAGTGAATTTACTAATTCTTATAGAGTTGAAATTTATTTACCATAAAATAATGTCCTTTCAAAATGCCTAATTATAAAACTGTTTTTTTTACACTTGGAATTTTACAAATAATTCTCGGAGTATTCATGTTTATTCCAATTATATTTCAATTTATCTATTCAGAGGTTGATTCATCTTTTCTTGGAGCATCAATTGTTACCATAATTTTCGGTACCTTATTTTTTTTGTCTAATCTAGATCATGAAAAAAGACTAACATTACAGCAAGCATTTCTACTAACAGCTTTATCTTGGTTAAGTATTGCAATATTTGGTTCACTGCCTTTCATTTTTTCTGATTTAAATTTCTCATTTACTAATGCATTTTTTGAAAGCATGTCTGGAATAACAACAACAGGCTCTACAATTATTTCCAATTTAAATGAAATGCCCAAAAGTATTTTACTTTGGAGAGCGATTCTACAATGGTTAGGAGGTATTGGAATAATTATTATGGCAATTACCTTGATGCCAATTATGAATGTTGGAGGAATGCAATTATTTAAAATCTCAAGTAATGACTCATCAGAAAAAATATTACCTAAATCAAAAGAAATTGCTCTACGTTTGATATATATTTATTCATCACTAACTTTACTTTGTGGTCTGACATATAAAATTTTTGGTATGAGTTTTTTTGATAGCTTAACTCACTCAATGACAACAATAGCTACTGGAGGGTTTTCTAATTATAATGAATCTATCCGTTTTTTTAATAGTGTTTCAATTGAAATATCTGCAATGATATTTATCATTTTAGGAAGTTTACCATTTATTACATATATTAAATTTATTAGTGGAAATAAAAAAATTTTAGTTAATGATACCCAGATAAAAACTTTTTTTAAAATAATCTTAACCAGTATAATTATTTTATCAATTTATTTAATATTAAGTGAAACAGCAGAATTAAATCTAAGATCAGTACTATTTAATACAATTTCTATATTAACTGGCACGGGTTATGTTAATGCAGAATTTGATACATGGGGTAGTTTTACATTAGTTTTATTTTTAGGATTAATGTTTATAGGAGGATGTGCAGGATCTACCACATGTGGTATTAAGATATTTAGATTTCAAATATTGTTTTTGTTTGTAAAAAATCAACTAAAAAAAATTATATATCCTAGGGGAGTTTTTGTTTTAAAATACGATCAAAGTCCGATTGATAATAAATTTATATCTTCAATTATTTCTTTTATTTATATGTATTTAATTATTTTTTTTATTTTAACAGCCTTATTATCTTTAACTGGTTTAGATTTTATAACATCAATTTCTGGAGCAGCTACATCAATTTCTAATGTGGGGCCTGGGTTAGGATCTGTTATTGGGCCTAATGGTAATTTTTCTTCTCTTCCTGATATTTCAAAATGGATTTTAACCTTAGGCATGATTCTAGGTAGACTTGAATTATTTGCAATATTAGTATTATTCTTACCTTCTTTTTGGAGAAACTAATTATGATTGAAATTAAAAAACAAACACTATCTGAAACATTTTCAATTTATTTTGATAAGAGAATGTTAAAAATTTTATTATTAGGATCGATCTCAGGATTTCCATGGGTTTTAATTGGAAGTAGTCTTAGTTTATGGCTTAAAGAAGATGGTCTTAGTAGATCAACAATAGGATGGGCTGGTCTAATTTTTGGCGTATATGCATTTAACTATTTATGGGCACCATTGGTAGACCGGGTTCATATTCCTTTCCTTACAAAAAAAATTGGGCATAGACGTGGGTGGATCGTATTGATGCAATTAATAATTTTAGCCTCTTTAGTCTTATGGAGCTTAATTAATCCTACTGAAAATTTAGCATTGATAATTACAGTTGGACTTATAATTGCGATAGCTTCTGCAACACAAGATATTACGGTTGATGCTCTAAGAATTGAACAAATTGGTGAAAATGAGGGTAAGTCTATGGCTGCTGGCGCTGCAATGGCTGTAGTTGGATGGTGGAGTGGTTATAAATTAGGTGGAGTACTCGCTTTATTTTCAGCCGAATATTTTCAAAAGTTAGGTTTTGAAAATTATTGGCAAATTACTTTTTTGATACTCGGCGTTTTGATTATTTTAATGAACATTGGTCTTATGTTCATTAAAGAGCAAAATTCTGATGAAAGAATAGTCAAACAAGCTTTAAATGACAAAATTATTTCTGAAAAATTAGGAAATAATAATTTTATTTCTAATTTTATTACGTGGATTGGTGGCACAATAAGTGGTCCTATAATTAGTTTTTTCAAGAAAAACGGCCTCTCTGTAGCACTTGGAATTTTATCTTTTGTTTTTTTATTTAAAGTTGGAGAAGCTTTCTTAGGGAGGATGTCTATAATCTTTTACAAAGAAATTGGATTTAGTAAATCAGATATAGCAATTTATTCTAAAACCTTGGGTTGGATTACAACTGTTATTTTTACTCTTCTCGGTGGACTTTTTGTTATTAGATCGGGCGTTTTAAAAGCAATGTTTCTTGCAGGAATTATTATGGCATGCACTAACTTATTATTTAGTGTTCTAGCATGGAGTGATAAATCTGAATTGTTATTTGCAATTGCAGTTATATTTGATGATATTGCAGCTGCATTTGCAACAGTAGCATTTGTGGCATTTATTTCATTACTAGTAGACAGAGCTTATACAGCGACGCAGTATGCACTTCTGGCTTCAATCGGAACTGCTGGAAGAACAACTCTCGCATCTTCTTCAGGAGCACTAGTTGATTGGTTAAACGGTAATTGGGGATTATTTTTTATCCTAACAGCTTTAATGGTAATTCCTTCTTTAATAATTTTATGGTCAATGAAAAATAAATTAAAATTAAGTGAAAAATAATTTTTATAATAAACCAATTGAAAATGTATATTCAAAACCATATACAAATTCTGAAGTTTCTACGCAAATTTTATATGGTGAGAAATTTAAAATCATTTTTAAAAAAAAAGGTTGGCTTAAAATTAAAACTAATTTTGATAGATATTCAGGTTTTATCAAAAATGATGTTTTTACAACTTCATTTAAACCTTACTATAAAATTTTTTCAACAAAAAGTTTGATATATAGAAAAACTAAATCTAATTTTATAGAAACTAAAAAATACTTGTATTTTTCTAGTGAGATTCAAAATTTAGAATATAATAAAAATTATATAAGATTTGATAAAAATAAGTGGATAAAAAAAAAACATTTAAAAAAAATAAATCATGTTGAAAAAAATTATAAAAAAATTTTAAAACTTTTTTTAAATACAAAATATTTATGGGGTGGAAAAAGTGTAGATGGTATTGACTGTTCTGCTCTTATTCAATTATTCTTTAAATATAATAGAAAATTTTTTCCTAGGGATACAAAAGATCAAGTTAGATATTGTAAAAAAAAAATTAATAAAATTTTTAAAGATGGAGATATTATTTTTTGGAAAGGCCATGTTGGTCTTTGTCTAAGTAGAAAAAAATTAATTCACGCTTATGGACCTAGAAAAAAAGTATTAATTATGCCTATAAAAAAAACCATAAACTTAATTTTTAAAACAGCAAATCTTGAAGTTAAAAAAATCAGTAGTATCAAAAGATATTAATTTCTACCAAAATCAGGCTTATTAACATCTTGCTTTAATTTAATTATTTTTGTTCTTACTTTTTTTGTTTGAACAAGCTTTTTTAAGATTGATTTATTATTTTGTGAATTAATATCTTTTTTAAATGCAATTAAATTTCTAATAAATAAATTAATTGCTTTTGTAATATTTTTTTTATTATTAAAAAAAATATCTCTCCACATAATTTCATTTGATGCTGCTATCCTTGAAAAATCTCTTAATCCTCCTGCACTATATTTAATTAAATCATAGTTTTGCTTTTTCTCAAACTCTTGTGCTGACTTAACTAAATTATAAGCAACTAAGTGTGGTAAATGACTTGTTATAGAGAAAATTTTATCATGTTTTTCAGATGTCATAATAACTGTTTTACAACCAATCTTTTTCCAAAATTTATTCAAAATATTCAAATGATTTTTTTTTGTATTTTTTTCCTTAATCAAAATACACCATCTATTTTCAAACATATCAGACTTACCATGTTCAGGTCCACTAACCTCTGAACCTGCTATTGGATGACTTGAGACCCAAGAAATTCCTTTTTTAAGAAATTTTTTTATCATTTTTGATGACTGAGTTTTTGAAGAACCAATATCAGTAATCAAACAATTGGGTGAAACAAAATTATTAACTTTGAGAATAATATTTTTATATTCACTCATTGGTGTACAAAAAAAAATTAAATCACTATTTATTACTCCTTCCTTTAATGACTTAACAATTCTTCCAGGTAAATTAAGTTTTTTTATTTTTAAAATATTTTTTTTTGATTTTTCATAAATAAATATTTTTTTAGCTATTTTTTTTTGCTTTATAGATCTTAACAAAGATGAACCAAGTAAACCACAACCTATTATTAAAATATTTTTCATCTAACTTAATATTCCTTTTACAGTGCTCATAAAATTTAAATTTTCTTTAGCTGATCCAATAGTTAATCTTAGTTTATTTTTAATATTATAACCAGATTCAGTTGATCGTAAAATAATCCCTTTCTTTTTTAAATTTTGATAAAAAAAATTTGCTGAATATTTACTCTTTTCAAAATTAAGTAGTAGAAAATTTGCAGATATATCATTCGAAAAAATACCGTAATTTTCAAGAAATTTTTTAATTTTTTTCGCATAAAACAAATTGTGTTTAATTGATTTATTAATAAATTTTTTGTCCTTAAGAGACTCAGCAGCAACTAATTGGGCCATGCCATTCACATTAAAGGGTGGTTTAATAACATTTAATGCATCAATTATTTTTTTTGATCCATATCCCCATCCAACTCTCAAAGAGGCTAATCCAAAAATTTTTGAAAACGTTCTCAGAATAAAAACATTTTCTTTGTTTTTAAATAAGTCTAGGCCAGAAGAATAGTTTGAATTTTTCATATATTCTGCATATGCATCATCAATTACTAGTAAAATATTTTTATTCAATTTTTTTCTCAGCTCTAATACTTCCTTTTTGGTTAAGAAAGTTCCAGTTGGATTATTTGGATTTGCTATAAAAACAATTTTAGTTTTATTAGTAACTTTTTTTAAAATTTCTTTAATTGAAATTTTAAAATTTATCTCTTTTGAAAATACTACTTTTGCACCAACAATTTTTGAGTAAATTCTATACATCAAAAAACTATATTCTGGTAAAATTACCTCATCTTTTGGATTTAAAAATAACTGACAAATCATTTGAATAACTTCATCTGAACCAGCTCCACAAATAATTTTTTCTGAATTACATTTATAGGTTTTAGATATAGATTTTCTTAAATTTGTAGACTTCCCATCTGGGTATTTATTTAAATTTAAATTTTTATTTAAAATAATTTTTTTAGCTTTTGGACTCATGCCCAAAGCAGACTCGTTTGCTGATAATTTTATCACTTTTCTTAATTTTTTAACTTTAGCTTTTCCAGGCTTATAAGCTTCAAAATTAAATTTTTTGAATTTTAGAGTAATCATTTTTTTAAATTTATGAGCTCTTTATAGATAAAATTACAATTTTTTATAGAGAATAAGAAGGATTTTTAAAAAATTGACATAATAAATAAGTTCTAGTAAAAAAAATATGCGCTGATTTAACTGAATTGCGAGCGCTTAAAAAAAACCGCTAAAATAGTTTTTTTTCTCACAATTCAAATTATGCTAACTATGAATACTGAGAATAATATAAAAACATTAATTGTAAAAAAACCACTTAAACTTGACTGTGGTAAAACTATCAATAATTTTCCAATCGCGTATGAAACTTATGGTTTACTTAATTCAAAAAAAGATAATGCGATATTAATTTTTCACGCATTAACAGGGGATCAGTTTGTAACTGGATTGAATCCTATAACTAAAAAAGATGGTTGGTGGAGCTATGCCGTAGGGCCAGGAAAAGCTATAGATACAAATAAATATTTTGTTATTTGTTCTAATGTAATTGGGGGATGTATGGGTTCCTACGGACCAAGCCATAAAGATCCAGATAATAACAAAATATTTGGAACAAATTTTCCAGTTATTACTATTAATGATATAGTTAATGCACAATATAATTTACTAGAATATTTCGGTATTGATAAACTTTTTTCTATAGCGGGTGGTTCTATGGGAGGAATGCAAGTTCTTCAATTTATTAGCAACTTTCCAGATAAATCTAAAACGGTGATACCAATCGCAACTACTTCAAGTCACTCAGCACAAAATATTGCTTTAAATGAATTGGGAAGACAAGCAATTACCGCTGATAGTAATTGGAAAGATGGAAATTACATATCCAACAACGCTACTCCGGGCAAAGGATTAGCGGTAGCTAGAATGGCCGCACATATAACTTATCTTTCAAAAAAAGGTTTGCAGGAAAAATTTGGAAGAAAACTTCAAGAAAGAGAGGATCTTAAATTTGGCTTTGATGCAGATTTTCAGATTGAAAGTTATTTAAGATATCAAGGTTCTGTTTTTGTAGATAGATTTGATGCAAATAGTTATCTTTATATCACGAGGGCAATGGATTACTTTGATTTAACTAAGCAATTTAAAGGCAATCTGTCAGATGCATTCAAAAATACAAAAGCAAAATTTTTTATAATTTCTTTTACTTCAGATTGGCTTTATCCAACTCAAGAAAATAAAGATATTGTAATAGCCTTAAATTCTATAGGAGCTGATGTTGGATTTGTTGAAATAGAATCTGACAAAGGTCATGATTCTTTCTTATTAGATGTACCAGATTTTTTAAATGCTCTTAAAAACTTTTTAGATAAATCTTATATAGAAAATTAAAATGAAAAATGAATTTAAAGTAATAGCAGAATTAATTGAAAAAAATAAAAAAGTTTTAGATGTAGGGTGTGCTGACGGAACACTGATGAAATTTTTGAAAGAGAATAAAAATATAAATATTAGAGGATTAGAAATTTCAAAAAGTAAAGTTCAAGAATGTATTGCGAAAGGTTTAACTGTTATTGAAGGAAATGCTGAAAAAGACTTAAAACAATTTCCAGATAAATCATTTGACTATGTTGTTTTGAGCCAAACACTTCAGGCTTTTTTAAATCCTGAATTAGTTTTAAGTGAACTTTTAAGAGTAGGTAAAAAAGCTATAGTCACCATCCCTAATTTTGGTTACTGGAAAGTAAGATTTCACTTACTATTTAAAGGGACAATGCCAGTTACTAAAGCGTTACCAGATGAGTGGTATAATACACCTAACTTACATATGTGTACTCTGAAAGATTTTGTTTATTTTGTTAGGTCAAGAAATATAAAAATTTTTAAATCATTGGCGTTAAACAATCTTGATACCTCAATAATAAATGAAAATAATTTAGGAATTAAAAATTTATTTGCGGATTTAGGTATATTTTTAATAGAAAAATAATATGCGAGTTGAAATCATACCTTGCCTCCAAGATAATTATAGCTATTTAATTATTGATGATAACAATAATTCTGCTTGTATTGTGGATCCAAGTGAAGCTAAACCCATAATTAATTTTTTGGAAAATAAAAATATTAATTTAAAATATATCCTAAACACGCATCATCATTATGATCATACTGGTGGAAATAAAGAATTAAAAAAAAAATTTGAGTCAATTGTTGTTGGATTTAAAAAGGACTCAGATAGAATTCCTGGAATAGACATTCTTTTGGAGAATAATCAGATTTGGAAAGCTGAAAACTTTTTAGCAAAAATAATTCATATACCTGGACATACATCAGGGCATATTTGTTTTCATTTTTTCCAAGAAAAACTAGTTTTTACTGGCGACACACTTTTTTCTCTTGGTTGTGGAAAAATATTTGAGGGAACTTATAAAGAAATGTTTGAATCTTTAAATAAAATCAAGTCTCTACCAGAAGAAACGAAAGTATATTGTGGTCATGAATATACTCTTAATAATTCAAAATTTTGTATCTCATATGAACCTGGGAACCATGATCTAAAAAAAAAAATTGAAAAAATAAAAAAAAAAATTAAAGAAGGCCAGCCCACAATGCCAACAACTATAAAGGAAGAATTAGATTGTAATATTTTTCTTAGAGCAAAAGACTTGGAAACCTTCTCAAAATTAAGAGATTTAAAGGATAATTTTTAAGTTATTCAACTTGACTATACGAAAGCTCGGACTATATTGCCTTTAAAAATTTTAACTATAAATACTATGTCATTCGCAGTAATACAAACAGGTGGAAAACAATACAAAGTAAAGTCTGGGGAGATATTAAAGATCGAAAGATTGTCTGATTCTAAAACTAATACAAAAATAGAATTTAAAGAAATTCTAGCTTACGGAGATGATAAAACAATAGAAATTGGTTCTCCAATTATTACAGGTGCAAAAGTTGAAGCTAATTTAGTGAAGAATGGCAAAAACAGAACGGTGTTAGTTTTTAAAAAAAGAAGAAGACATAATTCAAGAAAAAAAAATGGTCATAGACAAGAATATTCTATGGTAAAAATAGAAAAAATTTTTTCAAAAGATGGTAAAATTTTGTCAGAAGCTAAAAAGAAAGTAACTCCAACTAAAAAAGTTGACTTAGCTTCTAAAGAAGAAAAGAAATAGTTAGGTAAATTATGGCAACAAAAAAAGCAGGTGGATCATCAAGAAACGGAAGAGATAGTGCCGGACGAAGACTTGGTGTAAAAAAATATGGTGGCGAATCTGTTATACCTGGAAACATAATTGTTCGACAAAGAGGTACTAAAATATTACCAGGAGAAAATGTAGGAATGGGTAAGGACCATTCAATTTTTTCAGTAATTAAAGGGAAAGTTGTTTTTAAAAAAACAAAAGCAGATAGAACTTTCGTTTCAGTAAAGCCCAATTAATATTACAACTTTAATAAATGTTGTATTATGAAATTTCTAGATCAAGTAAAAATATATATTAAAGCTGGTAACGGTGGTGACGGTTCACCTAGTTTTAGAAGAGAAAAATTTATTGAATATGGCGGACCAGATGGTGGTGATGGTGGTAAGGGAGGTTCAGTAATTCTAAAATCTGAACAAAATTTAAATACATTAATAGATTATCGCTTCCAACAACATCATAAAGCTGAAAGAGGTGAAAATGGAATGGGCCAAAATCGTACAGGAAGAAGTGGAGAAAATTTAATTCTTAAAGTTCCTATAGGTACTCAAGTCTTTGAAGAGGATAATAAAACATTGATTTTTGATTTCATAAAATCAAATGAAGAATTTGTAGCTGCAGCAGGAGGTAAAGGTGGATTAGGCAATACAAGATTTAAAAGTTCAACAAATAGGGCACCAAAAAAATACACTAAAGGATTTTGTGGAGAAGAATTTATTATATGGTTACAATTAAAAACTATAGCAGATATTGGAATTATTGGTTTACCAAACGCTGGTAAATCCAGTTTATTGGCCTCAATTACAAATGCAAATCCTAAAATTGCCGATTATCAATTTACAACTTTAAATCCAAATTTAGGAGTAGCAAAATACGATGATAAAGAGATTACAATTGCAGATATTCCTGGATTAATTGAAGGAGCACACGAAGGAACTGGATTAGGCACACAATTTTTAAAACATATTGAAAGATGTAAGACTCTTTTGCATCTAATTGATATAACTAATGTAGATTTAGAAAAATCATATAATCAAGTTAAAAATGAGCTTAAAAGCTATAGTCCAGATCTCTTAGATAAAAAAGAATTAATTGTTTTAAACAAAATTGATTTAGTTGATGAAAATTTATCAAAAAATATCATTGATAAATTTTCGAAGACAATAAATAAAGAAATTTTAACACTCTCTACTCTTAAAAAAAGCTCAGTTTCAAAAATTAAAGCAAAACTACTTTCTTATGTCTCTTAAAAATTCAAATATTATTGTAATTAAGATAGGCTCTTCTTTGTTAGTAGATAAGAATAAAAAAATAAGAAAAAAATGGTTGTCCAGCTTTGCTAAAGATATTCAAAAATTAAAAAATATGAATAAAAAAATTATAATTGTTAGTTCTGGAGCAATTGCTCTGGGATGTATTAAAATGCATTTTAATAAAAAAAATCTTAAACTAGACAAAAGTCAAGCTATTGCTTCTATTGGACAAATAGAGCTAATGAATTTATTTTTGAATACTTTTTCTAAATATAATTTAAATATTTCTCAAATTTTACTTACACTTGAGGACACTGAGGAAAGAAGAAGATCTTTAAATGCTAAAAGAACTTTTGAAAATTTGTTTAATCTAAATTTCATACCAGTTGTAAATGAAAATGATACGATTGCCACAACGGAAATTAAGTATGGCGACAATGATAGATTAGCATCTCGTGTTGCACAAATAACTAATTCTGATGCTTTAGTTCTATTATCTGATGTAGATGGTTTATATACAAAAAATCCAAAAATATTTAAAGATGCAAAATTAATTAAGAAAGTTGGAGATTTTAATAAAGATCTAAAAGATTTAAATTTTAAAGGAATTAACGAACTTGGAAGTGGTGGCATGAGCACAAAAATAGAAGCAGCAAAAATTTGTCAGTTATCTGGATGCAATATGATTATAGCCAATGGTTTATACCTAAATCCTATAGACAAAATTATGAAAAAAAATAACTTCACATTATTTGTTTCAAAAATTTCAAAATTGGATGCAAGAAAAAAATGGATTATTAGTTCAGTATCTCCTAAAGGTGAATTAATTATTGATGATGGTGCAAAAAAAGCTTTAAAAAATGGTAAAAGCTTATTAGCCGCAGGTATTAAAAAGGTTAATGGTAAATTTAGTAAAGGTGACCATATCAAAATATTGGATAAATCTTATAAGGAATGTGCTAGAGGGCTATGTTCATTTTCATCAAATGAGGTAGTAAAAATATTGGGTCATCAGTCTAAGGAAATAGAAAAAATATTAGGCTATACTACTAAATCAGAAGTTGTACATAAAGATGACATGGTAGAAATTTAATGAAAGGTTATTTATTTAAATTAGGAAAAAATGCTCGAAGGGCTTTTAGTAAATCTATAAAATCGAAAATAAAAGATAAAGTTTTAAAAGACTATTGTGATTTAATTTCAAAAAATCAATCAAGAATTATTTTTGAAAACCAGAAAGATTTAAAAAAAGCTAAAGAAAAAAAATTAAAAGATAATATTACAAAAAGACTTTTAATTGATGAAAGGAAAATTTTTCAAATAATTAATTCATTAAAAACAATTATAAAATTGAAGGATCCAGTAGATCAAACGTTAGAAAAGTGGAAAAGACCTAATGGTCTTAAAATTGAAAAAAAAACAACTTCTATAGGTGTAATTGCTATAATTTACGAAAGCAGACCAAATGTAACTTCAGATGTTGCTTCTCTGTGTTTTAAATCAGGAAATCCTGTAATTTTAAAGGGAGGTTCTGAAGCTTTTTTTTCTAATAGAATTTTTACAAACTTATTTAGAAAATCTCTCAAAAAAAACAATGTTGATGAAAACTATGTTCAATTTATTAATTATAAAAATAGAAAAGTAGTTAATTTTTTATTAACTAAAATGGTTGATTATATTGACGTTATAATTCCAAGAGGTGGTAAAGGATTGGTTAAAAAAGTTCAAAAGTTATCAAAAATTCCTATCATAGGTCATCTTGAAGGTATATGTCATACGTATATTGATAAAAATGCAACTTTATCAATGGCAAAAAAGATTACTTTAAATGCTAAATTAAGAAACACTGCAATATGTGGAGCAACTGAAACTATTTTAATACATCAAAATTTATTAAAAAACTTTTGTAACCCAGTCTTGTCAAACCTTGAAGATCAGGGTTGTAAAATAATAGGAGATAACAAAATCAAGAAATTTTATAAAGGAAAAATTAAGGCTGCTAAAATAAGTGATTGGTCAAAAGAATATTTATCATCAACAATATCTGTAAAATCTGTAAAAAATATTAATGATGCTATTGATCATATTAATAAATATGGGACGATGCATACAGATGCAATTATTACAAAAAATATAAATTCAGCAAAAAAATTCTTTAAAGAAATCAAAAGCTCAATAGCAATGCATAATACTTCTACACAATTTGCAGATGGAGGAGAATTTGGTTTTGGAGGTGAAATTGGAATCTCAACTAATACACTCCCACCAAGAGGGCCGGTTGGTTTAAATCAACTTGTTTCTTATAAATATCAAGTCTCAAGCAATGGCAAAATTAGAAAATAAATTTAAAAAAAGAAAAATAAAAATTGGTATTTTAGGAGGATCTTTCGATCCTGCTCACAAAGGTCACTTGGCTATTTCTAAAAAAGCTTTAAAAAAATTTAATTTAAGATCTGTAATATGGAGTATTACAAATCGAAATCCATTTAAAAAAAAAAGTTCAAACAATTTAAAAAAAAGAATAATTTTTTGTAAAAAAATTATAGGTAAAAATAAATCAATTAAAGTTAAATATTTTGAAAATATTATTAACTCCAATAAAACAATAGATTTACTCAATTATCTAAGTAAGGACCAAAAATATGAATTATTTTTTTTAATGGGAGCGGATAATCTAATCTATTTTCATAAGTGGTATAAATGGAAAAATATTCTTAAAAAGTCTAAACTTTTAGTTTTTGATCGGACTGGTTATAAAAAAAAAAGCTTAAATTCGAAGATTTATAATAGCACTTATGGAAAACAAATAACTTTTGTTGAGTTTAATAAAGTCAACATTTCATCTTCTCAATTAAGAAAAATTTGATAGTCTTTAATCAATTAATGATTAAAAATATAGATCTAAAAAATATCGTAATTAAAACTCTTGATCTAAATAAAGCTAATGACATAGTAAGTATTGACCTTAAAGATAAAAGTTCAATAGCTGAATATATGATAATAGCTAGTGGAACTTCTTCAAGACATATTCAATCTTTATCAGAACAAGTTTTAGAAAAATTGAAAGAAAATGGAATGATAGAGTCTAAGATAGAAGGTAAAGATAGTAATGAATGGAAATTGGTAGATGGTATCGATCTTATTGTTCATATTTTTCATCCGGAAAAGAGAAAATTTTATGAATTAGAAAAAATTTGGTCTGAACTAATACCTAAAGAAAAAGTAATAATATGAAATTTTTTTTAAAAATATTTTATTTGTTTAATTATTTATTAATTGCAAATTACTGTATTTCTGCTGAAGGAGATATATATAAAAAAATTGATCTTTTTGGAGAAGTATTAGAAAAGATTAACAAAGAATATGTAGATGAAATTGATCAATCAGAAAGCATGGACTCGGCAATTAATGGTCTTCTACAATCACTTGATCCATACTCAGCTTATATGTCTCCAGAAATATTTAATGAAATGCAAACTGAAACAAGTGGAGAATTTGGAGGTCTAGGAATTGAGGTAAGTATGGAATCTGGAGTGGTAAAAGTTATTTCACCAATTGATGACACTCCAGCATCGAGAGCTGGAATTAAAGCAGGGGACTACATAGTTAAGATTAAAGATATACAAGTACAAGGTAAAACTTTAAGTGAAGCTGTTGATTTGATGCGTGGACCAGTTGGTTCTAGCATTGAACTCACTATTCGAAGGATAGGGGTAAAAAAAGCTCTTACATTTAATATTACAAGAGAAGTTATAGAAGTTCAGTCTGTTAAGGCTGATCTGTTAGAGGATAATATTGGATATATTCGACTTACTTCTTTTAATGAAAATAGCAGTGATCAAATAGAAGATAAAATTAAAGATTTAGAAAAGAACCAAAATATTAAATCCTACATTCTTGATTTGAGAAATAATCCTGGTGGCTTATTATCTCAAGCAATCAAAATATCTGACTTTTTTTTAGATAATGGTGAAATTGTATCCACAAAAAGTAGAAAAGCTTCTGAAAATAGAAAAATGTTTGCAAAGAAAGGTGATCTAATAAAAGGTAAAACTTTAGTCGTACTTATTAACTATGGATCTGCGTCTGCTTCAGAGATAGTTGCTGGAGCTCTGAAAGATCATAAAAGAGCAATTATTCTAGGAGAAAATAGTTATGGCAAAGGTTCAGTTCAATCGATAATTCCTTTAAAAAATAAAGGAGCTATAAGGTTAACTGTTGCTAAATATTATCTACCTTCTGGAAAATCTATTTCAGAGGTAGGTGTGAAACCTGATATTGAAATAGATGAGGAAGGTGAAAAATTTAGAATCAAAACAGAAACTGACAATCAACTTAATTACGCGATTAAACTCTTAAACGGTTAAACATGAAAGATAAATTTAAAAATCTTCCACTTCGTAGTGGTGTTGGGATAGTAGTATTAAACAAAGATAATAAAATTTTTGTTGCAAGAAGGATAGATAATCCAAAAAACTTTTGGCAAATGCCTCAAGGCGGAGTTGACCATGGTGAAGATTTTCTAACTGCCGCTTATCGAGAACTAGAGGAAGAAACTAATATTAAAAATGTTGAACTAATTGAAGAGTTAGATGGTCTCTTAACTTATAATCTACCCGATCGATTATTAGGAATTATATGGAAAGGAAAATATAAAGGTCAAAAACAAAAATGGTTTTTGATGAGGCATCTTGGTGAAGATCATGAAATTAATATAAAAACAAAAAAACCAGAATTTTTAGACTGGAAATGGGTAGATCTAAAAGAAATAACTGAACTTGTAGTTGATTTTAAACTTCACGTATATCAAGAAGTTCAGAAAAAAGTTGAAAAGATATTAATTAATAGATCTTAGAACATCAATTTTTTGATCTATTAAATATTTAGACTGATCATTAACTTCAGGCTTGTTCCCTTCTTCCTCTGCTTGTTTTAATAGATCTTGTTGTTTAGATTTATCAATATCAGCTAGATTAAATATTGTGCTAGTTAGGATTGATAAGTTATTATTTTTAAACTCAATAATTCCATCTTCAACATAGTAACTTTCATTACCTGATTTCGACAAAATTTTAATAATTCCAGGTTTTAAAAAAGAAATAATAGGAATATGATCTTTCAATATCCCCATTTCTCCCTCAAATGCAGGAACAATTACCTCTGAAACATCCTCTTTTACTAAAAAAGATTTTTCAGGATTTACTATTTCAATTTTAAAATCCTCATTCATTAAGCAGCAGCTTCTTTTTCCATTTTCTTAGCCTTTTCTATAGCTTCCTCAATTGTTCCAACCATATAGAAAGCAGCTTCAGGCAGATGGTCATACTCACCTTTACAGATTGCATCAAAACCTTTTATTGTTGAATCAAGATCTACAAGTTTTCCAGGTGAACCTGTAAATACTTCAGCAACAAAGAATGGCTGAGATAAAAATCTTTGAATCTTTCTAGCTCTTGCTACAACTAATTTATCTTCCTCAGACAACTCATCCATACCAAGAATAGCTATAATATCTTGTAATGACTTATATGATTGAAGAATTCTTTGAACATCTCTAGCAACTCTATAATGTTCATCTCCAACTATTCTTGGATCTAAAATTCTTGATGTAGAGTCAAGAGGATCTACTGCTGGATAAATACCAATTTCTGCAATTTGTCTTGAAAGTACAGTCGTAGCATCCAAGTGAGCAAATGATGTTGCTGGCGCTGGATCTGTTAAATCATCGGCAGGAACATAAATAGCTTGTACTGATGTAATTGATCCCTTATTTGTTGTTGTAATTCTTTCTTGAAGATTTCCCATATCGGTTGCTAAAGTTGGTTGGTAACCAACAGCCGACGGAATTCTTCCTAAAAGAGCTGAAACCTCTGATCCAGCTTGAGTAAACCTAAAGATATTATCTACGAAGAATAAAACGTCTTGACCTTCTTGATCTCTAAAATATTCAGCTACAGTTAATCCTGTAAGCGCAACTCTTGCTCTTGCCCCAGGAGGTTCATTCATTTGTCCATAAACTAGAGCAGCCTTTGAACCTGGTCCTTCTTTTTTGATTACACCAGACTCTATCATTTCATGGTAAAGATCATTTCCTTCTCGAGTTCTCTCACCTACACCTGCAAACACTGAAAATCCACCGTGAGCTTTAGCAACGTTATTAATTAATTCCATAATTAAAACTGTTTTTCCTACTCCAGCTCCACCAAATAATCCAATTTTTCCACCTTTTGCATACGGCGCAAGCAAATCAATTACTTTAATACCAGTTACAAGTATTTCTGTTTCAGTTGATTGATCATTAAATTCAGGTGCAGCTCTATGAATAGGCCAACTCTCTTTGGTTTTAACTTCACCTCTCTCATCGATGGGCTCACCAATTACGTTAATGATTCTTCCAAGGGTCTCGGGTCCAACTGGAACTTGTATTGGAGCATTTGTATTAGTGACTTCATCACCTCTTTTTAATCCCTCAGTAGCATCCATTGCAATTGTTCTAACAGTAGTTTCCCCTAAATGTTGTGCAACTTCTAAAACCAACCTGTTATCTCCATTTTTACATTCTAATGCTGTTAAAATTTCTGGTAACTCACTTTCAAATTTTACATCTACTACTGCTCCAATAACTTGTGTAATTATTCCTTTGCTCATAATTATAAACTTTCTGCTCCTGATATGATTTCTATTAATTCTTTAGTAATTGCTGCCTGACGACTTCTATTATACTCGATAGTAAGTTTGTCAACCATTTCACCTGCATTCCGGGTTGCATTATCCATTGCACTCATTCTTGACCCTTGTTCGCTAGCTGAATTCTCTAACATTGCCTTGAATATTTGAGTAGAAATATTTTTTGGCAATAAATTGTTTAAAATTTCATCTTCATCTGGTTCAAATTCATAACTCTCATCTGAGCTATTTTCATCTTCTACATTATTTAAAGGTATAATTTGTTGTGCTTGAGGTATTTGAGTAATTACATTTTTGAATTGATTATAAAAAATTGTACAAACATCAAATTCACCTGCTTCGAATTTTTCAATCACTATTTTACCAACTTTATTAGCATCAAAATAATTTGCATTTTTAGACTCTTTAAAAGAAATATTCTCAATAATTTTGTCTCCATAAACTCTTTTTAATTGATCGTTTCCTTTTGATCCCACAGTTATAATCTTAAGTTCTTTTCTTTCATCTAAAATTTTAGCAAAATGACTTTTGGCTTTCTTAATTATATTTGAATTAAATCCACCACATAGACCTCGATCAGAAGTCATTACAACACATAGATGTATTTTTTCCTCACCAGTACCTGACAATAGCTTTGGTGCATTTTCTTTATCAGATATTCCATTTGATAAATTTAAAATTATATTATTCATTTTTTCAGAATAAGGTCTTCCTTTTTCTGCACTTTCTTGAGCTCTTCTTAACTTAGCCGCAGCAACCATTTTCATAGCTTTAGTAATTTTTTGTGTAGACTTTACACTAGCTATTCTTTTTTTTAGATCATCTAAACTTGCCATAAAATACTAAAATTTAAAATTTCCTTTTAATTGAGTGATCAGCTCTATAAGCATTTTTTCTTTATCTTCTTCAAGTTTACCTGAGCTTAAAATTGACTCAATAATTTCAGGATTATCTGATTTACATTTTTCAATAATTTTACTCTCAAATTCAGCAACATCTTTTAAATCAATATCGTCCAAATAACCTTTTACTCCACAAAAAACAGATATAACTTGTTCTGCAACTGTCATTGGCGAATATTGTTTTTGTTTTAAAAGCTCTGTTAATTTTGAACCTCTGTTCAATAGCTGCTGAGTAGATGCATCTAAATCAGAACCGAATTGAGCAAAAGCTGCCATTTCTCTGTATTGTGCAAGTTCTAATTTCATAGATCCAGAAACTTTTTTCATGGCTTTTGTTTGAGCAGATGATCCAACCCTAGATACTGACAATCCTACATTAATTGCAGGTCTAATACCTTGGTTGAATAACTCTGTTTCAAGGAAAATTTGACCATCAGTGATAGAGATTACATTGGTTGGAATAAATGCTGATACGTCACCACCTTGTGTTTCAATAATTGGAAGCGCAGTAAGAGATCCCCCACCATGTTCATCACTTAACTTTGCTGCTCTTTCAAGCAATCTACTATGAAGATAAAAAACATCACCAGGATATGCTTCACGTCCTGGAGGTCTTCTTAAAAGTAAAGACATTTGTCTGTAAGCAACTGCTTGTTTAGATAAATCGTCATAAATAATTAATGCATGCATTCCATTATCTCTAAAATATTCTCCCATAGCACATCCAGTGTATGGTGCTAAAAATTGTAAAGGTGCAGAGTCAGATGCAGTAGCGGCAACAATAGTTGTATAGTCCATAGCTCCAGCTTCCTCTAATGTCTTTTGAATCTGTCTCACAGTTGATCTTTTCTGTCCAACTGCTACATATATACAATACAGTTTTTGTTTTTCATCGCCAGATTCATTTATTTTTTTTTGGTTAATAATTGCATCTACAGCAACAGCTGTTTTACCAGTTTGTCTATCTCCAATAATTAATTCCCTTTGTCCTCTTCCAATCGGAACCAAGCTGTCAATTGACTTAAGACCAGTTTGCATTGGTTCACTAACTGATTGACGAGGTATAATACCGGGTGCTTTTACTTCTACTCTGCTTTTTTTAATACCTTTGTCTAATGGTCCTTTGCCATCAATAGGGTTTCCTAAACCATCAACTACTCTACCTAATAATTCTTTTCCAACTGGAGTGTCTACAATGCTGCCAGTTCTTTTTACTACATCACCTTCTTTAATGTTTCTATCATCGCCAAAAATTACAACACCTACGTTTTCACTTTCTAAGTTTAGGGCCATACCTTTTGATCCATCTGAGAACTCCACCATTTCACCAGCTTGAACATTATCTAAACCATAAATTCTAGCAATACCATCTCCAACTGATAAAACCTGACCAACTTCAGTAACCTCTGCCTTATCACCAAAATTTTTAATTTGTTCTTTTAGTATTTTTGTAACTTCTGAAGGATTTATTTCCATTTATGCCTCTATCATTCTATTTTCAATTTGTTGTAATTTATTTTTAATTGAGTTATCGACCATAGTGCTACCAACTTGCACCACTAAACCTCCTATTAAACTTTTGTCATATTTGTAGTTTAATTTTATTTTTGAACTGAAGTTTTTACTTAGCTCATCTGTAATTTTTAATATTTCTTCACTAGATAATTTTTTTGCTGATGTTAGTTCTGCTTTAAGTTCGCCTCTTTTTTTTGAGCAAATTTCAATAAAACTTTTTAAAATACGCTCAATAAAAAAGAAACGTCTTTTTTGAATTAAAAAACTTAAAAAATTTTTAAATAAATTTTCAAATTTATTATTTTCTGAAATTTTATTGATTACTTTTAATAAATCTTCTTGGCTTACAGTTGGATCCTTAATCAAATTAGAAAAATCTTTATTAGATAATATTAAATTGTTAATTGATAAACTTTGCTTTTCAATTTCTGCAAGTACGTTACTTTCACTTGCAAGTTCATACAAAGCTAATGAATATCTGCTAGCTGAAGTGATTGAAAAATCCTTACTTTTAGTCAATTTAGTACCTCTATTAATGTTGAAGATTAATTTAAAATCACGCTTTAATTAGCATATGCCTATAATGTCTTCAAGTAACTCCTTTGATAAAAATAGCTTTTTTTTGCCTTTAATTAAAGTTTATTGGATCAACATCAACTGAAAGTTTTATTCCAGTAGAGAATTTATAACCTGAAATAATTTTTGCTACAGATTTCTGTAATTTTATTGATTTAGAGCCCCTTACTAATAATCGAATTCTATATTTTTTTTTTAACCTAAATATTGGCGCACTAACTGGTCCCAAAACTCTACCTTCTATTTTCTTTTCAATAAAATTTTTAAAATAAAAAGCTTCTTTTTCTAATTTTTTTTCATCTTCACCAGTCAAAATTAATGAAATAAATCTTTGAAATGGTGGTAATTCATTTTGTCTTCTAATACCTAACTCTTTATCTAAAAAAATATCAGGATTACTATTGGTTAAGTCTGAAATCATTTTTGTATTAGTATTATAAGTTTGAAAATATACTGTTGCTGATTTACCTGTTCTTCCTGCTCTTCCAGAAAGCTGATGATATAATTGTAAGTTTTTTTCAGCTCCTCTTAAATCATGTCCATGTGATGAAAGGTCAATATCAACTACTACGATACAATTTAAACTTGGAAAATGAAATCCTTTAGAAATTAATTGGGTTCCAACTAAAATTTGCACTTCATTATTTATTATTTTTTCTAATTTAATGCTAGCATCTTTTTTATTCATTGTATCACTTGAAAATATTTCAACTTTTTTTGAAGAAAATTTTTTTTTAACTTCTTCCGATATTCTTTCTACGCCAGGACCACTAAAAATAAATTCACAATCTCCATCTTTTATACAATTTCTTTTTAAAGATGATTTAAAACCACAATAATGACATAAAAGATTATTTTTTTTTTTATGATAAACTAAATTAATTGAACAATTTGGACAAGAATAACTATTAAAACAATTTTTACATAAAGCATGTGGAGAAAATCCACGTCTGTTTAAAAAGAATAAAACTTGATCATTTTTTTCAAGATGAAAGTTTACTTTATCAATTATCTTTTTTGAAAGCCAAGATTGTTTTTCTAATTTAGTTTCATTCAAATTTATTATTTCATAATTTGGCAAAGATGCATTTTGATATCGTTCTTTTAGTCTCGAAATCGTATATTTACCTTTCTTTATATTCTCATATGTTTCAATTGATGGAACTGCAGTTATTAAATTAATAGGAATATTTTCAAAAGAAGCTCTTGAAATTGCCATGTCTCTCGCATTATAAGTTACTCCTTCATCTTGTTTATAAGATTGATCATGCTCTTCATCAACTATGATTAAACCCAGTTTTCTAAAAGGCAAAAATAAAGAGGATCTAGCTCCAATAATAACTTTGATATCTCCGCTCGCTATTCCACTCCAAATAATCTCTTTCTTTTTTTTTGAAATACCAGAGTGCCAAACTGCAGGTGTAAAACCAAAAAACTCTAAAAACTTTTTTTCAAATTCACCTGTTAAACCAATTTCAGGCAATAAAATTAGGCCCTGAAAACCTTTATTTATTATCTCTTTTAAAGCCTCAAAATATACCATTGTTTTTCCTGATCCTGTTGTTCCTTGAAGGACGTGAACTCTAAATTTTTGATTTGAAATATTCATCTTTTTTAAAGATTTTTTTTGTTCTTCAGAAAGCTTAAATGAGTTACTTTTAATATCTAATTTGAAATTTTGATAAGTATTCTTTGAAAATTTTTCTATAGCATTACTGCTTAACAAAACTAGTTTTAGTGCCATTCCTTTAGGAATAATATTATATTCTGAAAACCAATTTAGAAATTTGATAGTTGTTATCTTTAAAGGTAAGACATCAAGTTTTTTAAGAACCCTTTTTATTTTAAAGTTTTTATTGTTTTTTTTTTCAAACTCATCCCAAACAACACCTGTAATTTTTGATTTACCAAATGGGACAATAACATAATCACCCACTTTTAAATTTAAATCACTTTCATATGTAAAAGGATGATTAAATATATTTGGTAAAAGAATCGGTACTTTCATATTTAAATAATATGAAAATATATTAAGAGTGTATTGCTCTTTTATCTACTGATAATGCTGCTTCTTTAACTGCTTCAGAAAAAGTTGGGTGAGCATGGCAAGTTCTAGCGATATCTTCTGCGCTAGCACCAAATTCCATTGCAATACCAATCTCTGCTATTAATTCTCCTGCATGAGGGCCAATTATATGAGCGCCTAGTACTTTATCAGTTTCTGCATCTGCTAAAATTTTCACAAAGCCTTCTGTATCATCTATAGCCTTAGCTCTTGAATTAGCCATAAATGAAAATTTCCCAACTTTATATTTTTTGTTAAATTCTTTTAATTGTTCCTCAGTTTTACCAATAGATGCAACTTCTGGAGTTGTGTAAATTACTCCAGGAATTGTATCATAATTGACATGTCCTGATTGACCAACAATATTTTCTGCAACAGCTATACCTTCATCCTCAGCTTTATGCGCTAGCATAGGACCATCAATTACATCACCTATTGCATAAATATTTTTAACATTTGTTTCAAAATTTTTATCAGTTTTAATTCTATTTTTTTCATCTAAATTTACACCTACAGCTTCTAAGTTCAAACCATCTGTATTTGGTTTTCTACCAATAGAAATTAGAACTACATCACTTTCAAAGTTGTTTTTATTGCCATCTTTATCTACTGTCGAGACAACAGCTCCTGATAAATTTCTTTTGATTGTTTCAACTTTATTTTCCATAATAAATTTCATCCCCTGCTTTTTTAAAATTTTCATAAATTCAGATGAGATTTCTTTATCCATTCCAGGTGTAATATGATCTAAAAATTCAACTACTTGAACCTCTGAACCAAGTCTTGACCATACAGATCCCATTTCTAAACCAATGTAACCTCCACCTATGACAATCATTTTTTTTGGTACTTTTTCTAATTTCAAAGCTCCTGTTGATGAGACCAATATTTTTTCATCAATATCGACTCCAGGTAATGAGATTGGGACCGAACCTGTTGCAATAACTGCTTTTTCTGTATGAATTATAGTTTCCTTGTTTTTATCATCTTTAATTGAAATTTCATTTTGCGACCTAAAACTTCCATGACCTTTAAAATAAGTAACTTTGTTTTTTTTTAAGAGAAATTCAACACCTTTTGTAAGAACAGTTACTGCTTTATTTTTACTTTTCATCATTTTTTCAAGGTTTAATTTTACTTCACCAATTTCAATACCTTTATTAGCTAAACCTTTAATTTTATGAAAATCCTCTGAAAGATTGAGTAAGCTTTTTGAAGGAATACATCCAACATTTAAACAAGTACCCCCTAAAGATCCTCTAGACTCTATGCAAGCTGTTTTAAGTCCTAATTGAGAAAGTCTGATAGCACAAACATAACCACCAGGTCCACCTCCTATTACTACTGCTTGAAATTTTTCTGACATTTAAATATTTAAAAACAACCTTCTTGGATCTTCTAAATTTTCTTTAATCATCTTTAAAAAAGATACTGAATCTTTTCCATCAATTATTCTATGATCATATGATAAAGCAAGATACATAATTGGTCTCACCTTTATTTGGCCATCTATTACAACTGGTCTTTCTATGATATTGTGCATACCTAAAACACCAGATTGAGGTAAATTTAAAATTGGCGTTGATAACATTGAACCATAAACACCACCATTGCTTATGGTAAATGTTCCACCTTGAAGGTCTTCAATAGTTAATTTTCCATCTCTAGCTTTTTCGGAAATTTCCTTAATATTTTTTTCTATTTCAGCAAATGATAGTTCATCTGCATTTTTTAAAACTGGAACAACTAAACCTTTTTCTGTCCCAACTGCAAAACTTATATTATAATAATTTTTATAAACTATATCTTCGCCTTCTATTTCAGCATTTACAGCTGGAAAAGATTTAAGAGCAACTATGCATGCCTTAACAAAAAAAGACATAAATCCTAACTTAATTCCATATCTACTTTGAAAGTCCTCCTGATTTTCTTTTCTCATTTCTATTACACCTGACATATCAACTTCATTGAAAGTAGTTAGTAAAGCAGCATTATCCTGTGCTTGCTTCAATCTCTTAGCTATAGTTTGTCTCAATCTGGTCATTTTAATTCGTTCCTCAAGTCCATATTTAGCTTTTCTTTCAGAAGGTTGTGGTTTTGAACCCATTAAATTCATCAGATCACTTTTTAAAATTCTCCCATCTTTTCCTGAACCTTGAACTGTTTGAATATCTATTTTGTTTTCAGCAACTATTTTTCTGACTGCTGGTGATAAAGTTTGATTTTGAAAATTTTTTTCTAAATTTTTATCTTCTTTAATTTCATTATTCAAAACTAAAGGCTCTTCCTCTTTTGATTTATTTGTTAAAACTAAAGGCTCTTCCTCTTTATTTTCATCATCATAATCTTTATCAAAAATTTGAGGTTCTTTTTTTGAAACCTCTAAACTTACAATGTTGTCATTATTTAATTTTTTTTCATCTTTTTTAATCTCAATTTTTTTTATAATGGCTTCTCCATTTTCTGATACTGAGCCAAGTAAAGCACCAACCTCTACAGTAGCTCCATCTTTAGCGTCAATTTTTGATAAAATACCACTTACTGGTGATGGCACTTCTAAATTGACTTTATCAGTTTCTAATTCAACAATAGGTTCGTCAGCTTCTACTGTATCACCTTCATTTTTTAACCACTTAGAGACTGTTGCCTCTGTTATGCTTTCTCCTAAAACTGGTACTATAATTCTTTCACTCATTTTTTTATTCAAACACTTTTTTAATAATTTCTTGTTGTTGAGAAATATGCCTTTTTACATAACCTGTTGCAGGTGATGCATCTGGACTTCTTCCTATATAAGAAATTTGATTATTATTAGCCTTAATATTATCTAATGTCCATTGGATATAATCTCTAACGGAAAACCAAGCACCCATATTTTTTGGTTCCTCTTGGCACCAATAAAAAGTTCCAGATTTAGCGTATGGTCTAAGTTCTTTAACAAGAGTTTTAGCAGGAAATGGGTAAAGTTGCTCTATTCTATAAAATATAACATCATTTCTCTTTAACTTTTCTCTAGCTTCAAGTAAATCAAAATATATTTTACCTGAACATAAAACTATTTTTTTAATTTCATTCGCTTTTTTTAGTTTAATGAAACCTTTTATTTTTGGATCAATTGCATGATCCCATAAAACTCTATGAAATGAGTTTTTTTTGTTAAAATCTTCTAGATTAGAAACACAATATTTATGCCTTAACAAAGATTTCGGTGTCATTATCACTAAAGGTTTTCTAAAATCTCTGTGCATTTGTCTTCTTAGTGCATGAAAGTAATTAGCAGGTGTAGTACAATTCATTACTTGCATGTTGTCATTTGAACATAATTGTAAAAATCTTTCTAATCTAGCAGATGAATGTTCTGGGCCTTGGCCTTCGTATCCATGTGGCAATAACATTACAAGTCCAGATGCCCTAGACCATTTTCTTTCACCAGAAGCTACAAATTGATCAATCACTACTTGAGCACCATTTGCGAAATCTCCAAATTGAGCCTCCCATATAGTTAGAGTATTTGGTTCCACTAAACTATAGCCATATTCAAATCCAAGAACAGCTAATTCAGATAAAAAACTATCAACTACCTCGAAGTTTTTTTGTTTTTTCGAAATATTATTAAGAGGCACAAACCTTGAATTATCTAATTGATTTCTTAAAACAGAATGTCGCTGGCTAAATGTTCCTCTACCAGAGTCTTGTCCTACTAATCTTACTGGATAACCTTCTTCCAGTAGTGAACCAAAAGCCAAAGACTCTGCTGATGCCCAATCTATTCCTTTTCCACTTGAAATAGCTATTTTTCTATTATCTAAAATTTTAGATATTGTTTTGTGAATATTAATTTCTTTAGGAATTATATTAATCTTATCAGAAATCTCTTGTAATTTTTTTATATCTGATCCAGTGACACCTCTTTTGTCTTTACCTCTCTCAGGTTTATATCTAGACCAAGTTCCCTCAAACCACTCAATTTTTGGATTATAATTTTTTGCATTTTTAAATTGCTCATCTAGTAAATCTTTAAATTCCTTTATAGACTCATCTAAATAATCATTAGAAATTGACCCCTCTTTTATTAATTTTTTTCCATAAACCTTTACAGGTGATGGATGAGAGCGAATTTTTTGGTACATTAATGGCTGAGTGAATGAAGGTTCGTCCCCTTCATTGTGACCAAATCTTCTATAACAAATTAAATCTATAACAACATCTCTATTAAATTTTAATCTAAAATCTGTTGCTATCCTAGCTGCATAAACTACTGCCTCTGGGTCATCTCCATTGACATGTATAATTGGAGCTTCTACCATTTTGGCTATGTCAGAAGGGTATGGAGAAGATCTAGCAAATCTTGGACTTGTGGTAAAACCAATCTGATTATTAATTATTATATGTATTGTTCCTCCAGTATTATGACCGGGAAGTCCAGACATTGCAAAACACTCAGCAACAACTCCTTGTCCTGCAAAAGCGGCGTCTCCATGGATCAAAATGGGAATTACTTTTTTTCTCTCTTTATCTTTATGAAAAAATTGTTTAGCCCTTGTTTGTCCCAAGACAACTGGATTTACTGCCTCTAAATGAGATGGATTATCAGTTAAACTAACGTGAACTGAGTTTCCATCAAACTCTCTATTTGATGAGGCTCCTAAATGGTATTTCACATCACCAGTATCATCTTCTGATTTTGAATTTATCTCTCCTGCAAATTCATTAAAAATTTTTTTATAAGATTTTTGCAGCACATTTGCCAAAACATTTAATCTACCCCTATGTGACATACCAATTTTAACTTCTCTAACTTTTGAATGACCTCCTATCTTAATTATTTGTTCAAGAGCAGGAATTAAACTTTCTCCTCCATCAAGACCAAATCTTTTTGTTCCAACATATTTAGTGTGTAAAAATTTTTCAAAACCCTCAGCTTGAATTAATTTATTAAGTATTGCTTCTTTTCCATTTTGGGTAAATTTAAAATCGTTAGTTTTTTCAACTCTGTCTCTAAACCACTTTCTTTCAGTTGGATTAGATATGTGCATGTATTCATAGCCTAATGAACCACAATATTTTTCTCTTAAAAAGTTTAGTATTTCTTTAATATTGGAATATTTTCTATTAGTAACTCCATCTAAAAAAATTTTTTTTTGATAATCATCTTTTTTAAATCCATAAGATTCTGGATGTAGTTCATCTAAGTAATCAGATTTTAGTAATCCCAAAGGATCTAGTTTTGCAATTAGATGTCCTCTTTGTCTATAAGACCTTATCATTGCTACAGCCTTAATCGAATTAGCATTAGACTTAATAATTTCTAGTTCATTTTGTTGGCTACTTTCATTACTTTTACTAATTTCATTATTTGATGAAAACTTTTGAGATGGTTTCCAAGAAGGTCCATTTATTTCATTAACAATAGTATCTTTTTCATCACCTATCTCATCAAAGTATTTTTTCCAACTTTTAGGTAAAGTTGGATCGTTATTGACAAACTTCATATACATTTCTTCAATGAAAATACTATTTGATTTACTCAAAAAAGAAGTTTTTTCGTATTCAAGATTTTTTGAAGAAGACATTTTTTTTAATATAAACTTACAAAGAAATTTTTCAATTAGACAATTTATTAAATAATGTTTTTCCTATTTTTGATGGTGAGTTTGCTATAGTAATTCCACAATCTTCCATTTTTTTTATCTTATCTTCTGCACCACCTTTCCCCCCAGAAATAATCGCACCAGCATGACCCATTCTTCTTCCTGGGGGAGCAGTAATCCCTGCAATAAATCCAACTATTGGCTTCTTTATTTGATGATTTTTTATAAACTCAGCAGCTTCCTCTTCTGCTGTACCACCAATTTCGCCTATCATTAAAATCGATTTGGTTTCCTTATCATTTAAAAATAAATCTAAGCAATCTATAAAATTTGTACCATTTATTGGATCTCCACCAATCCCTATACATGTAGATTGACCCAAGCCGTTTTCAGTTGTCTGTGCGACTGCTTCGTAAGTTAAAGTTCCAGATCTTGAAACAATGCCAACTGATCCTTTTTTATGAATATTCCCAGGCATAATACCAATTTTACATTCATCTGGGGTAATTATACCTGGGCAATTAGGACCAATTAATCTACTTTTGGATTTTAATAATTTTTTTTTTACTATAAGCATATCTTGAATTGGTATTCCCTCTGTAATACAAACAATCAAATCTAAATCAGACTCAATAGCCTCAATGATTGCTTCTGCTGCAAATTTTGCTGGCACATAAATCATAGTTGCATCTGCTCCAACTCTATCTTTAGCTTCTTTAACTGTATTAAAAACTGGTTTACCAAGATGTTCTTGACCTCCTTTTTTGGGGGTAACACCACCAACTAAGTTGGTTCCATAATTAATAGCTTGTTCAGAATGAAAAGTGCCATGACTTCCTGTAAAACCCTGACAAATTACCTTCGTTTTTTTGTTTACCAAAATTGACATTATTTAATTGCCTCAACAATTTTTTTTGCTGCATCATCTAAATTTTCAGCAGAAATCAATTTTAATCCTGATTTATCTAAAATTTCTTTTCCCTGTTTAAAATTTGTACCAGCTAATCTTACTACTAGTGGAATATTTATATTTATTTCTTTAGCCGCGTCTACGACACCTTGAGCAAGCACATCGCATCGCATAATACCACCAAAAATATTAATTAATATTCCTTTTACATTTTTATCTGACAAAATTATTTTAAATGCTGCTGAAACTTTTTCTTTTGATGCTCCCCCACCAACATCTAAAAAATTTGCAGGCTCCTCACCATATAATTTTATTATATCCATAGTAGCCATAGCTAAACCTGCACCATTAACCATACAACCAATGTTTCCATCTAATTTGATATATGCTAAATCATATTTACTTGCTTCAATTTCCTTGGGATCCTCCTCATTCAAATCTCTTAATTCTAAAATTTCTGGATGTCTAAATAAAGCATTGCTATCAAAACTAACTTTTGCATCTAAGCAGACAATTTTTTTTTCTTTTGTTAATATTAATGGATTTATCTCAACCATATTAGCATCTGTCTTAATAAACATTTTATAAATTGATTTTATTAATGAAATTGCATCATTTTTAGAACTTCCTTCTAAATCAAATATTTTTATAATCTTTTCACACTCTTCACTTGAAATTTCTTCATTAAATTCAACTTTAGTCGTTAAAATTTTATCTGGAAATTTAATTGCTACCTCTTCAATATCCATCCCTCCTTGATCACTTGATATAAAAGCAATTTTAGAAGTAGTTCTATCTACCAAACATGATAAATAAAATTCTTTATCAATATTTGATGACTCTTCTACATAAAGCCTTTTTACTTCTCTTCCTTCTGAACCTGTTTGGTGTGTTATAAGTGTTTTTCCTAAAAGTTCTGTTGCAGCAACTTTCAATTCCTCTAAGTTATTTAGAATTTTTACTCCTCCTGCTTTACCTCTTCCACCGGCATGAATCTGTGCTTTAAGAACAAATTTTTTAGTATTAAGAGATTTGGCCTTTTCAACTAAATCTTCTACATTTAGCGCAAAAACCCCTTTCGGAACTAATGCGCCATATCTTTTTAAAATTTGTTTAGCTTGGTGTTCGTGAATGTTCATTACTTAGAAAGATCTGAATCTATCTTAGATGCAGCTTTCCAAAGATTTTTAACCGCATCAATAGAGTGCATGAATTCTTTTTTTTCTTTCTCATCTAAATCTACTTGTTCTATTTTTTCAACTCCCTTTTTTCCAATTATGACTGGTACTCCTGCATAAACATTATTTACTCCATATTCTCCATTTAATTGAACCGCACATGGTAATAATTTTTTTTCATCATTTAAATATGCTTCTGCCATTTGAACTCCTGAAGCAGCTGGAGCATAAAATGCAGAACCTTTTTCTAAATACTTAACAATCTCAGCTCCTCCATCTCTAGTTCTTTGATTAATTTCTTCAAGCCTCTCTTGTGAGATTTTTCCATCTTTGACTAAATCCAATAATGGTTTTCCAGAAACTTTGGTAAATCTAGGCATTGGAACCATTGTATCTCCATGTCCTCCCATAACCATTGCTTCTATATCTTTAACAGGAATATTTAACTCTAAGGATAAAAATAATTTAAATCTTGAACTATCTAAAATTCCTGCCATTCCAACTACTTTGTTAGCAGATAAGCCAGAAAATTTTTGAAAAGCCATGACCATTACATCTAAAGGGTTAGTTATACAAATTACAAAAGCGTTTGGAGCATTTTGTTTAACACCTTCGGCTACTTGTTTAATTATTTTCAAATTAATACCTAAAAGATCATCTCTACTCATACCAGGCTTTCTAGGCACGCCAGCTGTAATAATTATTACATCGGAGTCTTTAATATCCTTGTAGTCATCGGTGCCTGAAAATTTTACATTAAAACCATCGACTGATGAAGATTGAGCAATATCTAATGCTTTTCCTTTTGCAATTCCGCTTGCTACATCAAATAAAACTACCTCATTTACTAATTCTTTTGTTCCAATTAAATGTGCGAGAGTTCCGCCTATTTGACCTGCTCCAATTAAAGAAATTTTTTTTTTCATGATTGAGATTAATCTTTTATTGATAACTAATAATTATTCAATAAAAATTTAAATTTTTATTTTAATCATCTTCAGTTAGCTTAGAACATATAGCCATATCATCAGATATATATGAGCCTTTGAAGTGAGATTTATTTTTTTCCCAATTTTTTTTACCATCGGCTATGTAATTGCTGAACAACTCTTTTCTATTATTTTCAGCTTCTTTTTGAGCTTCTTCGAGTTTTTTATTTTCTTCAATTACCATTAATTCTACAGATTTAAATAATAAGTTGTTTGAAATTTCTATAAAATTTTTTGAAGTTACTGCATCAGATTTAAGGACAATTCCAGATGCATATGCATAAACTGAACTGCACCTTTTAAGAAGATATATTTGTGTTGATCCTTTTTCTAGATCTTTTCCATCTAAATATTTTTTTAAAGAAATATTTAGATCAGCTTTAGCAAAATTTGATAAACTTAATATATAAATTGTTATGATGACTAACTTTATTTTTTTCATATTAGATTTTTGCTGTTTTATGGGCCGTATGCAACTTTTGGCAACCAAGTAACTATCTCAGGAAAATTGAATACTATTGCAACTGCTATTACTTGTAGAAAAACAAATGGGATTATTCCTTTATAGATATTTGTTATTGAAATACCTTGAGGGGCAACACCTTTCATATAAAATAAAGCAAAACCAACGGGTGGTGTTATGAATGAAGTTTGTAAAACAACTGCAAACATTACTATAAACCATACTAAATCAACTCCTAAATCAACCATCACTGGCGCCAAAAAAGGTAAAATAATTAAAGTAATCTCAATCCAATCTAAAAAGAAGCCCAACAAGAATGCAACAAATAAAACCACAATTACAACCCCACTAGTTCCAAAAGGTAAGGCTTTCAGAGCTCCTTCAATTAACTCATCACCTCCTAAGCCTCTCAAAATTAGAGCAAACATAGTTGCACCTACAAAAAGCGCAAAAATATAAGCTGTGGTATGTGTTGTTTTTCTAATTACAATTTTTAAATCAGAAAATGATAATCTTCCTCTAATCATTGCTAATAAAGATGCGCCCAAAGCTCCCACGCCTGATGCCTCTGTTGGTGTAGCAATCCCCATAAATATACTTCCTAAAACTGCTACGATTAATAGTGCTGGAGGTATTATAGATTTAAGAACCCTTAAAACTATTTTAAAATCTACTGGTTCTGCATCTTTTGGCAATGGAGCTGCTTTTGGATTCATATAAGCATAAACAACAATAAAAATTGTATAAAGTAATCCAAGTAATAGGCCAGGAAACACTGCTCCCATAAATAAATCTCCAACAGATATTCGAACTTGATCTCCCATGATTACAAGCATAATACTAGGAGGAATTAAAATTCCTAATGTTCCGGTAGCACAAACTACTCCACAAGCTAAATTCGGGTTGTATTTATTCTTTAACATTAATGGTACACCTAAAATTGTTAATAACACTACTGCTGCACCAATAATTCCTGTAGAGGCAGCAAGTAAAACTCCAATGAATACAATTGAAATTGCAAGTCCACCTCTAGTTTTACCAAATAATTTAGATAGATCGGTCATTAAATCTTCAGCAATACCAGATTTATCCATCATAATTCCCATAAAAATAAACATTGGTAATGCAACTAAAACCCAGTTAGCCATGACACCGTAAAGCCGGTAAACAACCATCGAGGCAAATCCAAAATCTACACCATAAAAAGTGTCAAATAAATTATCCGAAATCATTGAAATAAATATAAATAGAACTCCTAAACCGCCCATTGTCCAAGCCACTGGAAATCCATAAAATATTAAAGTTATAAAACTAAAAAAGAGGGCAATAGCTAAAAAATACTCTGTAACTAATGAAATCATCTTTTATCCTCTAATCCAAATCGAATTGTAGTTATTATTCTTGTTATTCTTGATATTCCTGAAATTAATAATAAGAAAAAACTAATTACTAAAAAACCTTTTACAAACCATCTAGCAGGTAAACCATTTGCAGATGTTGATCTTTCACTTGTAGTCCATGATAATTCAAAAAAAGGAACCGCGTAATAAAGAACAAGGATCACGAATGGTAGAAATAAAATTAAAATACCAAATAATTCAAACCATAATTTTTTTCTATAGCTCAATTTCTCACTTAAAACATCTACTCTTACATGGGAATCGACTATATATGTTGAGGATAAACCAACTAACCAGCCAATACAATAAAGATGCCATTGTAATTCTTCTAATTCAATCATTCCATTTTTAAAGACGTATCTTAAAACAACGTTCAAGATGATAACTATTACTAGGAATACCCATAACCAATTAAAAACTTCACCAATCTGTAAAACAAAATTATCTATTTTTTTTGTGATAGGTGTATGTCTAAGCTGTAGCTTTTTATCGAGAGAACTTTTTACAGATGTAAAATCTTTAGACATAATTTTTTCCTCAAAAACAAAAGCAGCCGGTGAAACCGGCCGCTTTTACTATTATAATCAACTTTTCAAGTATTAAATACTAAAAGTTTCGAGGTAAATATCCCCATTTTTGCCAAACATCATACTCTTTCATAAATGCTTGTTGAGACTCCCACACTCTTTTAAAGTCAGCGTCTTTAGCAGATTCCTCTACCATAACTCTAGCACTAACTTTTTGTAGTTCTCTCAATACACTATCAGGCAATCTAGCAGCTGTTACTCCTTTACCTGGGAAGCTTTGAATTTGCTTACCTTGTAAAAATTCACCAGTTGTAATTGCTCTCATAGCTGCTGCTGTACAAGCCATTTCAAATAAAGCTTGGTCAGCTGCACCCATTTTCTTCCATAAATCTAAATTGATCATGAAATGAGTTGAAGTTGATACTTGGTGCCAACCTGGAAATAGGTTGAACTTAGTGATTTTATGAAAACCTAAAACCTCATCAATAGCAGGCATTGAATATTCTGTTGCATCTAAAGTTCCTTTTTCTAGAGCAGCAAAAATTTCTCCACCGGCCATTAAGGTAGCAGATGCTCCTATTTCATTTAAAACCATTCCTCCTAAACCAGAGAAACGAATTTTTAATCCTTTAAGATCTGCTAAGCTAGTTATAGGGTTTCTATACCAACCTGCTGTTTCAGGTCCAATTGTACTACACAATAAAACTTGAATATTTTGTTTATTGTATATTTCATTAGCTAATTTAGCGCCTTCTCCTTCAAACCACCAAGCTGCGTATTCCCATGGTTCCATTCCAAAAGGTACTGCAGCAAATAATACTGCTGCTGGAATTCTACCTTGGTCATATGCCATGTAGTTATAAGCTGCTGGTAAGTCACCTTTACTAATTGAAGGTGAGATTTCTAATGGTGGAAGTATTTTTCCAGGCTCGTAAACCTTTAATTTAATTCTACCATCAGTCGCTCGATCTAATGTGTCTGATAAACGAGCAACAGGATCTCCTAGAGCTGGCCAACCAGTATTAAAAGTAGATTGAACTTTCCATCTAATTTTTTCTGCTGCACTTACTTGCTGCAATGAAAAAGTTATCATTAATGCAAAAACAGCAAAAAAACTAACAGATGTTTTTATTAGTTTTTTCATTTTCCCCTCTTTATGTTTGCTGAGTTGTTTAAAAAATGAAGAGAATTCCCAACTCATTTAAAACGCTCTCCATGCTTCTCCGTAAAGATTAATCATTTCCTTTACAGAGGGCACTCTTGGATTGAGTCCCGGCGCCCCAGATATTTCTGCATCTGTTGCCATATTTTCTAGCTGGTCCTCAAAATTTTTTTCATCAATTCCAAACGTTTTCATAGATGGAACATCAAAATCTTTATTCAATTTATAAAGTCCCTTAATTAGTTTTTCACAAGCTGTGTTATCGTCATCGTCTCGTGACGCGAAATTTCCAGCTCTACTACAGTCTGCATATCTACTTTTTGCATGATCTATTGAAAATTCAGTTATTGTCGGTAATAGCATTGCATTACTTAATCCATGAGGAACTTTAAAATTACTACCTAATGGTCTACTCATTCCATGAACTAAACAAATAGAAGCATTTGAAAAAGCTAAGCCTCCCAATGTTGCTGCCAACATAAGACCTTCTCTAGCTTTTAAATCTTTTGGATCTTTATCAACTGCATAAATATTTTCTTGAACAAGTCTTATAGTGTCCAATGCCATTCTATCAGAAAACATAGTCGCTTTTTTACTCACATAAGCTTCAATACCATGGGTTAATGTATCAATTGCACTATCAATAGTTAATCTTCTTGGCTTTGAAAGCGTCAGTTCATAGTCAACTATTGCAACGATAGGAACAAATCCTTCTCCTCTACAAGAAATTTTTTCAAAATTGTTACTTTTCGTATCTATAATTACTGAGTGATGAGTAACTTCAGAACCAGTACCAGCAGTAGTTGGAATAGCAATAATTGGTAGTCCTTTTTTATCAAAAGTAGAAGGCGGTTTATAATCTTGAATATTTTTACTGTATTGAGAGAGTACTGCTATTGCTTTTGCAGTATCAATAGGACTTCCCCCTCCAAAGCCAATAACAGCATCATTTTTATTTTTTTTTAAAATATCAATACCATTTAAAACTACCGTGTCAGTAGGATCTGGTATAGTGTCATCAAAAACATTCGAAGTTAAACCTGCCTTTGAAAGTAATTCTTGAAGCTTTTTTACATAACCAAATTTTACCATTTGTTTATCGGTTACTATTAAAGGAGATTTTATTGAGCCAACTATGTTTAAAATTTCTGGAAGCTGATTAAGGCTACCTTTACCAATTTGCATATATCTTGGCACACAAACTCTAACGTTATCTCTTTTAATCAGTTGTCCCCCCAACTTTATCAATTACTTAATCTAAGCTTAACTAAATTGATGAGTCAACAGGATATAACCTTTAATTGATAATATTTTTCTCATTTAAGGAATTGATATTGCATTCAAAAAAAACGTGTTATAGTTTATTTTAAAAAAAAACGTAAATGAAAATAGTAAACCACTTTATTGACGGAAAAATATATAGCGATAGTAAATCTAGAAAAGGTCCAATATTTAATCCCGCTATAGGTGAACAAATTGCTGAAGTTGAGCTCGCAAGTAAGGCAACTGTAGAAAAAGCTATCGAAAACTCTTCGAAAGCGTTTTTAAAATGGTCAAAGACTACTCCTATAAGTAGATCAAGAATTTTATCAAAATACAAAGATCTTCTAATTAAAAATATGGAAGAATTGGCTGTAATGGTTTCTGAACAACATGGTAAGACAATTGCAGATGCCAAAGGTTCTATTCAAAGAGGAATAGAAGTAGTTGAATATGCAACAGGAATTACAGATTCTTTAAAGGGTGATCATTCAACTAGTGTTGGAACTAATGTTGACTCTCATACATTAAGACAACCTCTTGGAGTTTGTGCTGGTATTACACCATTTAACTTTCCTGCGATGGTACCTATGTGGATGTTCCCAGTTTCGATCGCTTGTGGAAATACATTTGTTTTAAAACCATCAGAAAAAGATCCAAGCTGTCCAATGAGACTAGCTGAATTAGCAATTGAAGCAGGCCTTCCAGCTGGAGTTTTAAATGTAGTTAATGGTGATAAAGAAGCAGTAGATACACTACTTGAAAATAAAACAGTTCAAGCGATTAGTTTCGTTGGTTCTACTCCAATAGCAGAATATGTTTATCACACAGGCACAAAAAATAATAAAAGAGTACAAGCACTAGGTGGAGCAAAAAATCATATGGTTATAATGCCAGACGCTGATGTAGATAAAACGACTGACGCAATAATAGGATCTGCTTTTGGATCGGCAGGAGAAAGATGTATGGCTATTTCAGTAGCAGTCTGTGTAGGTAAACAAACAAAAGAAAAGATAAAAACAAAACTTTTAGAGGAAACTGCTAAACTAAATGTTGGGCCTTACACAGATGAAAAAAGTGATTTTGGTCCATTAAATAACAAAGCACATTTTGAAAAAGTTTTAGGGTACATAGATACTGGAGAGAAAGAAGGTGCAAAATTATTGAGTGATGGAAGAAATTTTAAGAAACAGGGATATGAAAATGGTTATTTTGTAGGACCAACAATTTTTGATGATGTGAAACCTGAGATGAAAATTTACAAAGAGGAAATTTTTGGACCTGTATTAAGTATGATGACCACTGAAACTTATGAAGAGGCTTTAAACTTAGTTAATGATCATGAACTAGGAAATGGAGCGGCTGTTTTTACTAAAAGTGGAAATATTGCAAAGCATTTCACCGAAAATGCTAAAATTGGGATGATAGGGGTAAACGTGCCTATTCCAGTTCCTGTCGCTTATCACAGTTTTGGTGGATGGAAACGATCTTTATTTGGAGATCATTCAATGCATGGACCTGAAGGTGTAAGATTTTACACTAAACTTAAAACTGCGACTGTGACTTGGGTTGAGGATAATGCTGGTCCTGAGTTTACAATTCCAGTTTTATCTTAATTTTTTTAAGATTTAACTTTAAATGAAAGATACAAATAGCAGAACCTCTCCAAGAAGAATATTAAATATTCTAGAAGAGATAATAATTGATCCAGATAATTTTACTGCAAAAAAGATTTCTCATAAATTAAAGATACCCCTGCCTACAATTTATCGACATATTGAAACTTTATGTGAAGAAAAGTACTTGGTTTCTAGTAATTCAAAGAGTTATCTTCCTGGACCAAAAATAAGAAACATTATTTTAAAAAGTTTACCTTACGAACCAAACTTTACTTTAAGAAGATCTTACTTAAGAAAATTGACTAATGATATTGAAGAAACAGTTAGTTTATCAATTCCTATCGGAACTAAACTTGTTTATTTTGATAGAATAGAATTTCATTGGCCAATGCAATTAAATTTAGAAGCAGGAGACCATCTTCCCTTACACGCCTCAGCATCTGGAAAATTATATCTTTCATCCATAAATGAGGAAAAGGTTATTCAAATTTTTAGAAATATTAAAACACCCAAAAATGCAAAAAATACAATTACAGATATTTCACAGTTTAAAAAAGAAATAAAAAAAATTAAAAATCAAGGGTATGCTTTTGATGATGAAGAATGGTTTAATGGAATGGTTGGACTTTCTGTACCTATATTTAATTCAGATAAGGAATTGTGTTTTTGTTTATCCACTCACACAGCCAAAAGTAGAAAAGATATAAGTGATTTAAAAAAAATTCTACCAATTATGCTTAATTCAGCAAATAATCTTAAAAAAGTTTTATTCAAAGATTAGCTGTTGCTAACATCTTTTTAATTTCAGCAATTGCTTTTGCAGGATTCAAGCCCTTGGGACATGCACTAGTACAATTTAAAATAGTATGACATCTATAAAGTTTTAGCTCATCGGCCACTTTTTTTAATCTGGCCTCTCTTTCTTCATCTCTACTATCTATAATCCATCTATAAGCTTGTAGTAAAACTGCTGGTCCTAAATATTTATCGCCATTCCACCAATAACTTGGGCAAGATGTTGAACAACATGCACACATAATGCACTCATATGCTCCATCTAATTTTGCTCTTTCTTCTTTAGATTGAATTATTTCAGTATTTTCTGAATCTGAATTTGATTTTAACCAAGGTTCTATTGATTGATATTGTTTATACAAACCATCTAGGTCTCCTATCAAATCCTTTTTAACTTTCAGATGTGGAAGTGGGTAAATATCAATATCACCATCAATTTCTGCATGCGGGGTGGTACAAGCTAAACCATTTTTTCCATCCATATTCATTGCGCAAGAGCCACAAACTCCATGTGCACAAGATCTTCTATACGAAATTGTTGGATCAATTTCGTTTTTTATTTTGTTTAAAACATCTAGGACTTTAGAAGGACAATTGTCCATATCAACTTCATAAGTGTCAATCCTAGGATTTTCTCCTGATGAAGGGTCCCATCTATAAATATTTACTTTTCTTAAATTTTTAGAGCCAGTTCTATCTTTAAAATATTTACCTTTTTTGACTTTAGAATTTTCAGGTAAATTAATTTGAACCATTAATAAACTCTTTCTTGAGGTGGAAAATATTGCACTTCATTAGTAAGTGTAGTTTTGTGAACGTCTCTATAACTTATTTTTGTTTCTTTTCCATCACACCAAGCAAGGGTATGTTGCATAAATTTTTTATCATCTCTTTTAGGATAATCTTCTCTAGCATGTGCTCCTCTACTTTCTTTTCTATTATAAGCTGAGTCCACTGTTACCACTGCTTGTCGAATTAAGTTGTCAAACTCTAAAGTTTCTACTAAATCAGTATTGAAAATTAATGATTTATCTTTGACCGATAAAGAATCTAAACCATCATAAGTTTTTCTTATTTCTTCAACCCCTTCTTTTAAAGTTTTTTCAGTTCTAAATACTGCACATTTAGATTGCATAGTTTTCTGCATTGCTAATCTTAGTTCAGCTGTTCCGATATTTCCATCTGCATTTCTAATTTTATCAAATCTATCGATACATTTTTGCGTTTCGGAATCGCTTATTTTCTCATGGGGTGATCCAGGTTTAATTAATTCTGCTGCTCTTTTTGCTGCAGCTCTTCCAAAAACAACTAGATCTATTAATGAGTTGGATCCTAACCTATTTGCTCCATGAACTGAAACACATGCTGCCTCACCAATCGCCATCAATCCAGGAACAGTTTTTTCAGAACCATTCACTGTTAAAACTTCCCCATTATAATTTGTGGGTATACCTCCCATATTATAATGAACAGTTGGCACAACCGGAATTGGTTCTTTAGTAACATCAACATTTGCAAATAATCTTGCAGCATCAGTTATTCCTGGCAATCTACTTTCAATAATTTCTTTATCTAAATGACTCAAATTTAAATGAACATGATCATGATCTTTTCCAACACCTCTTCCCTCATTAATTTCAATAGACATTGATCTACTCACAACATCTCGAGATGCTAAGTCTTTTGCTTTAGGGGCATATCTTTCCATAAATCTCTCGCCTTTAGAATTTGTAAGATATCCTCCTTCACCTCTCGCACCTTCCGTTATCAAAGTCCCATGACCATATATTCCTGTCGGGTGGAACTGAACAAACTCCATGTCTTGCAATGGCAATCCAGCTCTCAAAATCATAGCATTACCATCTCCAGTACAAGTATGAGCCGAAGTTGCTGAATAATAAACTTTACCATAACCACCTGTTGCGATAATTACAGAATGAGCCCTAAATCTATGAATTGTTCCATCATTCAAATTCCACGCTATTAAACCCTTACACTCACCATTTTTCATTAATAAATCCAATGCAAAATATTCTATAAAAAATTCTGTTTTGTGTTTTAAAGCTTGTCCGTATAAAGTATGCAAAATTGCATGACCTGTCCTATCTGCTGCTGCACAAGTTCTTTGAACAATTCCATTTCCATAATTCTTAGTCATGCCACCAAATGGCCTTTGATAAATTTTCCCATCTTCAGTTCTACTAAAAGGAACACCATATTTTTCTAATTCAATCACTGCTTTAGGTGCCTCTTTGCATAAATATTCAATGCTATCTTGATCTCCCAACCAATCAGCTCCTTTTACAGTATCATACATGTGCCATCGCCAATCATCTTCACCCATATTTCCAAGTGCTGCCGAGATACCTCCTTGAGCTGCTGAAGTATGGCTTCTGGTTGGAAATACCTTTGATATACAAGCTGTTTTTAATCCAGCCTCACTTAAACCTACTGCAGCTCTTAAGCCTGAACCTCCAGCTCCTAAGACAACAACATCATACTCATGATTAATTATTTTATATGAACTCATAATCTAGTAATTAATATAATTGTAATTAATGGAATTACCACTGCAGAAGCATACAAAACCTTGTTTGCGACATTTTTGATTTTATCATTTTTAATATAATCCTCAAAAACCTCAGTAATACTCAAGGCTGAAAAAAAATATGCAGTAATTATAAATAAACTAAATAGAAACTTAGACAATGGGTTTGAAAAAAAATTTGCAACAATAAAATAACCTTGATCATAAATTTTTATGAAATTTAAAATAAACCATACCATCAATGGAACTAATAGCGCTCCACTAATTTTGAGAAAAATCCATTTTTTAGTTGCATTTATCATCTTAAAAAAAATTTTTTCCTATTAAATAAAAAATTACTGTCAAAAAAATTGACCCAAATATAACCATTAAACCAGTAATTTTTGTTGTTTTAAGTTCAAATCCATAACCTAAATCCATGATCAAATGTCTTATCTCACTCAAAACTTGAAAAGAAAAAGACCATGTTAATCCTAAAATAGTAAATTTACCTATTGATGAAGTTAAAAATAAATTGATCATTTCATAATTATTTTCACCAAAGACTATTAGTGAAGCCAAAAAACATATAAACGTAATTCCAATAATATTTATTACCCCTGTTATTCTATGCGAAATAGAGACTAATGATGAAATATGCCATTTATAGATTTGAATATGTGGAGATAATGGTGCTTTATTTTCCATAAAAATTATTCTTAATTAATGTTTCAGCAATTTCTACAGAATTCAAAGCTGCACCTCTCAACAGATTATCTGAAACAATCCATAAATTTAATCCATTTTTTATTGTTTTATCTTCTCGGATTCTCGATATAAATGTTTCGTCGTTACCTTCTGCCTCTACTGGAGTTGAGTATCCACCATCAATTCTCTCATCGATTACTGTACAACCCTCAAAATTATTTAATACTTCTCTGACTTTTTCAATGGAAAAAGGTTTTTCAAATTGTAAATTTACTGATTCTGAATGTGAAACAGAAATTGGTAATCTTACACATGTTGCTGTTAAATCAATTTTATCATCTAAAATTTTTTTTGTTTCATTGGTCATTTTTAATTCTTCTTTTGTGTAACCATCGTTTGAAAATACATCAATATGAGGAATAGCATTGAATGCTATTTGTTTTGTAAAATTTTTTGATTTTACTTTTTTACCTTCCAAAACTAACTTAGTTTGTTCAATTAATTCATCCATAGGCGCTTTACCACCACCTGATACCGATTGGTATGTGGAAACGACTATTCTTTTAATTATGAATAAATCATGCAAGGGTTTTAAAGCAATTACCAATTGTGCTGTTGAGCAATTTGGATTAGCAATAATATTTTTATTCATATTATTTAAGTGATTTGAATTTACTTGTGGAACTATTAAAGGCACATCTGGATCCATTCTATAATAACTTGAATTATCAATTACAAAACAATCATTTGCAGCTTTTTTGGCAAATTTTTCTGAGATTTTTCCTCCTGCTGCAAAAAAAGCAATTTTTACTTTAGCAAAATCGAAGTTTTCTAAATCAAGAACTTCATAATCTTTGCCTTTAAAATTAATTTTCTTACCAACACTTTTTGATGAAGCAACTAAATAAAGATTATCGATAGATAGTTCCTTTCTTTCGAGAACTTCTAAAGTTTTTCTTCCAACATTTCCTGTTGCTCCAACTATCGCAATATTCATGATGTAAGTTTTATACTAGATGAAAGGTAAATCGCAAACTTTTAGAGTAAAAGTTTTTCCCTCAATTTCAAGCTTGCCAGTCTCTGATGCTTTGCAAAAAGGCTTATTTATCATTGCAATTCCTATAACCTTTTTGAAATGAGGTGAATAACATGCAGACCTTAGATCTCCTATTAATTTTCCATCTCTATTCATAATATTGACTGAACCTGTTAAACTAATTTCATTTGCTTCAATTTGAACTCCCATTAGTTTTCTTTTAATTCCATCAGATTTGATCTTTTTTAACTTTTCTTTACCTAAAAAAACTATGTCTGAATCCAAATTTACATATTTTTCAAAACCACATTCAAAGGGATTGTCTTGATTGTCAAAATCATTTCCGTAAGAAAGAAGACCACTTTCAATTCTTTCAATAAGATTTGGACAGCCAGGTTTAACATTAAATTCCACACCTATTTCAAAAAAAAAATCATATAAATCTTGGCCTGATGATGTATTTTCAACATAAACTTCAAAACCACCTTGTTTTGACCAACCTGATCTTGCAATTAAATGTTTTGTACCTTTGAAATCAAAATAGTCAAAACCAAAAAATTTTAACTCAGTGATTTTTTTTCCAAAAACCTTTTCCATAAGACCAAATGATTTAGGACCTTGTATTGCAATGATATCAACGTTTGGTTCAAAAATTTTTACTTTAAAATTATTTCCAGAAGCAAGCCCTTTAGCAAAAAAGATAACATCTGAATCTGCAATCGAAATCCACCATTTATCTTCAGCTAATTTTAATATTACTGGATCGTTAACTAAATTACCATTATCATCAATTATCGGACAATAATAACATCTTCCAACTTTTGATTTTGACAAATCTCGACAAGTCATAAGCTGAACAAGTTTTGCTGAATCTGTTCCAGAAATTTCAACTTGTCTCTCTGCTGCAACATCCCAAATTTGAACATTTCTTTTTAAATGATCGCAAGACTCTTCTATTGATCCAAAAGCAGCTGGTAATAACATGTGATTATAAACGGTATAAGCTGTTACACCTTGTTTTTCTATTCTTGATGTATAAGGTGTGCTTCTTAATCTTCTAGATTTTGCTATAGAATAATTTTTCATTTATTTAAAAATTCCAAAATCTTTTCTCGCATTTCAAAAGCTTTTTCAATCATAATCATGTGTCCTGATCCATTAATTATATAGGTAGTTGAATCTTTGACTAAATTTGCAAATTTTTTTCCACTTTCTAAATTAGCCATCTTGTCAAGTTCTCCTAATATAAACAAAGTTGGACAATTTATAGCTTTTGCTGCATCAGAACCGTTTTGATAATTATTACATGCAATAAGATCAACAGCTAAAATTTCACTAATATCTCTTGGCGATTGAATAATTTTTTCCACTGGATTTCCACCAATAAATTTTTTTGACCCTTCGTAACCCCATTTCATCATTAATTTAACAGCATCAGTATCTCCATCTGATGCTAAATTAATAAGATCTTTATGAACAGGCATTCGATAAGAACCCCCAACAAAAACTATCTTTTTTAATCTATTTTTGTATTTAAATGAATATTCTAAAGCTTCTAAACAACCTTGTGAATGACCAACAAGAATTATATTTTTTAAGTTTAATTCTACAAAAACTTTTTCTAACCAATCTGCAATTTTTTCAATACTATCTAAACACGGACCTTCAGAATTTCCATGTCCAGGTAAATCAATTGATAAAACATTATAATTTTTATTTGAAAAAAATTTTTCTGTAAGAGACCAAACAATATGTGATAAGCCACTTCCATGCAAAAATACTATGGTATCTTTAGAGTTTTGTATGCCCTGCCCAGAATCAGATGCATGAACACTTTTGTTTTGTATAGTTATTTTCAATCAATTACCTAAAATTTTTTTCTAAGCTCAAATTTCTGGATTTTACCTGTAGAAGTTTTTGGTAATTCACAGAATACAACCTGCTTAGGAACCTTAAAACCAGCTAAAGTTTCTTTGCAAAAGCTTATTAATTCTTTCTCTGTAGTAGGTTTGTCTTTAACCATTTCAATAAAAGCACAAGGAACTTCTCCCCACTTTTCATCAGGTTTAGCTACTACAGCAGCAATTGATACTGAAGGGTGTTTACTTAAAGTGTTTTCTATTTCGATTGATGAAATATTTTCTCCACCAGAAATAATTATATCTTTTGATCTATCTTGTATTTTAACATATCCATCTGGATGCATTACTGCTAGGTCTCCTGAATGAAACCATCCACCAGCCATAGCCTTGTCAGTTGCAGCCTTATCTTTAAAATAGCCTTTCATTACCACGTTTCCTCTCAGCATAATTTCACCAATTGTTTTGCCATCTTTTGGAACTTCTTTCATGGTTTCAGGATCCATAATTGCTGCTCTTTCAAGGTTAGGATATCGAACTCCTTGTCTTGCTTTAATTTCATTTTGTTTTTCTTCATTAAATTCATTCCAATCATCATTCCAAGCACACTGTGTGACATGACCATAGGTTTCTGTTAAACCATAAACATGCATCACCTCAAAACCAAGTTCTTTCATTTTTTTGAAAATTATACTTGGAGGTGGAGCACCTGCAGTAAGCACATGAACTTTATTTTTTAATTTTTTTCGGTCACTTTCAGGAGCACCTGTTATCATATTTAATACAATCGGAGCTCCACCAAAATGAGTAATGTCATACTTATCTATCAACTCAAAAATCTTTTTGACATCTATGTTTCGTAAACAAATAGTTCTTCCATTCAACATTGGAACTGTCCATGGGTAACACCAACCATTACAGTGAAACATTGGAACAACTGTTAAAAAATTTAATCTATTAGGCATATTCCAAGCAACAGCACTTCCAGTTGACATTAAATAAGAGCCTCTATGATGATAAACGACACCTTTAGGATTTCCAGTTGTACCTGAAGTATAACTTAAAGATATAGCCTGCCACTCATCTTCTGGTATTTTCCAAATATAATTATCCTCACCTGTATTAAGAAAGTTTTCATATTCTAAATCACCAATTTTTTCTAATTTTGATTGATCGGCAAATTTATCGTGAATATCAATAATCGTTATTTTTTTTTCTAATTTGCTCAAAGCTTTTTTCACTTCTACATGAAGCTGTCTATCAACTACCAATACTTTTGCATCGCTATGATTCAGAATGTAAGAAATAGTATTTGCATCTAATCTAATATTAATTGTATTTAATACAGCACCTGTCATTGGGACGGAATAATGAGCCTCAAAAATTTCAGGAGTGTTAAAAGCTAAAAATGAAACGGTATCTCCTTTTTTAATACCAATTTTTTCTAACGCACTAGCAAATTTAGTGGCTCTTTTATAGACTTCATTCCAAGTATATTTTCTATCCTCATAAACTATTGCCTCATAATTTGGGTAAACGTCTTTCGCTCTTTCTAAGAAAGATAAAGGTGTTAAAGGAATATAATTTGCTGCATTTTTATCTAAATTTATATCGTAATGACTCATCTTAATTAAATTTAAAATTCATTATGTTTGAGCTTCCAGAAATAGCAGATTTGTAATGTTGCTCAGCTCTCGGTAGAACTTTATCAAAATAAAATTTTGCAGTATTTATTTTATCGTCATAAAAATTTTTGTTTTCATTATAATCTTTAAAACTTACATCTAGGACCTTAATCCAAGCATAAGCTACAGAAACAAAACCAAGAGTTTTCAGATAGTCATTTGCAGCTGCACTAACATCGTCTTTATCAGTTTTTGTTTTTTCATTTATCCATTTACTAAACTTGGTCAAAATATCCAAATAATACTTAAATTCCTGTGTAAATGGCTTAATCTTTTCGTTATCTAAATCAGTTTCGGATTTTATTAAATCTATAAATTTATTAATTATATCTCCATTTTTATTAGATAATTTTCTAAAAACTAAATCTGCAGCTTGTACAGAATTTGTACCTTCATATATTGGGGTTATTCTATTATCTCTATACAACTGTTCAATTCCTTGATCTTTTGTATAACCATAACCTCCGTGAATTTGCATTGCATCATTTGTAATTTCCATACCTAAATCAGTAAACAATGATTTTACCACTGGAGTCATTAATGAAACAAAGTCTGATGCTTCCTGACGTACTTTTTCATCTTGGTGATATAAACTAACTTCAGTTTGTTGTGATAACCAAAAACATAAAGCTCTCTCACCCTCAATAATTGATTTCATGTTTAATAAAGATCTTCTTATGTCAGCATGTTCAATTATAAAATCAGCTCCATTAGTTGATTTAGTTTTATTTGTCTTTCCTTGTTTTCTTTCTTTTGCATAAGCAAGAGAATTTTGATAAGCGATTTCTGAAATTCCTAAACCTTGGATGCCTACGACAATTCTCTCAAGATTCATCATAGTAAACATTGCACTTAAACCTTTGTCTTTTTTTCCAATCATATAACCGGTGGCACCATCAAAATTAAGTACACATGTTGCGGAACCTTTTATGCCCATTTTGCTTTCAATAGATCCTGTTGATATTCCATTTCTTGGACCAACACTTCCATCATCATTAACTACAAATTTGGGAACTAAAAATAAACTAATGCCTTTTGTGCCTGCTGGAGAGTCAGTTGCTCTAGCAATTACTAAATGAATAATATTTTCAGTTAAGTCATGATCCCCAGAAGTTATAAAGATTTTCTGACCACTAATTTTATATGTTCCATCATTTTGTTTTTCGGCTTTTGTTTTTAAAAGTCCTAAATCTGTTCCACAAACAGGTTCTGTTAAACACATCGTCCCACTCCACTTGCCTTCAACTATTTTTGGTAAATATTTATTCTTTATTTCATCAGATGCATGATGATTAATACAATTATATGCACCAATACTAAGTTCACTATAAAGTTTAAATGATAAACTAGCGGCTGACAACATTTCATCAAAAAATGCACTTACAGTTTTAGGCATGCCTTGACCACCATATTTTGGATCACAAGACAATGATGTCCAACCATCTTCAATGTATTTCTGATATGCTTCTTTGTATCCAGGAGGAGTTCTTACAACTCCATTTTCTAAAACTGCTGGATTTTCATCTCCAGCTTTTGCAAGTGGAAGTATTAAATTCTGATTTATTTTTGCTGCTTCCTCTAAAATATCTTTAACAAGATCTGAACTAACTTCTTTATATTTTTCTAATTCATTATAGTTTTTATTGTCTCTTAATTTTTCAAAAAGAAACATCATGTCTTCAACAGGTGCAGTATAAGTTGGCATAAATTTATTTTAAGATAATTAATAGATTATTGCAATTTTGAAATTATTGCATCGCCCATCTGAGAAGTCGTAACTTCTTTCATTCGATCAGATAAAATGTCTTTTGTTCTCAAGCCCTCATTAAGGACGTCTTGTACAGCTTTTTCTAAAGCTAACGCCTCTTTATCAAGATCCAAAGAATATCTTAAGGCCATAGCAAAACTTAAAATGCTAGCAATTGGGTTTGCTATTCCTTTACCGGCTATATCTGGAGCAGATCCATGAATTGGTTCATACATTGCTCTCATTTCACCATCTTTATTCTTTGCCCCTAGAGATGCTGAGGGTAAAAGACCTAAAGATCCCGTGAGCATTGAAGCTTGATCAGATAACATATCTCCAAATAAATTGTCTGTTACAATTACATCAAACTGTTTTGGATTTCTTAATAATTGCATAGAGCAATTATCAGCTAGCATATGACTTAACTCCACGTCTTTATATTCTTTATCATGTAGTGCTTGAACTTCTTCTTTCCAAAGTTGTCCTGCCTCCATTACATTTGATTTTTCACATGATGTAACTTTGTTTGACCTTTTTTTTGCTAAATCAAAAGCAATTCTAGCTACTCTAATTATCTCACTGCTCGTGTAAGTATGGGTATTAATTCCTTTTCGTTCACCATTTTCAATGGGCTTGATACCACGTGGTTCACCAAAATAAATTCCACCTGTAAGCTCTCTTACAATCATTATATCCAATCCCGATACGATCTCTGGTTTTAGAGTTGAAGCATCAACCAATTGTTTAAAACATATAGCTGGTCTCAAATTGGCAAATAATTTTAATTCTTTTCTAAGTTTTAATAATGCCCTTTCAGGTTTTTTAGAAAATTCTACTTTATCCCATTTTGGACCACCGACTGCCCCTAGCATTACTACTGCACTCTCTAATGCCTTATAAAAAACCTCATCAGTTATAGGTGTTCCGTGTTTATCATAAGAAGATCCTCCAACAAGGTCCTCATCAATTTCAAAATCAAGAGACTTTTTATTATTCAGCCAAGAGATTATCTTCTTAACTTCCCTAATTACTTCTGGGCCAATTCCATCGCCTGGAAGTAATAATATTTTTCTTTTTTTGACTTTAATCATTAAATATCCATGGCTTTTTAATTTTTAAATCTTTTTCAAAGATCTTAATTTTATCTGATTTTTTTAAAGAAAGAGCTATATCGTCTAATCCTTCTAATAAACATTTTTTTTTAAATGAATCTACTTTGAATTTTATTTCGTTATTTCCAAATATAATTTTTTCCTCATTAAGATCTATAGAAATTTCTTCTTTTCTATTTGCATATTCTGAAAGCTCTTTAATTTTTTCATCATCAAGAATGATAGGTAAAATTCCATTTTTAAAACAATTGTTATAAAAAATATCTGCAAAACTTGAACTTATCACACAAGTGATGCCAAAATCTAATAATGCCCATGGTGCATGTTCTCTTGATGAGCCACAGCCAAAATTTTTACCTGCAATTAAAATTTTTGAATTATTAAAAGGATTTTGATTTAAAACAAAATCACTTATTTCTTTACCTTTGTCATCATATCTCATCTCAAAAAATAAATTTTTACCTAAACCTGTCCTTTTAATTGTTTTTAAAAATTGTTTTGGAATAATCATATCTGTATCGATATTAACTATAGGCAAATATGCCGGTATACTTTTTAATGTATTAAATTTTTGCATACTAATTTTGAAACTTTCTAACATCATCAAGGTTTCCAGATATCGCTGCTGCTGCTGCCATACCTGGGCTGACCAAATGAGTCCTGCCACCTCTACCTTGTCGGCCCTCAAAATTTCTATTTGATGTTGATGCGCATCTTTCCTCTGGTTTTAATTTATCTGCATTCATGGCTAAACACATTGAGCAGCCAGGTTCTCTCCATTCAAAGCCAGAATTTACAAAAATTTTATCTAATCCCTCTTGTTCTGCTTGTTCTTTAACTAATCCTGATCCTGGAACCACCATTGCATGAACATGTGAGGCTATTTTTTTATCTTTTAAAATTTGTGCAGCCTCTCTTAAATCCTCTATTCTACCGTTCGTGCAGCTTCCAATGAATACTTTATCTATCTTAATATCTTTAGCTGCCATATTTGGTTTTAATCCCATATAATTTAAAGCTCTTTCTAAAGAATTTTTTTTATCTTCATCTTTTTCATTTTTTGGATTAGGTATTTTTTCATCAATTGTAATCACATCTTGAGGAGACGTGCCCCATGTTATCATAGGCAATATTTCATCAGCTTTTAAATTTATTTCCTTGTCAAATTTAGCACCTTCATCAGTATTTAAACTTTTCCAATATTCTAAAGCTTTCTGCCAATCTTTTCCCTTTGGTGACATTGGCCTATCTTCTAGATATTTAAATATCTTTTCATCAGGAGCTATTAATCCAGCTCTAGCTCCACCTTCAATTGTCATATTACAAATTGTCATTCTTTGCTCAACACTCAATGATCTTATTAAATCACCTGCATACTCTATTACACAACCTGTTCCACCCGCTGTACCAATTTTTCCAATAATTTGAAGAATTACATCTTTAGATGTAACACCTAATGGAAGTTTACCATTTACATTTATTCTGAAATTTTTTGCTTTTTTTTGAACTAATGTCTGTGTTGCCAATACATGTTCAACTTCTGAAGTTCCAATCCCAAATGCTAAAGCTCCAAATGCACCATGAGTGGCTGTATGACTATCACCGCATACAATAACAGTACCTGGTTGAGTAAAACCTTGTTCAGGGCCAGTAACATGAACAATGCCTTGTCTCTTATCATCCATTCCAAAAAGTTGAATACCAAATTCTTTACAATTGGTCTCTAACGTTTCAACTTGGATTTTTGACTCTTTATCAGAAATACCTTTAGATCTATCTGTTGTAGGAACGTTGTGATCAGCAACTGCAAGAGTCAAATTAGGATGTCTGACTTTACGATTAGAATTTCTTAATCCTTCAAAGGCTTGAGGACTTGTAACTTCATGAACTAAATGTCTATCAACAAATAGTAAAGCTGTACCATCGCTTTGTTGATCAACCAAGTGATCGTTCCAAATTTTATCGTAAAGAGTATTGGGCATTGAAAAAAAAATTATTTTTTTTCTGATATATTTTCAAGTTTTTTTTCTGTCTTAGTTTCAGCTTTAGGCGCGTCTTCCTTTTTAGCTGATGCTGCTTCAGCCTTAGGCAATTCCTCTTTTTTAGCTTCTACTTTTGTTACTTTATCTGAATTAGTTTCAGTTTGAACTTCTTTCGTCGCTGGTGCTAAATTTTCTTCAGTCACAGTTTCTGGTTTAACATCAACATCAATTCCAATTTTTTTTCTGATTTTTTCTGCAATTCTAGCTGATTTACCAGTTCTGTCTCTCAAATAATAAAGTTTTGCTCTTCTAACTTTTCCTGAACGAATTACTTTAATTGTATCAATTACAGTTCCATATAATGGAAAGGTTCTTTCTACACCCTCTCCAAAAGAAATTTTTCTTACTGTAAATGATGAGTTTAAATCTCTATTTTTTTTAGCAATACAAACTCCTTCAAAATATTGAATTCTCTCTTTTTTACCCTCGGTAATTCTAACTCCAACTTTAACTACATCCCCAGTGAAAAAAATAGGTATCTTTTTTTCTGAAAGAATTTTTTTAACATTATTTTGATTTATTTCTTCTATTGTTTTCATTTTTAAATTTAACAAGTTAATTTTTCTTATATTTTTGCCACAAATCTGGTCTTCGGACGCGTGTTATAGCCTCAGATTGAGACAAACGCCAGTCTTTAATTTTCTTATGGTCTCCAGATAATAATACCTCTGGCACTGATTTTTCCTCCCATATTTGAGGTTTTGTATATTGAGGATACTCTAAAAGACCATTTTCAAAGGTTTCATCAACTGATGATTTATCATTGCCTAAAACTCCTGGCAAAAGTCTTAAGATACTATCAAGAATAACTAATGCAGCAGTTTCACCTCCAGACAAGATATAATCTCCTATACTTATTTCTTCAATATTCCTAGTAGTTAAAACTCTCTCATCCACACCCTCAAAGTGACCGCATATTAAAGATAAAGATTTTTCTTTTGACAGTTCTTGAGCAAGTTTTTGATCAAATTTTTTACCTTTAGGTGAAAGATAGAAAACTCTCTCTCCTTTTTTAATTTTTTGATCAAGCGCTTTTGCTAAAACATCAGCTTTTAACAACATTCCTGTTCCACCACCGTAAGGAGTATCATCAACTGTTTTGTGTTTATCAGTGGCTGCATCTCTAATGTTTATTACATCTAAGTTCCACAATTTATTAGACAGAGCTTTTCCGTAAAGACCTTTGGACAACGGTCCAGGAAAAACTTCTGGATAAAGAGTAAATACTTGAGCATGAAACATAAATAAACTTTAGATTATTTTTTTTCCTCTTTAGGAGCTTCTTCTTTTTTAGCTTCTGCTTTAGGAGCTTCTTCTTTTTTAGCTTCTGCTTTAGGAGCTTCTTCTTTTTTAGCTTCTTCAGATCCCTCTTTTTTTCTATCTTTCTTTGGAATTGCTTTTTGGGGATTGTTTCCATTAGCAGGCATAGGCATTAATTCGTTTTCACCTAAAATTCTTGCTACTCTTGTTGTTGGTTGTGCACCTTGGCCTAACCAATACTTAATTCTTTCAGCTTCAAGTCCAATTCTTTCTTTTTTTTCTTTAGGAAGTAATGGATTAAAAAAACCTACTTTTTCAATAAATCTTCCATCTCTTGCAAAACGACTATCTGCTACAACAACTTTATAAACAGGTCTCTTCTTTGTTCCACCTCTTGATAACCTTAACTTTAACATTTACTCTCCTTTTTTATTTTAATTGATTAAATAATTCTGGTGGTATTCCTTTATCAGTCATACCTTTCAGATTTCCTTTAGACATCTTTTTCATCATTTCAGACATCATTCTAAATTGTTTCAGCAATTTATTGATAGTGGCTGGATCTGTTCCAGAACCATTAGCAATTCTTTTTTTTCTAGAACCATCAATTATTTTTGGGTTCTCTCTCTCTCTTTTAGTCATAGATAAAATTATTGCTTCATTTTTTGTAATAACACTTTCATCTATACCTGCAGCATCCATTTGAGACTTAACTTTAGAAACACCTGGCAAAAAAGACATTACTCCTTCAATTCCACCCATTTTTTTCATTTGTTGTAATTGAGTTAAATAATCTTGCATTGAAAATTGTCCTTTTTTTAAATTTTCTTCTGTTTTTTTAATATTTTCCTCACCTAGATCTTGTGCTGCTTTTTCTACGAGAGATACAATATCTCCCATTCCCAATATTCTGTTTGCGATTCTATCTGGATGAAAAACTTCAAGATTTTCAATTTTTTCACCTACTCCTAAAAATTTAATTGGAACTTGAGAAATGAATTTCATACTTACAGCAGCTCCACCTCTAGCATCACCATCTGCCCTAGTTAAAATTATTCCTGAGAGATTTACTGTATTTTTAAATTCTTTTGCTACAGACGCAGCCACTTGGCCTGTAAGAGAGTCTGCAACCAAAAATGTTTCTGCAGGTTTTATTGTGTTTTCAATTTGTTTGATCTCACTCATCATTTGTAGATCAATCTGAGTCCTACCTGCGGTATCAAATAATATAATGTCAGCACCATTTAAATTTGCTGCACTGATAGCCCTTTGACAAATATCAGCTGGTTGTTGACCTTCAATAATTGGAAGTGTTAAAATATTATTTTGTTCTCCTAAAGATTTCAATTGTTCTTGAGCGGCTGGCCTGTAAATATCCAAGCTAACCATCATAACTTTCTTCTTTTTTGTACTTTCTAAATACTTTGCAAGCTTTGCTGTTGTAGTTGTTTTACCAGAACCTTGTAATCCAACTAGCATCATTGGCACTGGTGGAACTGCATTAAGATTTACATCGTTATTTTTTTCACCTAATAAACTGACTAATTCATCATAAACAATCTTAACCACCATATCTCCAGGTGATGTTGATCTAATTATTTCTTGGCCTAAAGCTTTTGGCTTAACTTTTTCAATAAATTCTTTAGCTACATCTAAAGAGACATCTGCTTCAAGTAAGGCTTGTCTAATACCTCTCAAGCCTTCATCAACTTGATTTTCATCAAGTGAAGGAGCCTTTTTTAAAGAAGAAAAAATTTCTTCAAATTTATTTGTTAAATTTTCAAACATATTTATTACACACAGCAGTAATCGCACTAGTGGGCGAACCCTCGCTGACTAGTGTCGATCTCTTTGTTTCCAAAGACACCGCAAATTTAACGCTTTTGCGGAAACTGCCACAAACTATAATAGAGGTTCAAAAAGTCAATAAATAAGTTAAAAAACTATATATGGACATAAAAGCTTTTAAAATGGATGGATTAGGTAACGACTTTGTTATCATTGATAACAGACAAAAGGTTAATATTTTATCAAAGGAACAGATAATTAAAGTTTGTAATAGAAATTTTATTGGATGTGATCAATTAATATTTATTGAAAAAGATGAAACTGCAGATGCTCGTTTAAAGTTTTTTAATTCTGATGGCGGTGAGTCTGGTGCGTGCGGAAATGGTACAAGATGTGTTGCTGATTTAATTTCAAAAGAAAACGGTAAAAAAAATATCATTTTAACAACTCTATCTGGAAATTTAAAATCTGAAATATTAGGAAATAATCTAGTTACAACTGAAATTGGAAAAGCAAAAACTAAATGGAATGAAATTCCTCTATCTAATAAATTAAATACACTTAATCTCAATATTAAAATTAATGACAAAAAAAACAAAGAACATTTTGGAGGAACTGCTGTGAATGTTGGAAACCCACATGTAATTTTTTTTGTAGATGAACTTCAAAATTTTGATATTTCAATAATTGGTCCTCAACTTGAAATTCACAAAATATTTCCAGAAAAATGTAATGTTACAATTGCTCAAATTATTAATAAAAATTTAATCAAAGTTAAAGTTTGGGAAAGGGGTGCTGGATTAACAAAAGCATGTGGGACTGCAGCATGTGCAACCGCATTTGCGAGTTTATTAAATAAATTTACAGACAATAGTACTGATATAGAATTTGAGACTGGAAAATTATCAATTTTTATAGATGACAAAAATTCTATTCACATGAAAGGCCCTGTTTCAGATATTAAGAAAATTTCAATAAAATTATAATGGGAATATTCGATAAATTTAAAAAAGGTTTTCAAAAAAGTGCTTCGGCATTTTCATCTGGTCTTAAAGAAATAATTGTAAAAAAAGAAATAGATGATGAAAATTTAAATAAAATTGAGGAATTTTTAATCCAATCTGATGTTGGGATTGAAGCTGCTTCTGAAATAAAGGAAATAATTTCAACTAAGAAAGTAGATCCTAATAAAGATTTAACATCAGAGATAAATCTAATTTTGAAAGATTATATTATTTCATTAATGAAGCCCTTAGAAAACAGTTCTTTTTTTTCGAAAAAAGAAAAACTTAATGCAACTTTAATTTCTGGAGTTAATGGTGTTGGTAAAACAACAAGCATTGGTAAAATTGGAAAAATTTTAAAAAATAATGGTAATAAAGTTATGTTTGCAGCTTCAGATACTTTTCGAGCTGCAGCAATTGAACAATTAGAAAATTGGGCTAATAAAATAAATGTTCAAATAACTAAATCATCACAAGGATCTGATCCAGCCTCTGTTGCCTATAAAGCTATCGAAGAAGCTATCAATAATAATTTTAATCAAGTTTTAATTGATACTGCTGGAAGACTCCAAAATAAAAGAAATTTAATGGAAGAATATAAAAAGATTGCAAATGTAACAAAAAAGATAGACCCTAATGCACCACACGATGTTATTTTAGTTTTAGATGCAACCTCTGGCCAAAATATAATTAATCAAGTAGAAGAATTTAATAAAATTATTCCAATTACAGGTATAATCATGACAAAATTAGATGGAACTGCAAAAGGTGGTATTCTTTTAGCATTAGCAAAAAAATATAAACTTCCAATTATTGCTTTAGGTTTAGGTGAAAAAGAAGATGACTTACAAATATTTGAAGCTGAAAAATTTGCTGATGCTTTTACTCAAACTAATTAATTAAATTACTTGATATAAGTGGTTTATAGAAACTACACTTATAATTATCCTTAAATTCAAAATGACCACAATTTTTAGCAAAAGAAGATATTATAAAATCAAATTTACCGGTAGTTGGGTACAATTCTAATTTTTTTTCTATAATATCAAATTTAAAATTTGCATTTAAGCTTTTAACTGCACTAATCATTACCAATGTTTTATTGTCTTTTAAAAGATAATAAGCAAAATCATCTGGAAATACTGGAAAATCGTATTCCTCAAGATAATACTTCGCATGAGACGGAAACCAGTCGTAAGATATTAAAGAAGATGAAGTTTTAGTTTTATAATCATAAATATAAAGATCTTTTGGATAGTCGTTAATATAATTTTCATATTCGCCTCTTGCTAAAATTGAATTTTTTCTTCCCTTAAAATACAAAGCAAAATCTTTATTATGAGAGTTCATTTTATCTATATAAAAGAGATTGTCAGGGGAAAAACTATTATCTTTTGCAATAGCAATTTTGTTTAAAGAAAAAAGGAAAATGATTAATAAAAATATTTTATTCACATAATAGAATTATAAAACAATATTGAATTTTATTTGGTTAGAATGTGTCTTAATTTAAACTTTCAATGAATGATTTAATTGCATAAACCAACCTTTCATCAAATTCCATCATATGATTGTCATATTTAGTAAAGTATGAATATTTAGGTTCATTTGCTATCCCATAAATTTTTTTTCCCATTGAGAATGGAACTATTTGATCTACTTCGCCATGCATTACTAAGATGGGTGAATTTATATTCTTAATTTTTTTATAATTTTCAAATTTATCTTTAAGTAACAAATTAACTGGAATGTAAGGATAGAACGTTTTTGCAGCATCTATCATTGAGGTAAATGGAGTTTCTAAAATTATACCTGCATAATTTTTCTTTTGAGCTAAATGTGTGGCCACACCAGTTCCCAAAGATTCTCCATATAAAATAAGATTTTTTTCATTTACTCCTTTTTTTGCTAACCAATTAATTGCACTTTTACCATCTTCATAAAGACCTTGTTCAGTAGGTTTCCCATTGTTGCCACTAAAACCCCTCCAAGCTATGATTAAAAAATTGATATTCATATCTTGAAAATGGTTCAGTTTATGAATTCTATTTTCTAAAGATCCAGCATTACCATGAAAATAAACAAGAGTTTTATAATCCTTAAGATTTTTTTCATGATACCATCCAAGTAATTCAATATTATCTGAAGTTCGTATTTTAACTTTTTCAATTTTTACTGAAATTTTATCTCCTGAGTAATTATTTTCATTTGGATGATAAAGTAAATTTCGTTGATAAAAGTATAAAAATACTAAAACAAAGAGATATAATGAGAAGATGATTAAAACTAATTGCAATAAATTCTTCCTAAATTTTTTGAACATTTTTTTTCTTTGCTAAGTATACGCCAATAAATACTAAAACTGTTCCTATCAAATGATAATTTTCTAATTTTTCTTCAAATAAAAAGTAGCCATAAATTGCACCATAAATAGTAAAAATGTATAAAGTAAATCCAGTTAAAGATGCACCAAGTTTTTTTTGAGCTATTGTATAAAGAGTAAAAGCAATGATGCCAGGAGAAATTGCTGCAAAAATTACCCACACAAAAAATTCACTACTAAAGATGGTTTTTTCGAAAAAAATTTCTTCGCCAATATAAAAAGGTAGTAAACTTATGGCTCCAAAAAATGCAATTAATGTGAATCTTTGAAAAATCTCAAGTTTTGTTTTCCAATAAAACAGATAAATTGAGTACAGCGCCCATCCGATAGCAGCAGCTAACATCCAAAGATCACCAATAGTAAAATTAAGATTTATTAGTAAATTTAGATCACCCTTTATAATAATTGCAAAGACCCCTATTAAACAGGATATAAGTCCGATAACTTTTGTAAGATTGATTTTTTCATTAAAAAAAATACTTGAAATCAAAATTATAAATATTGGTGATGAAGTGTATATAATTCCCATATTAGTAACTGTAGTAGTTTGGCCTGCTAAAAAAGGGAAGGCTCCACAAACACCACAACCGGTTGCACCTAAGAAAAAAAGTTTTTTATATTCTTTTTTTAAAATTTTATAATTTTTTTTTAAAGTTACATAAGTAAAAGGCAAGAGAATTAAAAAAACCAATGTCCATCTCCAAAATGCTAAGGAAATTGGCGGTACATATTCGACTCCACCCCGAGCTACTACTAAGTTTGAAGCCATAAAAATAGGCTGAATAAATAAAAGAGAGAATGCAAAAAAGTTATTAGTTTTTGTACTCAATGATTTAATTTTGAATTATCTATTTTTTTTCAAAGAAGGCTTCATAAACCATCATAAAAATTGCAATACCCATTAAAATATAAACTGGCAATACATCAAAAAAACCTATCATCGGTGATCTAGTTAATGTAGTGGCGAGACCAACTAAAAAAGCTATCGCAAGTAAAGACCCTAAAAATGTTGTAAACTTTTGCATTTTAATTATTACATTCCTTTTCTAACCAATTAGCAACCCCTAAAAATCTATGATCATCATAACGATCGCCAATTAGCTGCACTCCTAAAGGTAAATTATTTTCACCTTCAAGCAAAGGAAGAGAAATACAAGGAGTCCCTAGATAAGACCAAACTTTATTAAATTCTGCTGTTCCAGTGCTCTTAAGACCTTTAGGCGCAACTCCAGGACTAGATGGTGACAGCACTCCATGATAATCCTCAAAAACTTCCTGATAAGACTCATAACTTCTTTTTTTAAAATCAATTGCCTCGGCATATTCTTTTGCTGAATACTTATTGCCTTTAGCTATAGCCGTTTGCATATATTTGGATAATTTAGATTTATATTTTTTATAATACAAAGCAAAATTGTTAGCTAAATCAGTTTCATGAATGATTTGATGATATTTATGAATATCTTTAAAATATGATGGAGTATCAAACACCTCTATATTTTTAAATGATTTTATAAAGTACTCAAATGACTCCCTAGATTTTTTATCAATTATTTTCCAATAATCTGACTTATAAAAAATAAATTTTGGTTCATATGAAGGTCCTTTCTTAGTTTCTTCTAAAATGTTTTCTGATGAGTAATAAATAGTTGCCGGGTCATGATGATCTTTTTTTATTAAAACTTTTGTTAATAAAGCAACATCCTCAACAGTTCTACCAAAAATACCTATATGATCTAATGCATAAGAAGTTCTTAGAACACCATTTCTTGAAATCAAGCCGTAGCTAGGTTTATATCCAACTACACCACAATAGGAAGCTGGTCTAATAACTGATCCACCTGTTTGTGATCCAATTGAAAGAGGTGTCATTAGTGATGCAACAGAAGCTGCAGATCCACTTGAAGAACCTCCTGGAGTTCGAGAATAATCATGAGGATTAGTTGTTTTTGGTGGCCCAAGATATGCTAATTCAGACGTAGTTGTTTTACCCATCACAATTGCCCCTGCTGAATGTAAAAGTTCAACTATCTCAGCATTTTGTGAATAAGATTTACCTTTTCTTATCGGTGTGCCGCATTCAGTTGGCATATCTACAGTTCCAATAATATCTTTGATAGCTACAGGAACTCCATGAAGTGGACCAACTGGTTTTCCTGATCTTCTATGTTCATCAGAATCAGCTGCTTTCTCTAATAAAATTTTTTTATCAAAGTGAGCCCAAGCTTTTATATCTTTTTCAAATTTATTTATTCTTTCAATATATTGTTCACAAACTTCAATAGATGTTAATTGACCATCTTTAATCTTTGCAGCCATCTCCTCGACACTAAGCGAAAATATATCAATCATTTTTAATCAGCAAACAATACTTCTGGTAGCCATAAAGCGATTCCAGGAAACATATACATTAAAAACATTCCAAAAATAACTATACCCAAAAATGGCATAATACCTCTAAATATTTGCATCAATTCTACGTTAGTTTTTTGAACTCCTTTTAGGTAATAAGCCGACATTGCCATAGGAGGAGTTAAAAAAGAAGTTTGTAAATTAAGAGCAATTAACATAGCAAAGAAATATGGATTGACATCAAATATTTCTAATAATGGTAAAAATATTGGAACAAATATTATTAAAATTTCAGTCCACTCTAAAGGCCATCCTAAAAGAAAAATTATTATTTGTGTTATTACCAAAAACTGCCACGTAGTTATATTGATTGATGTAAAGAAATGTTCAAATACTTCATGCCCTCCTAAATAAGAAAAGACAGAAGAAAAAGTCCATGATCCAATAAATAACCACATAATCATAGCTGTCGTTTTTGCAGTTAAAAAAACTGATTCTTTAAAATTCTGCCATTTTAGTGTTTTATAAAACCAAGATAAAAGAATTGCACCAAATGCCCCTGCTGCCGCAGCTTCAGCCGGAGTAGCAATCCCAGCTAGGATTGTTCCTAGAACCAACATAATTAAACCAAATAAAGGCACAAAAGAAACTAATACTTCTTTTAAAATTTCTGCTCTTGGTGGAATATCCTCAGCTGGAGGCCTTGGAGCTATTGAAGGATTAAGCCATGCTCTAAAAACTGCATATGCAATATATAATCCTGCTAGCATTAAACCTGGAAAAATTGCGGCTGCAAATAATCTTAGTGGTGATAATTGTGCTATTACAGAATAAACAATTAGCATAATACTAGGTGGAATTAAAATTCCCAAACAACCGCCAGCACAAATTATTCCTGATGCAAATTTCTTATCATATCCTGCTTTAACCATTGCCGGCCAAGCAAGTAAACCCATCAAAGTTACCACTGCTCCGATAATTCCTGTTGCAGTAGAAAATAAAGTGCAAGTTATTAATGCGGCTACTGCCATTGATGCTGGTAACCTATGCGCTGCAAGTCTTATAGCAAAAAATAATTTAGCAACAATTCCTGCTCTCTCAACCAAATATCCCATGAATAAGAAAAGTGGCACCGCAGTTAATACGTTATTATCCATGACGGTATAAGTATTTTTAACAAACAAAGAAAATATTCTGTTATCAAAAAGATGATCCATTAAAACTGGATCGTAATAAGCATAATATCCAAAACCTATTCCCATTGCCATTAAAGTAAACGCTATTGGAAAGCCAAGAAGGACAGCAAATAAAAACACACCCATCATTAAAATAGCTACCTCAGGATTTGTAAGACTAAACAGCATTTTCTTTATCTTCCTTTTGCGAAGTTCTCATTAATAGTTGCTCTGTCTCTTCTGCCACAACTATTCTAGCAGGCCATTGGCCAGATTTTATACACAGTATTGATCTAAAAACTTCACTTATTCCTTGAATAATTAACATGATACCCGCAGCAGGTATCATAGATTTAACCATATAAATTTGAATTTGAGCAGGACTGCTCCAACTAGTTTCTTTTATTTTCCAAGCTTGAGCTGCGTACTCATAACCGTAAAAAGCCAAAGCTATAACACCAGGAAAAAAGAAAATAAAATAAAGTACTAAATCTATCCAAGCCTGAGTTCTTTGACTGAATAATCTATAAATTACATCACCTCTTACATGAGCTTCTGTTGCTAAGCAATATGCACCTGACATCATTAGAATTGCCCCATACATCTGCATGCTAAAGTCAAAATTCCATAGAGTAGGGGCATTAAAAACATATGCCATCACTACTTCATAAACTGTTCCTCCCATTAAAATAACAATACACCAAGAAAAAGCTTTGCCCATTGATGTGCTAAGAGTATCTGCGAATTTAATGTAAGATGTGATCATAATTTAAGAATTATATTAAATTTAAGTAAAAAAAAAGGGGGTTTTTACACCCCCTTTTTTAAATTTTTTAAAGTTAATTAAATTTTAACTTTCGCAATTGGACCAAACTCATTTTCATAAGCTAATTTGTAGTTCGGTTGATTCATCAACAGATACTTCATTGTTCTCTTAGCATATGCTTTCTGAGACGCTATAATTTTCTTGAAGAAAGGGTCTTTCCCAGAAAATTCAGCAACTATTTTATCCCAACCTTTTAACTGTTCAGCTAAAATAGCATCAGAAGTTTGGTAAACATTAACCTTATGCTCATTCATCAATTTACCTAAGTCAGTTGAATATCTAACTAAAGCTTTGAAATAGTTATCTGAGTTTGCAGCGTAAGCAGCATTTTTCAAGATAGCTTGGTGAGCAGGTGAAAGGCTATTGTATCTTTTTTTGTTCACCGGTATCTCAAACATTTCTTGAGATTGGTGGAAACTACCTAAGTGATAGTGTTTAGATACATCTTGCATTCCAAACTGAGAGTCTGATGTTGGGTTGTTAAACTCTGCAGCATCAATCAAACCAGTTTTCATAGCTGGTTGAATTTCACCACCTGGTAATTGTCTTACAACCATTCCCATAGCAGTTAAAACGTTAGTCGCTAAACCAACTGTTCTATACTTCATACCTTTAACATCAGATACTTTTGTTACGTTCTTTTTAAACCAACCAAAAGGTTGTGCTGGCATTGGCATATGAAAGAATCCAATATAATCGAATCCAACTGAAGCTACTGCTTCTTCATACAGTTTTCTTCCTCCACCATACTCCATCCATCCCATAACTTCTTGAGATGACATTCCGTATGAAGGACCTGTACCAAAAAGTGAAGCTGCAGCATTTTTACCATACCAATATGCTGTCACCCAGTGACCCATATCAAGGTTTCCATCACTTACCGCTGCACCAATTTCAGAAGTTTTTACGACTGAACCAACTGGCTGAAGATCTATTTTTAAAGAACCTCCAGACATATCGCTAACCATCTTTGCATAATCTCCTGCCATTTCAAAAAAGATGTTAGCGCCTGATGGCCAAGCTGCTTGCATCTTTAATGTAACTGGAGCTGCATGCGCAATGTTAGGCATTGCAACTGTAGCAGCTGCAACTGCACCAGCTTTAGCTGCAGTTTTAAAGAACTTACGTCTTGAAGATGTTTTAACCTTCAATGATTTATTTTCTTTTGTCATTATTTCTCCTCTACTAGTTAATTAACTAATGAATTTAAACATAGTTTCTCATTAGAGTCTTGAAAAAAAATCACGCATAATAAAATGCTTAATTAAAAATGTTTTCTACTATAAGTTGAAACTAGTTTATTCTGGTAACTTTAGTTGTACAGATATTTTAGAATACCATTCAGAAACATTTAAAATTTGATCCTCCGTCAACATTTGAGCAATTAAACTCATTTGTGGATGATTAATCTTTCCAGATTTATAATCTTTTAATTTAACAACTAAATAATCTTTATTCTGAGCAAAAATATTAGGAACTAAGGCTGAATTTCCACCTGAAGCTGCTCGACCATCTATTCCATGGCATGCTGCACAAATAGTTTTAGCAACTTCTTTGCCAAGTCCTAAATCATTAGATGAAGAAATATTAGGAAAAAAAAGAAAAATGATAAAAAATTTAATTAAAAAATTTTTTTTCATTAATTCATCATAGTAAAGCTGATTATAGTTATTGCCTCAATAAGTTTAGCTTCACCTTCTTTCAATTTTCCTGCATCACATAATGCTTTGCCCTCATCTTTAAGCTTTTTTATCTTTTTTAATTTTTCCTCTGTATATTTGTACTGTTTTTTTCCATAAGCTCGCTCAGATTCTTTCCAAATTGACTTTTGATAATATTTACAAAGATAATCTTTTGAATTTAAATAAGCATTATATTCCTCTTCTGTCATACATTTGCTTTCTCTTATTTGTTTAAATTCTCCATCTTGAGTCCATTTAGAAAATCCTGAACAAATTTTTTGATCACTTTCCGTCGAAGCAAAAGAAGTTGAATTAAATAAAAAACTTAAAAAAAATAAAATAATAAATTTTTTCATAATATTTTCCCTCATGTTTATATTAAAAAAAAGGACCAGTTTTATTTAACCGGTCCTTTTTATCAATTTATTGATTAACTAGGGCTGTTATAAGTTATTCTGTATATAACCCCAGCCTTGTCATCAGATACTAATAATGATCCATCAACATATTGTTGAACATCAACAGGTCTACCCAAGTAAGTACCCATTTCAGTCATCCAACCTTCTGCAAAAGGTTCTGTTTTCTTTGCATTTCCTTTTGAGTCTAAGTATGTAACCATAACTCTAGCACCTCTAGGTTTAATTGCATTCCAAGAACCATGTTGAGCACTAAAGATTGCATTATGATATTTTTTTGGAAACATGGTTCCAGTGTAAAACATCATTCCCAAGTCTGCAGCATGTGCAATCATCTCAACTTGAGGTTTGCAATAATTGTCTGCATATGCTTTAGGAATTTTTTTGTCTTTATACTCGTTTGTTCTTACTTCACCACCACCAGTATAAGGATGTCCATACCAAACATTTGGTCCTAATGCACAAGCCTTATTTAGTTCACCTGGAGGAGTTTCATCGCCCATACCATCAACTTGGTTATCTGTGAACCATAGAGACCCATCTTTTGGATTAAAAGCATGTCCAACTGAATTTCTTATTCCAATTGCAACAACTTCTCTTTCCAATTTACCAGGGAATCTATTAAATCTAATCATTCCACCAATTCCAACTTGATCATAAAGAGGATATTTATCAGGACCCGCTACATTAAATGGTTGACCCAAACTAACATATAATTTGTTATCTTTTGGTCCGATCGCGCAAACTCTTGCTGTGTGATTATATGACTCTTCCTCTACTGGAATCAAATCGCCTTGATCGATTATTGGTATAGCTACAGTATCAGGACTTTCCATGAAATACTCTGCTGCAGGAAACCATAACACTCTATTTCTCTCAGCAATATACAAGTGTCCATCAGCTGAATAACAAGGACCATTAGGAATATCAAATGTCACTGTTGGAGCAAATTGCTCAACTGTGTCTGCAACATTGTCCATATCCCTATCAGTTGCTTGCCACACTCTTGTTTTTCTTGTTCCAATCCAAACAGTACCTTTGTTTCTACTGACTGCCATGTGTCTAGCATCAGGAGCTACAGCAAAGATTTCTATTTTAAATCCTTGAGGCATTTTAATTTTTGGCAGGATATTCTTCTCTATATTTTTTCTATATTTTGTATTCTGATCAATAACATCAGCTACAACATCAATTCCTGTTTTTTTAAAACTACTAAGTTTCTTAATAGCTTCTTCGTCACCAGCTGAATTAGCACTAGTGAATACGAAAACAGTAAAAAACAAAGAAGATAATAAAGTTAGTATTTTTTTCATTATTTACCTCCGCTTTCTTTTGTTTGTTAATACATTGATTTAATTACAAGATGTCGCACCCTGCAAGGATTTAAAAATAAGATTTTATAATAATTATTTTAATTAATACTATTAAGAGTTGTATAAATTTTTAGTTAACTTTATTTTTACATTTTCCAGTTTTGAAAAATTCGTCAATATTATCGATTGCGAGGTTTGCCATAGCTATTCTAGTGTCTTTAGTGGCACTTCCAAGATGAGGTAAAATAAAAGCAGACTTAATTTTCATATAACCTGGATTTAAATTTGGTTCGTTTTTATAAACATCAAGACCTACGGCATATATTTTTCTTCTATTCAAAGCATCAATCAAAGCTTCATCATCAACAATATCACCTCTTGCTACATTTGTAATGACAGCACCTTTAGGAAAATATTCAACAGTCTCTTTATTAATCATATTTTCTGTCTCTTTTGTTGCGGGACAACAAATAGATAAGACATCAGAAACTGAAAAAAGACTTTTTACATTATCATGATAAATTGCACCATCAGCTTTTTCATCATTTAATTTCGATCTATTATGATAATGAATTATCATACCTAATGATTTGGCAATCTTAGCAATCTTTTGTCCTATTCGTCCCATACCTAAAATTCCTAACCTTGTTCCTGTTAATTGTTTACCTATTAAATAATCTGCTGACCATTTCCATCCGCCTTCTTTTGCAGATTCTATTCCCTCTGCAGCTCTCCTACATGCTCCTAATATTAAAAGTACTCCAATTTCTGCAGTAGCATCTGATAAAACTTCGGGAGTATTTGTTACTATAATTCCTCTTTTCTTCGCTGCATCTAAATCAATATTTCCAAATCCAACAGCAAAATTTGAAATAATTTTTATAGTATTAGGCAGCTTATTAATTGTTTCTTTATCAAGTTTTTCTGTTAATGATGATAAAATTCCATCACAGCCTTGGCTCATTTCAATTATTTTGGATTGAGAATATAGCTCATCATTATTATTAAATATTGGATCAAAAGTTTTTGAAGCTTTATCCTCACTTTCTTTAATCAATTTTCTTGTAATTAAAATTTTTTTCATAAAACTTTTTTCCTTTTAATTAAGGTCAAATATTTTTCCAGGATTCATGATGTTATTTTGATCTATACTTCTTTTAATCATCTTCATGACTGGAATATTATCGCCATGCTCTTCTAATAAATATTCTTTTTTATGAAGACCCACTCCATGTTCGCCTGTTATCGTACCATTTAATTCTAATGCTTTTTTAATCAACAGATCATTAAATTCTCTAATTTTTTTATACATTTCTTTTTTTTCTGGATCAAAAGGTAAAAGCACATGAAAATTTCCATCTCCTAAATGACCAACCATTGGAGCTCTAAGCCCAAATTTTTTTGCTTGTTCTTCAGCATAATTCACACATTCAGTAATATTTGAAATAGGTAAACAGACATCTGTTGAATAAACTCTTCCATTATTAATCAAAGATTTTACTGAATAATATACATCCCATCTTGCTTTCCAAAGTTTATTTCTTTCCTCTAGATCTTTAGCCCACTTGAAAGAACTTCCTTTATTATCTTTTGATATTTCTTCAACTATTTTAATGTTCTCATCATTTGATGACTCAGATCCATGAAACTCAAAAAATAATGTTGGAACTTCTTCAATGTCTTTTAATTTTGAGTATTTTATGCTTATTCCCATTTGATCTTTATTAAGCATCTCAATTCTAGCAATTGGGATACCATATTGAATTACCTGTTGAGCAGTTTGCACTGCATTTTCTAAAGTTGGAAAGTGACACACAGCAGCCATTATACTTTCAGGTATAGGAGATAGTCTTAATTGAACTTCAGTAATTATGCCCAATGTACCTTCAGAGCCGATAAATAAATTTGTCAAATTATAACCCGCAGAAGTTTTTTTAGTTCTACTACCAGTGTTTATTATATCACCATTGGGCAAGACTACTGTAAGACCCGAGATCACTGTTTTCATAGTTCCATATTTAACTGCCATGGTTCCAGAGGCAGAGGTTGAAGCCATTCCACCTATCGCAGCATTAGCACCAGGATCAATTGGAAAAAAAACTCCATCTTCTCGTAAATATTCATTTAATTGTTCTTTCGTAACACAAGCTTGAACCCTACAGTCAAAATCTTCAGTATTTACACTTAAAATTTTATTCATTTTTTCTAGACAAATTGTTATCCCTTTTTCATTTCCTACAACATTTCCCTCTAAAGAGGTTCCAGTTCCAAAAGGAACAACAGGAATTTTATGTTCGTTACACAATTTTAGAATTTTTGAAACTTCTTCATTAGTTTCAGGAAAAACTACTGCTTTAGATAATACAGGATCGTATGTATCTTCTCCTCTGGCATAATTCGTTCTTGTTGATACGGATGTTGAGTATCTTCCATTGAAAATTTTTTTCAATTCCGCTTCTACTTGATCATACATATTTAGAGTAATATTAGTAAAAATTAATTTAAAAATACAGCTTATTTAGCAAGCATTTTCTTTATATTTTCTAAAGCCTGGGAAATATTATCTCTTGAGGCTGCAAAACTAAATCTAACATAATCATTACAGGTTTTACCAAAAGCAGTTCCAGGAACAATTGCTACGCCTGCTTCATGCATTGCTTTTTTGCAAAATTCCGCTCCATTCATACCTGTTCCAATAACTTTTGGGAAAGCATAAAATGCCCCTCCAGGTAAACTACATTCAACTCCTGGCAATTCATTCAAACCTTTATGGATTAGGTCTCTCCTAGCTGTAAACTTTTCCATCATTTCATTAATAGAGTCATCTGGACCATCTAAAGCTGCGATACCAGCATATTGTGCTGCAGCATTTACGCAAGATACACTATTTATCAAAAGTTTATTAACATGCGGAACTAATTCTTTAGGCCAAAAACTCCAACCCAATCTCCATCCAGTCATTGAATATGCTTTACTCCATCCTTCTAATACAATTAATCTCTCTCTCAATTCTGGATAATTAAAAAAGGATGGCATCTCTTTATCATCAAAAATTTGTCTACTATAAATTTCATCACTCAAAATAGTCACGTGTGGATGTTTCTTTAAACCTTCAGCCAATACGTCTATATCTGATTTTTCTACAAAACTTCCTGTAGGATTATTTGGATTTATTAATATTAATAATCTTGTTTTATCAGTTATAAGCGATAATATTTTTTCAGGATTGAACTTTAAATCTTTATCTTCTGTCAAATCATAAGGTACAGATGTTGAGCCAGTATAGTTTATCATTGACTCATAAATTGGAAAAGCGGGAATAGGATGAACAATCTCTGCACCTGGCTCTCCAAAACATTGAATTGCATAACTCATCGTAGGTTTGCCACCAGGCATAATCAAAATTCTTTCAGAATCTACATCAGCATTATATCGTTTTTTAATCCATCTCGTAACTGCTTGTCTACATTCTAAAATTCCATTGGACAAAACATATCCATGATGCCCATCATCTAATGCTTTTTTTGCAGCTTCAACAACATGTTTGGGTGTTTTAAAATCTGGTTGACCTAAACCTAAATGTATCATTGGGTTACCTTTAGCTTCTAAAGCCTTTGCTTCAGCTAAAACAGAAAAAGCTGTCTCAGTTCCTAAATTATTTAAATTTTTTGCAAGTTTCATAATTCATTTTAATATGTTTTTTTTTAGTATTAATATATTTTTTTTATATCTAGTTTTTATAAGTAATCAAAATTTATTTTCTATAAATTAATTTTGAATAATTTAATTCTTTCAAATTTTTACACCCCATCAAAACCATATTTCTGTTAATTTCATCATGCATATTTTGTAATAAATGTTCAACACCTTGTTGACCTCCTGCGGCTAAAGAGAACAAGAACATTTTTCCAAAGCTACATGCTTTAGCACCTGCCGCAATCGCTTTTAATACATGCGTCCCTCTTCTTACCCCTCCATCTAAAATTATTTCTAACTTGTCACCTACAGCATCAGAAATTGCTTTTACTTGATCGAAAGGTGATCTTGAGCCATCTAATTGGCGCCCTCCATGATTTGAAATCATTATAGCAGTGCATCCAATATCAATAGCTCTTCTTGCATCTTCAACCGACATAACGCCTTTTAAAGCAAATGGTCCATTCCATTTTTTTGCACAATATTCAGCATCCTTCCAACCCATTGCTGGATCATATTGTTCATTAATATATTCAATAACGGATTTTGATATATTTGTTCCTTTGTCTGTTTTTTTTTTGACATTTGATAATTCAAATCTTTTACCAGTTAAATAATCAAAAACCCATCTAGGACGCATTGCAAAACTCATAAGGCTTTTAAGTGTAAGTTTTGGTGGTGTAGTAAATCCCGTTTTGTGATCTTTCTCTCTATTGCCAGCAACCAAAGTATCCACAGTTAAACACATAGCGTCAAAACCAGATCTTCTAGATCTATCTATTAAATCATCTGTTATTGATTGGTCTTTGTGAACATAAAGTTGAAACAACTTTGGTCCACTAGATATATTTGATACTTCTTCAATAGTATTGTTACCCATCGAAGACATACTATAAAAAGTATTAAATTTCTCTGCAGCCCTTGCTGATGCTTTATCTCCATCTGGATGATAAAGTCTTTGCATTGCAGCAGGAGATAAAAAAATTGGTATATCAATTTTTCTTCCAAATAAAGTCGTAGATAAATCTGGTTTTCCTACACTTGCTAAAATATTAGGAACTAGATCACAATCATCAAAAGAGTCAGTATTTCTTCTGAGAGTCGACTCATCATCTGAACCACCATCAATATAATGAAAAATTGGTGAAGGTAATTTCTTTTTAGCTAATTTTCTAAAATCTTCAAAATTGTGACAATTTTTTAAACTCACTATTTTCTAAATCTTAGATTATTTCTACTCAAGTCGCTTATTTTGGTGCATCCCATTAGTTTCATATCTCTAACTAATTCTGCTTTATATTTTTCTATAGCTCTTTCAACACCAGCTTGACCTCCTGCAGCTAAAGCATAAAGATATAACCTTCCACCAGAACATGCCTTTGCACCTAAAGATAATGCTTTAAGCATATGAGTTCCTCTATGAATTCCACCCTCACATATCACATCTAATTTATCACCTACTGCATCAACTATTTCTGCTAATTGATCAAAAGGAGATCTCGATCCATCGAGTTGTCTTCCTCCATGATTTGAAACCATTATTCCAGTACATCCAATATCAACAGCTCTTTTGGCATCTTCTACACTCATAACTCCCTTTAATGCAAAATGACCTCCCCACTGAGAACAAAGTTTTTCAGCATCTTTCCAATTCATTGATTGATCAAGCATGGTAGAAAAATAATTTCCAATTGAAGTATTAGTATCTGTTCCTTCTTTTACAAAATCTTGAAGATGAGGTAATTCAAATTTTCCTTTAGTTAAATAATTTATTCCCCACATTGGTTTTAATGCAAAACTAAATAAACTTGACAATGTTAATTTTGGTGGAGATGTAAAGCCTGTTCTTAAATCTCTTTCACGATTTCCTCCTGTAATTGTATCGACAGTTAAAGCCATAACATCAAATTTAGCTGCTTTTGCTCTCTCCAAACAAGAATCATTTAACCCTCTGTCCTTGTGAAAATAAAACTGAAACATTTTTGGCGTATCAATCATCGAAGAAATTTCTTCAACGCTTACCGTTGCAAGCGCTGATACACCAAACATTGTGTTAAATTTTTTTGCTGCCTTTCCAACTGCTCTTTCTCCATCATAATGAAAAAGTCTCTGAAGAGCTGTTGGTGCAAGGTAAAATGGTAAATCTAATTTTTTACCAAAAATTGTTGTTGATAAGTCAACATTTTCAACTCCTCTTAAAACATTGGGAACTAAATCAACATCATCAAATGCACTTGTATTTCTTTGATAAGTAACTTCATCATCTGCAGCTCCATCAATGTAATGAAAAATTGGTGAAGGTAGCTTCTTTTTTGCTAGCTTTCTAAAATCACTAAAATTGTGGCAATCATTTAAATTCATGATCAAATGTTAAAAGTTTTTTATAAAATTAAACATATAACTATTTGCCCCAGGATTTTTATCACCTAAACTAGCGTTAGACACGTGATTATATGAAACTCCAAAACTTGTATTATCTGAGGCTAAATAAGAAAATTGTACCTCAGACTTAAATTCTAAAATATGTCCTAAATCTTTACCATCACCTTCATGATAAAGACCAGGTGCAAAACTAGGTGTAAATAATATTTTTTCACCCATTTCTACATTCCATTCAATCCCAGTATAAATATAAGCCGCAGAATTTTCTGTAATAAATCCCCCTGTAATAGGTGAAACATTTCCTAAAAAAGTATTTCTGTTAAGATTTTCATTTTGATGTTGAAATCCAACTAAAATAGCTTTTTGCTTATCGTCACTAAAATCAAAATTTCCAATAAAAAAATTAAGTTGATTTCCATTTGTTTTTATTTCCTCAGCTGCAATCAATTTAGATGCGGTAAACACTATTATCAAAATTAAGCCTAATTTTTTTAAAATCATTATTCTTATTAACAGATTATTTTTTAATTTTTATTAATTTTTTAAATATTATCGCACCACCAAATAAGAAGATCAATAGAGGTAAAAACCATAGGAAATATGTATTTTTATTAAATTTTGGATCATACAGAATCCACTCACCATATTTTTCGGTCAAATAATTATAAATTTGATCTTCTGATAAGCCTTCTTTAATCTTGTTTTTTACAACTAGTTTCAAGCTAATAGCAAATTCAGAATCAGAATCGTACACTGACTGACCTTGACAGATTAAACATCTTAAATTCTTAGTTATACTATTTTGCAGTCTATCTTGATCAGCTTTCAGTGGACTAAAATAAAATAATATTAAAATAGTTATAAAAACTTTAATTATCCTCATTGTATAATCTTTTTAATTTCTTCAACAGATTTTATATTAAGTGGACCAATAAATTTTTTTATAATTTTATTTTGAAAAACTAAAAAAGTTTCAGGAACACCAAATGCACCCCATTCAATAGCTTTAGTTCCATCTTTATCAATTAAAATTTTTTCATAGGGATTTCCTAATTCACTTAAAAAATTTTGAGCATTCTTAAAATTATCTTTATAATTTAGACCTATAATCTCTAGTTGATCATTTTTACTTAAATTTATTAACAAATGGTGTTCCTCTTTACAAGGTACACACCATGAGGCCCAAATATTTAATAAATAAAATTTATTTTTTTCAAAAATATTTTTTGAACTTACTTCTTCTTTTTTAAAGAAAGTTATTGCTGAAAATTCTGGAATATTTTTTACTTCAATTTTAGGTTGATAAAAACTGGATTTATTTAAACCTTTATAAAAAATTGTAAACACTAATAACAATGAAACAATTGCTAAAAAAGAAAATATTCTACTTTTCATAAATTTTTTCTATTAAGTAAACTTATAGTTCCGCCCAAAGAAATTAATAAAACAGAGATCCATATCCAAAGTATAAAAGGTTTAACTTGATATCTAATATTAAAATATTCTTCATTTTGTACTGTATTCATTGTAATAAATTTGTCAGATAAAAATGATATTTTAATATCAGCTTCACTAGTGATTATATTTGGTTGATTATAAACTCTTAATTCTGGTTCCAACTTATCTTCAAAATTATTCTCTTTAATTAAGAAATAACCTTTAAAAGATATATAATTCTTTTCTTCTTTTTTCTTAAGATCGCTAAAAACTATCTGAAATTTATCATTATTAAATTTTTCACCCACTTTTAAGTTGGTTATTACTTCTTTTGAAAAAATATTATTAAATAAAATACTTAATATTAATAAACTAAATCCTAAATGTGATAAATTCTGCGAAATTTTTTTAAATTTTTTTGAAAATAAATCTTTAATAGTAATAAAAAAAAGATAAAAAGCACTTCCGATTAATACAGTATTTAATAAGACCTTAACTCCTAAATTTTTTACAATAAAAAAAGACATTAAAATAGAAAGAATAAAAATAATAATTAAATATAATTTTCCTTCTAGTTCAGATTTTATCCATTTTAATTGAGGACCTATCGCCATAAAAATTAAAAAAGGAATCAAAAAAGGAATGATCAATTTATGATAAAAGGGAGGTCCTACAGAAATTTGCTCAGAGGAAATTACATCTAAAAATATTGGATAAACAGTTCCAATTAAAACAACAGATAAAAAGTACATCATAAACCAGTTATTAATTAATATAAATGTCTCTTTGCTAATTAAAGAAAATGAAATCGAATTTTGTTTATCAGTTTTATGAAAAACAAAAAAAATAAATAAAGAAATAAAGATTAAAATGAATAAAAAAGTTAATATAAATAAACCTCTTTCTGGATCATTTGCAAAAGTATGAACTGAGTTTAGGATTCCCGAGCGCACTAAAAAAGTTCCACACATACTAAGAGTAAAAGTAGTTATTGAAAGAATTATAACCCAAGACCTCAATGTAGATCTTTTTTCTAAAACTGAGATGCAGTGTAGCAAAGTTGTTAATGCCAACCATGGCATTAAAGATACATTTTCAACAGGATCCCAAAACCAAAATCCTCCCCAACCTAATTCATAGTAGGCCCAGATTGACCCTAACAAAATTCCTAAAGTTAAAAAAATCCATGAAACTAAAATCCAATTCTTTATATGATTAGCCCAGATTTTTGTAACATAATTCAAAGTGGTTGCAGCAAGAACACTAGAAAAAATTATAGAAGTACCAACATAGCCTAAATACAAAATTGGTGGATGAATTGCTAAAGCAGGATCTTGCAAAATTGGATTAAGACCCAATCCCTCATTGGGAATTGGAAATAAATAATTGAATGGGTTTGATGATTTTATTAAAAAAATAAAAAAGCCAATTATAATTATTTGTTGAAATAATAAAGTTAAAATTCTGTAATTTTTTAATAAATTTTTTGATTTAATTAAAAAAATAAAAATAAATAAATTTAAAACCAATAACCATAATAATAGACTGCCTTCGTGATTTCCCCACGTTCCTGAGATTTTATAAAATAATGGTTTGGTAGTGTGGGAATTATTAAAAACTGTTTCATTACTAAAATCAGAAAATACAAAAGATAATATTAGCCCAAAAAAACTGATTATTACTAAAAATAATTGAATAAACGAAAAATTGATAATCTTATTATCTAATATTTTGTTGTTTCTTAAGTTTTTAATTGAAAAAAAAAATATTGGTAAAGAGGTAATTAAACCAAAAATTAAAGAATAATATCCTATGGAGCTATACAACATTTATTTTTCTCCAAGGGCTTTCTTAACTTCTGGTGGCATATAATTTTCATCATGTTTGGCCAAAATTTTAGAAGCTTCAAAAAAACTTTTATCTTTTAGATATCCTTCAGCTACTACACCTTTGCCTTCAGAAAAAAGATTGGGCACAACGCCTGAATAAGTTACATTAATTTCATTCTTATAATCTGTTATTATAAAATTTACCTTATTACTTGAAATCTCTATAGAATTTTTTTTTACCATTCCTCCAATTCTAATTTTTTTACTTTCTAATTCTCCAATTAACTTAACATCAGTAGGAGATTTAAAATAAACTACATTTTCTTCTAAAGATCTTAAAACCATGAAAACTGATAAAATTAATGATAGTAAAATAAAAATTATGAAAAAAAATCTTAATTTAACTTTTCGACCATACATGGTTTAAAAGTTAAATGCTTTGGCTGCTAGATAAAATTTCTTTATTGATAGTTTGAGATCTTGCAACTTCTGCTTTTTTAGAGTCTAGGGCTCCAAATTTAGACATAAATTTGTTTCTTTCTTTCGTGTATTGAATTTTTGTAATCACATACAAACTAGTAAAACTTATAAGAGTAAATAAAAATGCAGACCAAACATATAGTCCATATCCATTCATAAATATTAGTTCTGTTGTCATAGTCTATCTAAGCCTTTATTCTTAATTTTTATCAGTTCTGTATTATATTTCATTAAAAAAATGAGTATAGAAAAAAGCGCAAATGCCGCGGTCATTATCATAAGTGGAAACAACATTGAAGGATGTATTGAGGATTTTGAAAATATACTAATCGATGCCGGCTGGTGCAAAGTATTCCACCAATCAACAGAAAATTTAATAATTGGAATATTAATGACACCACATATAGTTATAAAAGTTGTTATTTTTAAAACTTGATTTTTATCTTCAAAAATTCTCCAAGCAATTAAATAAATTAGATAAAATAAAAGTAAAACCAGCATTGAAGTAATTCGTGCATCCCAAACCCACCATGTGCCCCATGTAGGTTTTCCCCATATGGAACCAGTAACTAAAGCTATAATATTAAAAACTAATCCTGAAGGTGCTAAACTTTTTGCAATTAAAAAGAAATTCTTAATTTTTGTAACATAACCACTTATAGATAATAATGTAATTGAAGTAAAAATTCCTAATGTAATCCAAGCGGCAGGAACGTGTACATACATTATTCTAACTGAGTGACTTTGTTTGTAATCTTCTGGAGACAAGATTAATGCTTCCATCAAACCGATTGAAATTACTACAATAAATAATGCCAACACATACTTTGGTGCTTTCGATGTAATTAAAAAAATTTTATTTGGTTCAAAAAATTTTAACATAAATTATTTTTGAAAGTTTTAGTATGAAAGACCTATCTGATCAAGAATGAAGAGGGAGACAATAATGAGGATATAAATTTGCACTCTTGACCAGATAATATAATAATAAACTAAAGTTCTATGTCTAAGATTTGAGCTAAATGTGTTTAAATAATGTTTTTTTTAATTTGAAAGTTTAAAATAACTTGAGCCTTTTTTACCAGAAAAAATCTCCTCGATTAGAGGATGTTTAATTGGCTCATCAGAATCATCCATAAGAAGATTCTGCTCGGATACATATGCCTCATAAGTTATCTCATCATTTTCAGCTAGTAGATGATAAAATGGCTGGTCTTTTCTTGGTCTAACGTTTTTTGGAATTGATTGATACCATTCCTCAGAATTATTAAACTCAAAATCAACATCATATATTACACCTCTAAACTCGAAGTGCTTATGTTTAACAATATCACCGATTGAGAATTTAGCTTTTTGTATTGCCATTTAGATTAATATGGAGATTTAGAATTAAAAATCAATAAGAAAAAATATAAAGTTTTTATGACACGTCTAATTATGTTAATATCTTCTCTGTGAATAAATCATTTTTGAAATTTCTCACAGATTTTGGCCCTTTAGCTATATTTTTTTTCTTTTATTATAATAGTAACAAAAATCTTTCAGTAGCTATTCCTCCTCTCATAGTTGCGACAATAATTGCATTAATGATTGTCTGGTTCTTTGAAAAAAAAGTACCACCAATGCCCTTAGTAAGTGGAATTTTAATTACTTTTTTTGGAGGACTTACAATATATTTTAAAGATCCAATTTTTATTTATATTAAACCAACAATAATAAATATGATATTTGCTTTAACTCTATTTTTTGGAAAATATTTTACTAAAGAGCCGGTTCTTAAAAAAATTTTGGGAAAATCATTACTTTTATCAGATATAGGTTGGGAAATACTCAATAAAAGATGGATGTTTTTTTTCTTTGGTTTAGCTTTACTTAATGAATTTATATGGAGAACACAATCAGAGGAATTTTGGGTTAACTTTAAAGTTTGGGGAATGTTGCCGATAACAATAATTTTCACAGCATTCCAAATCGGATTAATTAACAAATACAAGATAAATGAACAATAATTTAAGACTAATAATAAATAATTCGATTAAAAAAAGTGAAGATAAATACTTTTTTGAAAAAAATGAATTACAAATAATTTTAGATTTATATGCGAAAATGGTTTCTGAAGGTTCTTGGAGAGATTATGGACTAAGCATTTCGAGCAAGCAAGTTGGTTTTAGTGTTTTTAAAAACACCACTGAGAATGCTCTTTATAAAATTTGTAAAAACTTTAAACCAAAAAATAAAAACTTAAAATATCTTATAACTGACACGAATGGGAAAATAATTAAAAACTCTTTTGATTTGGAAAATTTACTAAAAAATATTGATTGGAAAAAACTTTAAAAAATTATCTTCTCTGTCCAAATAGTCTTAAAAGCATAATAAATAGATTAATAAAATCTAAATAAAGAGTTAAAGCTCCCATCACTGCTTTTTTACCAATAAGTTCACCTGTATCGCTAGCAACATACATATTCTTAATTTTTTGAGTGTCATATGCTGTCAACCCTACAAAAATTAAAACTCCTATAATTGAAATTGCAAAATACATCATTGATGACTTTAAAAAAATATTTACTATTGAAGCAATAATTATTCCTATTAATCCCATCATTAAAAACGATCCAAATTTTGTTAAGTCTCTTTTTGTGGTATATCCATAAATACTCATCGCACCAAAAGTTGCTGATGAAATAAAAAATACTCTTGTAACACTCAAACCAGTATAAATTAATAAAATTGATGATAATGATAATCCCATTAATGCCGCAAATATCCAAAAAGTTGTTTGAGCTTTCGATGCACTCATTTTATTTATTCCAAAACTCATATAAAAAACTATAGCAAGGGGTGCCAACATCACAATCCATTTAAGACCGGACATATATATTGCACTTCCAAATTCAGTCAAAGAAACAATAGCACCGCTAGGATCTGTCACTACAGACATCTTAAAAGACAATAATGCAATAATCCCTGTCAATAAAACACCTGTAGCCATGTAATTATAAACTTTTAACATGTAGGATCTTAGACCTTCGTCAATTAATGCTGCAGATTGTTGAGCAGCTTTTTCTCTATTTAAAATTCCATTTTTATCAAATTCCATAGTTAGTAAGATATAATAGTCTTTTACTATTTATTCAAGATACCTTAAAAGAATTAACTTCTATGAATTACAAAAAATTAGGCAATTCAGACATAAAAGTAAGCACAATTTGTCTCGGGACTATGACATGGGGAGAACAAAATACTAAAGAAGAAGGTTTTGAACAAATGGATTATGCTTTAGATCAAGGTGTAAATTTTTGGGATACGGCTGAAATTTACTCTATTCCACCTAAAAAAGAAACTTTCGGTGATACTGAGGTTATTATTGGAAAATGGTTTGAAAAAACAAAAAAAAGAGACAAAGTAATTTTGGCTTCAAAAGTTTGTGGACCAATGAGAGAATATGTAAGAGGTGGTGGAAATCAATTTGGCACAAAAAATATTACTGAAGCATTAGAGGGCAGTCTAAAACGATTAAGGACTGATTATATTGATTTATATCAATTACATTGGCCTGAGAGAAATACAAATTTTTTTGGAAAATTAGGATATGAACATGATGATAGCAATGAATGGACTAAATTTGAGGATATACTATTAGATTTAAAAAAATTCATAGATCAAGGAAAAATCAGATATGTTGGATTATCAAATGAAACTCCTTGGGGTTTGTCTAAATTTTTAGAGTTATCAAAAAGTAAAGATTTACCAAGAATGATTTCAGTTCAAAATCCATATAATTTACTTAATAGAACGTATGAAGTTGGTCTTGCAGAAATATCGGTAAGAGAAAAAGCTGGATTACTAGCTTACTCACCCTTAGCTTGTGGGTTCTTATCAGGAAAATATAGAAACAACCAACTACCTAAAGGATCAAGAATAGAACGAGATGGAGAATTTTGGACTAGATATAATAAACCTAATTCTAATAAAGCTATAGATGCTTACTATGAAATAGCAAAAAAGAATAATTTAAACTTACCTCAAATGTGTTTAAAATTTTTAGAAATTCAACCTTTTGTCACATCTGTCATCATAGGTGCAACTACTATGGATCAGTTGAAAACAAATATAGAAAGTGTAAATATAAAATTAACAAATAAAGTTATAGAAGAAATAAATGAAATTCAAAAAATTTATCCTAATCCATGTCCATAATTAAAAAAAAATTAATTTTAATCTTAAGTTTTACCTTAATGTTTTTAATAAATTCTAATGCTGAAGAATTAAAACAAATTGGTAAATATAAAGATTGGAAAACAATGATATTAATTGAACCTACTGGCACAGTTTGTTTTGCACAGTCTTCTCCAGTTTTGCAGGCTCCAAAATCAAATAAAAGAGATGCCAGATTGTTTGTTACCTTTAGGCCAAGTGAAAAAATTACAGATGAAATAAGTGCAAGTCCAGGGTATGACTTTAATAAAAAAAACTCTGTAACGGCAACATCTGGAAAAAATAAAATCAAATTTGATATTATTCAACAACGTTTTGCTTGGATAGCTGATAACAAAATTGAAAAGAAAATGGTCAAGGTTATGAAAAAAGGTTCAAGAATTATGATTACTGGATATAATCAAAAAGGCTCACAAACTATTGACCACTATTCGTTATTAGGTTTTACTAAAGCTTACAATGCTGCAAAAAAAGCCTGCAGTTAATTAATGAATTCAAAAAAAAAAATTGTTTTAGCTTACTCCGGAGGCTTAGATACATCAATAATTTTAAAATGGCTTCAAGAAAATTATAATGCTGAAGTTATTTGTTATACTGCAGATATTGGTCAAAAAATTAATAGAAAAAAAATATTAGCTAATGCAAAAAAATTTGGTGTCAAAAATATTATAATTAAAGATTTAAAAGATGAATTTGTTAAAAATTATGTTTACCCAATGATAAGAGGACACGCAATTTATGAGGGAGTTTATTTATTAGGAACTTCAATTGCCCGACCACTTATTGCAAAAGATCAAATTAGAGTTGCAAAAAAATTTAAAGCATTTGCAGTATCACATGGTGCAACAGGTAAAGGAAATGACCAGATTAGATTTGAGCTAGGTTATCATTATTTTGGTCCAAAAATAAAAATCATAGCTCCTTGGAGAATTTGGAAATTAAAATCTAGGACTGATTTAATTAATTATGCAAAAAAACATAAAATAGAAATTCCTAAAGATAAAAAAGGTGCCCCACCTTTTTCGATTGATGATAATTTATTTCATACATCAACAGAGGGGAAAGTTTTAGAAAATCCAAAAAATTCAGCTCCAGAATTTATTTTTCAAAGAACCACTTCTCCTGAAAAAGCTCCTACAAAACCATCATTTGTTTATATCAATTTCAAAAATAGTGATCCAATTAGTATTAATGGAAAAAAATTATCCCCATCAAAGCTATTAGAAAAACTTAACCATCTTGCTGGTAAAAATGGAATAGGAAGGGTGGACTTAGTTGAAAATAGATTCATTGGAATTAAATCTAGAGGAGTATACGAAACTCCTGGTGGTGCATTATTAATTCAAGCACATAGAGCAATTGAGTCTGTAACTTTAGATAAAAAAACTATGCATAAAAAAGATCAAATAATGCCTAGATATGCAGAACTTATTTATAATGGTTTCTGGTATTCAAAAGAAAGATTTAAGCTTCAAAAAATAATTGATCTTAAAAAAAATAAGGTAAATGGATCTGTTAAGTTAAAACTTTATAAAGGAAATATTATTATTCATTCAAGAATTACTAAAAGTAATGCCTACTCGATGAAAAAAGTATCTTTTGAAGAAAATAAAACTTTCAATAAAACCAATGTTGAGAGATTTATTAATTATCACAAAAAAAAGCTCAAATAATTTAAAATGAATTTTGTTCCTTCAAGAGCTTCGGCAATTGAGAATCTGAATAAATTTGTTGAAAATAATCTTTCAGATTATTCTAGGTTAAGAAATTTTGATTTTGGTCCAAAAAACAGATCAAATATTTCTTGTCTCTCACCTTATATAACTCACGGTATAATTTCTGAACTAGAATTAATAAAAAAATCTTTAAGTAAATTCTCATTTTTAAAAAATGAAAAATTTATTCAAGAAGTTCTATGGAGAACTTATTGGAAAGGTTGGTTGGAATTAAGACCTAATGTTTGGACAGATTATCTAAACGAACTTAAAAAAATTCGTGAAGATTTTAAAGACAATGCTAATTACAAAAATGCTATTGAGGGTAAAACTGATATTGAATGTTTTAATCAATGGGTAAAAGAATTAAAAGAAAACAACTATTTACACAACCATGCAAGAATGTGGTTTGCAAGTATTTGGATTTTTACTTTGGATCTTCCTTGGCAACTGGGAGCAGAAGTTTTTATGAAACACTTATATGATGGAGATGCTGCTGCAAATACTCTGGGATGGAGATGGGTTGCTGGAATTCAAACCCAAGGTAAAAATTATCTAGCTAGTGAATGGAATATTAAAAAATTTACAAATAATAGATTTAGCAATATAAAACTCAATGAAAATGCTCCTTCAAAGATAAGCAGCAAAACTTATGCGGCATCAAAATTAGAATTTAACAATCCCCAAAATTTTAAAGAAAAAAATCTTCTTATTTTTGATAATAGTTTATCTTTTGAAATAAGTGATTTTAATAATCTAAAATTTAAAAAAATCTTTTTAATTTCGAACAAAAATGAAAACCGTATCATAAAGCTCAGTGAGAAATTAATAAAATTCAAGTCAAAATTAATTGAAGATCAAAAAAAGAGATTAGAAGAAAAATCAATCAACTCTGAAATTATAGATTTAAGTGAAATACAAAATATTAATGAAAGTTCTTATGGTTTATATCCAACAGTTGGTGAAAACTTGGATTTTATAAATATAAATGATTTAAAAATAGAATTTCTATATAGAAAACTAGATCAATTTTCTTGGCAATATTGTAATAAGGGTTTTTTTAATTTTAAAAATTATATTCCAAAAATAATTACAACTTTTAATTAGAACCACCTAATCATTCCAATAATCCCAGCTGTTGCGTAAAAAAATTGTAATAATAATATTCCTTTATGACCTCCTCTGTAAGCCCAAATTCCAATTAAAATTGCTGACAATAATAATAAACAAAAACCAAAAAATTCAATTCCAATATTTAGAGCAACAAACAATGAATATAAAATGGCCGTAATAACCCCTGCCCATTCAAAAAATTTATTATTCATAAAAGTTTTTTAAAATTAGTATAAAGAATTTTGGAATAATTATTCATATCAGACATATTATCTCTCGCAGATTGATCAAATTTTTCTAATGCTCCATTTCCCAATTGATCCTCAAGAGCCTTTTTGTACTCTGGAACACATCCCCATTCATTGACAGTAGTATCCTTAATTTCAATGTGAAATTGAATTCCATAAGCATGATTTTGATATTTAAAAATTTGATTTTTAGTAACTGGAGATGAGGCTAATAAAGTTACCTCTTTGTTATTCTCAATTCCTTGGACTTCATAAGAATGCCATTGTAAACTTTTGATTTGCTCTGGAAATTTTGAAAAAAGATTATCTTTGTTTTTTTCATTGGTAAAATTAATATCCATAATACCTATTTCTGCTGGTTGAGATTTAACTACTTTGCCACCAATAACTTCACCTAATAACTGGCACCCCAAACAAAAACCCAAATAAGGTTTTTTCAAATTAATAACGAATTCTTTGATTGCTTTTTTTTCTTCAATTAACCAAGGATAATCTTTTTCCATAAACGTATCCATTGGACCACCCATACAAAACATCCCATCAAATTTACTAAGATCACTTGGAATTTTTTCACCTTCATCAAGCTCTATAGTGGTTAAATTTAATCTATCAGCCAACATTAGATCTTTAATGTAACCAGGGTCTTCAATTTTAATATGCTGTAATACAATTATGTTCACTAAAATTAGCTTAGCTTAGAACACTTCTTTGAACAATATTTAACTCTATCCCAATTTAGCTTCCATTTCTTTCGCCAAATAAAAGGTCTTTTACAAACAGGACAAATTTTTGATGGTAGATTTTCTTTTTTCACTTAATTGTATTTTGTTTTATGAATTTGTCTGCTGCAGATAAAATTATTTTTTTTCTATCAGTATTCATTTTATCAAAGATACGAACCATCATCGACAATCTAGGATTTTTTAAAAAGAATTTTCTATTTCGGTCTATAAATCTCCAATACAATCCATCCATTGTATTGCACCATTCTCCTTTTTTAAAATCCATCATTTTCATAAAATAAGCTGATCCACAGATATAAGGTTTGGTCGCAAAAATTCCACCATCACTAAATAAACCCATCCCATAAACATTTGGAACCATTACCCAATCAGAAGAATCCACAAACATTTCCATAAACCATTTATAAACAATTGTAGGCTTAATCTCACAAAGGTTCATTATGTTAGATAAAATCATTAATCTCTCAATGTGATGAGACCATCCATGTTTTACAGCGTTTTTAATAGCATGATCTAAAGGTGGTAAACCTGTAGAACCCTCATACCAGGATTTTTTCATTTTTCTATTATGTTTGAAAAAGTTGTTTGTTTCCAATTCGTCAGAATAACTTTGATAAATTCCACGCATGAATTCTCTCCAGCCAATTACCTGACGAATATATCCCTCTAATGAGTTCATTCTTATTTTATTTTTTTTGTGAAACTCTAAAACTTTTTGAATAATAAATTCAGGAGTTATAAGACCTAAATTAATATAGGGACTTAAAGCACTATGAAACAGAATATTATCTTTTTGATTTACAGCATCTTCATAATCACCAAACATATTTGATTTTTCTTTTATAAAAAAATTTAAAAGTTTTACTACTTCATCAAATTCTGTTGCAAGCCAGAAGTCCTTTGTGTTACCAGGGTGATCTTTAAATAATTTTTCAATAATAGGTTTTAACTTTTTTGTATGCTTAGTTTCATTAATTTTAGGAAATTTTGGTATTAAAATATCTTTAGGTAATTTATTTCTATTTTCTTCATCAAAGCTCCATTTTCCTCCAACTGGATTTCCATCAGCGCCTATTAATATTCCAGATTTTTTTCTAACTTCTTTATAAAATGTTGCCATGAAAGGTTTTTTAGTTTTTTTTAAATAATTCTTAAATTCATTTCTTGAATTTAAAAACATTGAGGTTTGAATAATATTCCAATTAATTTTTTCTTTTTTTAAAAATTGTGAAATTTTCTTTTCAAAAAATTTATCTTCAACTTCAAAGCTTGAGATTTCTTTAATCTTTTTTTTGATGATTATTTTTTTTAATTTTTTAAAATAATCATCTTTAAAATCTCTGTCCTCAATTTTTAGATAGTCTAATTTATATTTATTCTTTTTGAGACTATCAGCATAAGAACGCATGGAAGATAAAAATAACAAGATTTTTTGCTTATGGTGTTTTTCATAAGTACATAATCCGTTATCTTCTGCCATAAAAAATAGATGGTCCTTTTTGTAGCGGTCGAGGTATTTTAATGGAAATAATTGATTACCAAGTATAAAAAATAACTTCATGGTTAAATATAACTAATAAAAAATTTTATGTCAGAAAAATATTTAATTTTTGGTGCGACAGGTTCAATCGGTTCAAGCTTAGCTGAACAATTAGTAAGTTCAGGCAATAGTGTTCATTTAGTTGGACGAAATGAAACTGAACTAAAAAATATTTCTGACAAATTAAAATGCACTTCCACAGTAGCAGATGTATTGGAGGAAGGATTTATTGATAAAGTTAAAAATGATATTTCAGAAACAAAGGGAATTGCTTACTGCGTAGGTTCTATTGATTTAAAACCCTTGAGAATGGTGACCGAGCAAGATTTTAATAATTGTATGAAACTTAATCTTTATTCAGCTGTTGAAACTATAAAGGGTTTTCAAGAAAGCTTGAAAAAAAATAAAGGATCGATAGTTTTATTTTCTACAGTTGCCGCACAAAGAGGATTTACAAATCATGCAATAATTGCTTCTACAAAAGCTGCTGTTGAGGGACTAACTGTGTCTCTAGCTGCAGAATTTGCGCCAAACATTAGAGTTAACTGTATAGCACCTAGCTTAACAAATTCTAAAATTGCTGAACCGATGTTAAAAAATAAAGCTTTAGCAGATGGTATTGCAAAAGCTCATCCACTAAAAAGACTAGGCGAAGGGAAAGATTCTGCTTCACTTGCAAAATTTCTTATTACTGAAGATAGTTCTTGGGTTACAGGACAAATAATTGCAGTAGATGGAGGCAGATCTAAATTATCTTAATAAATAAAGAAAAAATTTAATTGTCTAAAATTTTTTTTTTAGCTTTTTCAAACTCTTCTTTAGTTAAAACACCACTTTTTAAAAGTTCATTTAAATTATTTAATTCTTTGCTTAAATTTTCAGAATTATTTGAAGAATTTTCCTCTTCGATGTTTTCATTTTCTAAGTCCATTTTATTTGCACTTTTTGCACTAGAACCTGTCATGATAGCTCTAACACCTAAATAAATTACAAATAAAAAAATAGGTATTACTAATCCAAAAAAAATTATTTTTTCCATACTTTAATCCTCATCTTCTTCTCTCCAATTTTTTTCATACATTAACCAAGCCGCATATATTACTGAAAATGTTCCTACTATCATACCATAATCAAATCCGGTCTGTATATCATACAAGTACCAACCTAATTGTGTTGCTCCTATCGGAGGAATAGTAAGTATGCCCATAAGAATAGCTATTCTGTATGGATATTTAGGTTTTTTCATAACCCACTTTACCAAAAATGTTTTGTTGTTTTAATTATTAAATTTGCGATCTTTTGAAACAGTCAATTGTATTTTTAAGTAAACAAGCAATCGTCATTGGACCTACACCACCAGGAACTGGGGTTAATGCTTTTGCATTTTTAGAAACTTCGTTAAATTCTACATCGCCAACAATACCTTTCTCTGTTTTGTTTATTCCAACATCTATTACAATTGTATCTTTTTTTACCCAATCTCCTTTAACAAGCTCTGGAATACCAACTGCCGCTACAATAATATCTGCCTTTAAACATTCTGATTTTAAATCTTTAGTTTTAGAGTGAGTAATTGTTACAGTGCAATTTTCTTTTAAAAGAAGTTGAGTCATAGGCTTACCATTTAAATTTGACCTACCAACTATAACTGCTTTTTTTCCACTTAAATTAGGTTCAATTTTTTTTATCAGTAAATAACAGCCTAGGGGTGTACAAGGTACAGAGCTTTCATAACCTGAGGATAAATTTCCAACATTCATAGGATGAAATCCGTCAACATCCTTATAAGGGTCTATGGTTTCTATTACTTTTTGTTTATCAATATGTTTTGGTAATGGTAATTGAACTAAAATTCCTGAGACAGTTTCATCCTTATTTAATTCTTTTATTTTATCTAGTATTACCTTTTCTTCGACAGAATCTGGATATTTAATTACATCAGATTTTAATCCAACTTCTTTAGCAGATTTTTCTTTATTTCTAACATATATTTGACTTGGTGTTAAATCTCCAATCAAAATAACTGTTAAACCTGGAACTTTATTATGTTTAGCTTTTAACTCGGAAACTTCATTTTTTAGTTTCTCCCTTAATTCAGCTGCTATTTTTTTTCCATCAATTAAAATCATAAATTTTTTAGAATATTATTGGTGCAATGTAGAGCTTCATACACATTTCTATAAACCAAATCAATAGAAGTAAAATAATAGGTGATATGTCTAATGATCCTAAATTTGGTAGGAATAGTCTTATTTTATTTAATATTGGATCAGTAAGTCTGTAACTAAACTCTAAAACAGAATAAACAAATCTATTTTGAGTATTTAAAATATTAAAAGCTATCAACCAACTCACAATAACATTTGCAATCACAACGTATGAGTAAAGTTTTAATATTTGTAAAACCAAATAAAAAATAGCTATCATTTTTTTTCAATATAAATTGAAGAACTTGGAAACGCGAATGAAGCTTTATTATTTTCTACGATTTGTTTAATTTCTATCGCCAATTTTTCTTTTACAGAAAGCCATTCATTCCAACTATCTGATTTTGTAAAACATCGAACATACATATCGATTGAACTATCTGAAAATTTGTCAACTCTAACTGCAATTCCAATGTTTATATTAAAGTCCTCACTTTTTTTTATATGATCTTCAATTTGATTTCGGATAGTCTTTAGTTGATCAACTGTTGTATCATATTGAAGAGTAATGATCCAGCTTATCAACCAGTTGGAGGTTTCACTAACATTAACAACTGCATTTTCTGCAAACTGAAAATTTGGGATGATTGCTAATGACTTATCAAATTTTCTGATTGTTGTTGATCTAAATCCAATTTTTTCAACTATACCTTCTATTATTCCATCAACTAAAATCCAATCACCTATTTTAAATCTTTTTTCAACAAGGACTAAAATTCCTGAAATTAAATTTTTGAATAAATCTTGAGCACCTAATGCAACAGCAACACCAAACAATCCAAGTCCAGCAATAATAGGTCCAATTTTTATCCCCCACAATTCAAGCACTGCTGCGAGACCTAAAATAAAAATTAATATTTTAAGTGATTTTATGATCCAACCAATTAATTCTCTTGTTAAAATTTTATCTAGTCCACTTAAAATATAAGAAATAGGTTCAATAATTTGGTGAATAACCCAAAAAATTAAAATTGTAATTAAAGTTCTATTAATTGTATCCGCTACTTCTCTACCCTCATTGGAAAATGTCATGTAGTAACTAGCTATAAAAAAACCTAAAACAATTGGTAAAAATCTTGCTGGCCCTTCTAACGCTTTTACAAAAGTATCATCTAATTTGTTAGTAGTTTTTTTTGATATTATCTCCAGTTTTTTAATAATTAACTTACTAATTAAACCTCTAAATATCAAAAATATTAGAAATATTCCTATTCCAATTAAAATTTGAAAAATGTCTACGCCAAGAATACCTTTATTCCATACAGACAAAAAAATTTCTGAAAAATTATTTATTAAATCCATGGCTAAATTTTATATAACAAAAACTCTTCTTCTCCAGGGTTAAAAAGAAAAATCTTTTTCCATTTAATTTCATTCAATATTGATGAGGTTTTTTCACCTATACACATCAAATTAGTATTCATCCAAAGGGTTTCGGACTGATGGATTTTGATGAATTTCAAAAAACTTAACGCACTATTTTGAGAATATACATAAACAATATCAGGCATATTAGACTTAAGTGCCTTAATAAAATTTTCATCGAATTTTTCATTGTACCTTGTACGATAATTAATAATTCTTCTTACATCATACCCTTCTTTTGATAATTTTTGATCAAGATCCATGGAGATTGTTTCACCACTTACATAAATTAATTTCCCATTTTTTTTATCGAAATTTTGTAGAATTAACTCCTTTAGATTTTCAACATTTCCTTCTGCTGCGATAACATTTTGAAATCCAACACTTCTAGCTTTTTTTTCTGTAGCATTACCCACACAAAAACATAAACACTCTTTATCAATTTTTTTAATATCTAAAAATTTTATAGCGTTGGCACTTGTAAAAATAATAGCTTTAAAATCTGAAAAGTTAATCTCCTTGTAATTTAGCTTTTCTATAATTAACAATGGAAGATTTGAAACTTGGTGACCTAAATTTTGAAATTTTAAAATCATTTCAGAACAATCTTCTAAAGATCTAGTTAACAAAATATGCATGTTATTTTTTATAAGAATTATTAGACTTCATTTTTAACATTTTTCCCACATCGTTACCTAATTCTTTTGAATTTTTTATTTCTGAAGATTTTTTTTCATAAAACCTTTGAGACCCATCTAAAGAAAAAAGTTCTGCTTCCAAAATTATTTTATTTTCTTCTACCATAGCATGAACACCTACTGCTGTCTCACAATCTCCTTCTAAAACTTTCAAAACATTTCTTTCAGCATTAGCTCTTTGATAAGTTTCATTATGATTAATTTTTTTTAATATTGAAATTATTTCTTTATCATCTTCACGACATTGTAGTGAAATAATACCTTGCCCAGCACTTGGAATTAATTCTCTTACTGAAAATATCTCTGAAATTTGATGATTTAATTTTAAAGATTGAACGCCTGCATAAGATAAAATTATAGCATCGTATAATCCATCTTTTAATTTTTTAATTCTCGTATCAACATTTCCTCGTATAAGCTTACAATTAAGATCTGATCTAATATTTTTAATTTGAAATTCTCTTCTTAAGGAAGAAGTTCCAATTATTGAATTTGATTTTAATTCTTTTAATTTTTTTTTATTATTAGTTATTAAAATTTCTCTAGGATCATTTCTCTCTAGAAATGTATCTACAATTAAACCTTTAGTCTCTAAAGCAGGTAGGTCTTTTAAAGCATGAACTGCTATATCAATATTTTTTGCTTTAAGCTCCTTTTCAATATTTTTAGAAAATAAACCCTTTCCTCCAACTTCAGATAACCGAACATCCTGAACTTGATCACCTTTTGTGGTAATTCCTTTAATTTCAACATCTTGATCTTTTAAATTTGTATTATCAATAATTTTATCTTTAGCAATTTTTGCATAAATTAATGCCAGCTTACTGTTTCTTGATCCTATTATAATTTTTTTACTCATAAATAATTTATTTCTTACTTGTATTGAGATTGTACAATTAATAAAAACTATTTGAATGAGTAAAAAACCTTTAATTCTTGGGATTGAAACAAGCTGTGACGAGACGGCCGCCTCCTTAATAACTGAAAATGAACAAGGAATACCTATTATTTTATCAAATATTGTTTCAAGCCAAACTGATGTGCACAAAAAATTTGGGGGAGTAGTTCCAGAATTGGCGGCTAGATCTCATTTAGAAAAAATTGATTGGATTGTTCAAAAAGCAATTAATGATAGTGGAAAAAAAATTGATGAAATTGATGCTGTAGCATCTACAGCAGGACCTGGTTTAATAGTTTGTTTATCAATAGGGTTAAGCTTTGGTAAAGCTTTGGCCGCATCATTAAATAAACCTTTTATAGCAGTTAATCATTTAGAAGGTCATGCTTTAAGCCCAAAACTTGGATTGGTTTTAAATTATCCATACTTACTTTTGTTAATTTCTGGTGGACATTCACAATTTTTAAATGTTCAAGATCTTGGAAAGTATAAAAGATTAGGCACAACTATTGATGATGCTTTAGGTGAAGCATTTGACAAAACTGCAAAACTTTTAGGAATAGAATTTCCTGGTGGGCCAAAAATTGAAGTCCTGGCTAAAAAAGGTAATCCAAATAAATATGATTTACCAAAACCAATATTTAATAAAGGTGGTTGTAATTTATCTTTTGCTGGACTTAAGACAGCAATTTTAAAAATAACTAAAAATATTAAAACTGAACAAGAAAAATTTGATCTTGCCGCATCATTTCAAAAAACAGTGGAAGAAATTTTACATAAAAAAACTAAAATTGCTTTTAAAGAATTTGAAAAACAAAACAATCTTAAGGAAAAAATATTTGTAGTCGCTGGTGGTGTTGCTGCGAATAAAAATATCAGATCTATGTTAATAAATTTATGTAAAGAACAAAATTATAAAAGCGTATTTCCTCCAATAGAACTATGTGGTGACAATGCTGCTATGATTGCAACAGTTGGTTTAGAAAAATTTAAACAAAAACAATTTAATAATCTAGATCATCCAGCAAAACCAAGGTGGCCGTTAGATGAAAATGCAGCTTTTCTTAAAGGTGCAGGAGTACAGTTGTAATGCAATACTGGTTAATGAAATCAGAACCAGATGTTTGGTCCATTGATCAACAGATGAAAAAAGGAGTTAAAGGTGTGCCTTGGGATGGTGTTAGAAATTATCAGGCAGCAAAAAACTTAAAATTAATGAAAAAAGGTGATCAATGTTTTTTTTATCATTCAAATATAGGAAAAGAGATTGTGGGTATTGTAGAGGTCATCAAAGAGGCTTATTTAGATAAAACAGATAAATCTGGTCGATTTGTGGCTGTAACGGTTAAGTTTTTAAAAAAACTAGATAAACCAGTCAGTCTAAATGAAATCAAAAAAAACAAGCAATTAAGCCATTTATCCTTAATTAAACAAAGTAGATTATCTGTAATGTCAATAGATTCTAAAAGCTGGAAAATTTTGAACAACATGAGTAAAATTTAGATATAAATCTAAGATATGCCTAAAAAAAAGAAAAAAAGAAAAAATAAAAAAAAACCTTCTAAAAAAAAAAGAGTAAAAAAAAAGGTTAATAAACTTTCAAGAAAAAAAACAAAAAAAATTTCAAGAAAAAAGAAAAAAAGAAAAAGTAATGGAGTAGATACACCATCTGAATTAATTATTAAAACTAGACATGAATGGGTTAAGTCAAGCCTAGCAAATAAAACGCAATATCAAAAGAATTATAAAGAATCGATAAAAAATAATGATGGTTTTTGGAAAAAAGAAGGGAAAAGAATAACTTGGATAAAACCTTATAAGAAAATTAAAGATGTAAAATATAATTCTAAGGATGTTAAAATTAAATGGTTCTATGACGGAACTTTAAATGCTTCAGCGAATTGTATTGACAGGCATTTAAAAGATAAAAAAGATAAGACTGCAATAATTTGGGTTGGAGATAATCCAAAAGATAGTCAAAAAATTTCATATAAACAACTTCATCAAAAAGTATCCAAAGCTGCGAATGGTTTAAAAAAATTAGGAATTAAAAAAGGAGACAGGGTTACAATTTATTTAACAATGATTCCAGAACTTGCAATTTTAATGTTAGCTTGTGCAAGAATTGGCGCCGTACATTCAATCATTTTTGGTGGTTTTTCAGCTGACTCTATATCTGGCAGAGTAAATGATTGTGAGTCAGAATATATTATTACAGCAGATGAAGGTGTAAGAGGAGGAAAAACAATTCCTTTGAAAGCTACAACAGACGAGGCATTACAAAGCTGTCCTAATGTTAAAAAATGTATAGTAGTCAAAAGAACAGGAAATGAAATTGGATGGAACGATTACAGAGACATTTGGTATCATGATTTAATTAAAGATGTTTCCTCTCATTGCGAACCAGAAGAAATGGAAGCAGAAGATCCATTATTTATCTTATACACATCCGGATCAACGGGAAAACCAAAGGGTGTGTTACATACCACTGGTGGTTATATGGTTTATGCTTCAATGACACATCAATATATTTTTAATTACAAACCAAAAGATGTTTACTGGTGCACTGCAGACATTGGTTGGGTCACTGGACATAGTTATATTATTTATGGGCCTCTTGCTAATGGTGCAACTACTATGATGTTTGAAGGTATCCCTAATTATCCTGATAGCTCTAGATGGTGGCAGATTATTGATAGATATAAAGTAAATACTTTTTACACAGCACCAACTGCTATTAGGGCATTAATGAGAGAGGGCGATGGTCCAGTAAATAAAACTTCTAGAAAATCATTGAAGTTATTAGGTACTGTAGGTGAACCAATAAATCCAGAAGCTTGGATGTGGTACTACAAAAAAGTAGGAAATTCTAAATGCCCAATAGTTGATACCTGGTGGCAAACAGAAACTGGTGGAATTATGATATCCCCACAAACAGGCGCTATGCCACTTAAACCAGGTTCAGCTTCAAAACCTTTTTATGGAATTAAGCCTGCGCTTTTGAATAAGGATGGAAAAGAAATAAAAGGTGCAGGTGAAGGAAGACTTTGTATTTCTCAATCTTGGCCTGGACAAATGAGAACGGTCTACGGAGACCATCAAAGATTTATAGATACTTACTTTTCTCAATTCGAAGGAAAATATTTTACTGGTGATGGATGTAAAAGAGACAAAGATGGATATTATTGGATTACAGGAAGGGTTGATGATGTAATTATAGTATCTGGTCATAATCTAGGTACAGCAGAAATTGAAAGTGCATTTGTTGCTCATCCCAAAGTAGCTGAGGCAGCTGTTGTTGGCTATCCTCACGATATAAAAGGAAATGGATTGTATTGTTATGTAACCTTAAACGCTGGTGAACCAGAAACTGGTGAACTTGAAAGGGATTTAAAACTTTGGGTAAGAAAGCAAATAGGCCCTCTTGCTACACCTGATTTAATTCATTTTACTCCAGGATTACCAAAAACAAGATCTGGAAAAATTATGAGAAGAATTTTAAGAAAAATAGCTGCAAATGAACATGATCAATTAGGAGATACTACAACTTTAGCAGACCCAAGTGTTGTTCAAAGTTTAGTTGATAATAGAAAAAATAATTAAAACTCAACTCTGTCTTTAAATTCTTTTTTTATTATATCCCATTTTAAAATTACAGAATTCAAAACTATTTTTCTATCAAGAGTTTTTAACTCATCAGCAATAGGTGCCCACTTATATAATGAAAGAGCACTAGGATTAAAAGGAAGATCATCATAGTATTTATTCCAATCAATAGAATTTAATCTTTCATTAAAATTTTTTTTTGCTTCTTCAATAATGTCTAATGGCATACTGTTAGTACTTTCATCATCTAAAATTTTTAAAAAAATCTCTTTAGCATTATTTTCTTCTTCTAACTTAAAATGAACTTTAATATATGAAAATGTATAGAAAGTAAGATCCTGAAGAGAAACAGCGTAAATATTCCATTTTGCTTTATTCACAGACTCCATAAATTCATCATTCTCAAAATGAAGAACATATCTTGTGCCCATTCTTGTCTTTAAGTAATTATAAAGAGTCACTTGAGAAACCCATGCTGCTTTTGTTTGAATAAATTTTTCTAATTCATCAAAATTTTTAATTTTTTTTTTAGGTATGAATGCTTTAAAAAGAGAGAAAAAATAAACTTTAAAATCATTTAAAGTTAAATCTCTCCAAGTTGGTTTTTTTTTTGTCATAAATTCTATTTTTAGTAGAAAATACTGTTAAAACTAACCTAATATGTACATTTTTTACACTTTTAATCTATCTCAGAATAGGTAAGGTTTCGCCAGTTATAACTAAAAGAGAGGTATAAATGTCAAAAAATGAACAACACTGGGAAAAAACCAAAGGTTTGCTATTTGTTACTTTAGCAATCTGGTTTGTATTCTCAATTGGCATCTTCCTTTTTGGCGCTGAGATGAACGAAGTTACTGGTCCTTTTGGATATCCATTAACTTATTGGTTCACTTGTCAGGGTTCTCTTGGATTATTTGTAATCCTAATTTTCTGGTTTGCAAATAGACAAGAAAAAATTGATGAAGAATTTGGTTTCAGTGAAAAAGGAGACAGCTAATGATTAAAGGTAATTTTATAGATAACTTGCCTAAAGTTTACGGAATCTATACTGGAGGTTTTATAGGTTTCATAATCTTGATGGCAATTGGTGAGCAGATGGGAATGACATCGAAAGCAATCGGAATTTGTTTTGTTGCTTTCACAGTAGCCATCTACGCACTTATTGGTTGGCTATCTCGTACAGCTCAAGCGAGCAATTATTACGTAGCTGGAAGACAAGTTCCAACTGTGTTCAACGGAATGGCAACAGCAGCCGACTGGATGTCTGGTGCTTCATTCGTTGCAATGGCAGGTGGAATTTATTTTAAAGGTTATGGTTATATGGCTCTGCTCGTTGGTTGGACAGGTGGTTATGTGTTAGTTGCAACTTTACTAGCTCCGTACTTAAGAAAATTTGGTTGTTACACTGTTCCAGATTTCGTTGGTACAAGATATGGTGGTAATTTAGCAAGATTACTTGCGGTAATAGTTTTAACTGTTGCCTCATTTACATATGTGACTGCACAAATTAATGCCACTGGTACTATCGCATCAGTTGCTTTAGATATCCCATTTCAATATGCTGTTTACATTGGATTAATAAGTATCTTATTATGTTCAATGCTAGGTGGTATGAGAGGGGTAACTTGGACACAGGTTGCGCAATATATCGTGCTAATTATAGCTTACTTACTTCCAGTATTCTGGATCAGTAACAAAATAGGTGCGGGTTTCTTCCCACACTTCATGTTGGCTGATGAAGTAGCTAGAATTGGAGAATTAGAACAACAGTTTGGTTTTGTAAAAAATGCTGCTGCTGATCTAAAAACAGTACCTAAAGGGCTAGCAGGAATAACTAAAGCTCACTCAGCAGTTAACGCTACACCTTGGGCGTTCATCTCTTTAGCACTGGCAATGATGATGGGAACAGCTTCATTACCTCATGTTATGATGAGATTCTTTACTACTCCAAGTGTAAAAGCAGCTAGAAAATCAGTAGGTTGGTCTTTATTCTTTATCTTCTTACTTTATTCTTCTGCACCAATGTTAGCGACTATGTCTAAACTTTCGTTAATTGATCCAACATTACCAACAGGTATTATTGGTAAATCAATTGCAGAAGTTCAAGCAATAGATTGGTACCAAAACTGGAATCAAGCAAACTTAATGTTTATCAGTGACTTTAACAGCAATGGAACTGTTGAATTAAATGAGTTTTTCATGGCTGGTAAAGCTGTTGTGTTAGCAACTCCTGAAATAGCTGGATTACCATACGTAATCTCAGGACTAGTAGCTGCTGGAGGTATGGCTGCTGCCATGTCAACTGCAGACGGTTTGATTCTTGCGATTGCGAATGCGATCTCTCATGATGTTTATTATAAAATGATAGATCCAAAAGCTGAGACAGCAAAAAGACTAGTTGTTGCAAGGGTACTACTTGTAGTAATTGGTTTTGCTGGAGCAACTATTGCAGCAATGGAGATTCAAGGTATCTTAGGTTCAGTGATATGGGCTTTTGACTTTGCGATGTCTGGTTTGTTCTTCCCACTTGTACTTGGTGTATGGTGGAAACGAGCTAACAAAGAAGGTGCTATAGCTGGTATGGCTTTAGGTTTAATTTCTGGTTTTGCGTATCTAATTTGGGTGCGTAATGGTGGAAGTGGATTCCTTGGTATTACTCAGTTAACTTTTGGTATCTTTGGATCAGCTGTGAGTTTAGTAGCAATGGTTGTTGTGAGTTTGATGACTCCAGCACCAAATGCTTCAACTCAGAAAATGGTTGATGATGCTAGAGTACCTTCGGGTGCACAAGTAATTTCACAAAGATAAACAATCTTTTTAAGGGGCGATTAATTTCGCCCCTTTTATTCTTCACAATTTTCAAATATAAATTCTTTAATGTCTGCTAACTTTCACCCACTTGTCTATATCGTAGACTATATTCTTGGAATTATAATGTGGACCTTAATAGGAAAAGTTGCGATGAATATTTTTCAAAGGGAAGACTCGGAATTCTTTTTTATGAAGGTTTTTGTGAAATTTACAAATCCATTACTTACTATCTTTAAGCCAATAACTCCATCTTTTATTATTCGGCCATTAGTACCTTTATACGTTGCTTGGTTCTTTTTTATGATTAGATTTTATCTAATGCCATATGTGTTAGGGTACTCAGTTATGGGAATGCTTTCTTTTCCACTTGAAAGTGAGATATCAAGACATATTTATCAATTTTTTAATTCAATAAAATTTTAAAAATTGATACTAATTGATTTAGTTTCAAATGAAAAAAATACAAATTTCACCCTCAATTTTATCTGCAGATTTTAGTCAGTTAGGTAAAGAAATAAAAAGACTTGAAGAGGCTGGAGCTGACTTTATTCATGTCGACGTAATGGATGGCCACTTTGTACCTAATTTAACAATTGGCCCACCTGTTATAAAAGCACTTAAAAAAAACTGCTCAATTAAATTTGATGTACATTTAATGATTTCACCAGTACATGAATTCATTGAAGCCTATGCTGAGGCGGGCGCAGATATAATCACTATTCACCCTGAAGCAACTGAAGATTTATCAGCCTCTATTTTAAAAATTAAAAAATTAAAAAAAAAAGTCGGGGTATCACTAAATCCAGAGACAAAAGTGAATGTAATAAAAGATTATTTAAGTCAAATTGATTTAGTTCTAATTATGAGTGTTAATCCTGGTTTTGGAGGTCAAAAATTTATGCCTAAAGTTCTAGATAAAGTAAAAGAACTCAAAGATATCCAAAAAAATCATAATTTAAATTTTGATATTGAGATTGATGGTGGAATTAATTTTGAAAATTCAAAACTTGTAATTGAGGCAGGGGCTAATATCCTAGTCTCAGGGACAACAATATTTAAAAGTAATAATGGAAACATAAAAAAAAATATTGATTTACTAAAATCTTCATAACTAAATGATTTTAAGAAATTCCTTAAATTTCATAAGTCAATTTTCGTCAAATATTATAAGAAAGATAAAAAATATCTATCTTAACTCAAATTATTATGACAAAAAAATTTCTAAAGTAAATATTGAAGATTTAATTTATAAACCAAGTCCACATTTACTTTCATCATTAATAAAATATCAAAAAAAGAAGATTAATTTAGATGAAATTACAACAAAAAATTTATGGGATAATAAAAATATTAATCAAAAAAATTTTAAAAAGTTAAATAACTTTTACTGGTTTTTTAGTTTAGATTTAAAATCGTCAAAAAAAAATACCCAAAAGATTATTTCTGAATGGATAAAAAAAAATTCCAAATATAATTCAAAGAGTTGGGAATTTGATCTTACATCAAAAAGAATTATAGCTTGGCTATCGAATCATAAACTGACAATTGAAGAAAGTGATAGAGACTACCTTAATTTATTCAATAGAATAATCAAAAAACAAACTAATCATCTAATGAGCGAAATAAATAATTCAAAAATAGTCGATGATAAAATGATTGGTTGTTCTGCTATTATTTTAGTTGGCTTATGTTACAAAAATGAAAAAAAATATCTATTATATGGTTTAAGTTTACTTAAAAAAATATCTACTCTTGTTTTTGATAATTATGGGTTTCCAAAATCGAGAAACATTAAACAGCTTATTTTTTATCTTAAATATTTTATTCTTATTAGAGAATGGTTTAAAGAGGCTCAAATTGAAATTCCTGAACATATAAATGAAATAATCTATTATTTAGGCCAAGGTTATGCATTTGTATGGCAAAATACAAAAACAGACATTTTAATGAACGGTAATAATATTTCTGATAATTTTGAGTTTGATCAATATCTCAAAAGATTTAGCTACACGTTTAAAAATGAAAACAAAGAATTTGGTGGTTATACAGTATTATATAATAAAAAAATTTCTATTATAATGGATATTGGTAGTACACCTTCCTCTAAATTTTCTTCCAAATATCAATCCGGAGCGCTTTCATTTGAAATTAATTCCAATGGAAAAAAATTAATCAGTAATTGTGGATATTATAATGGTAGTAATAAAAAATTGGTCCAATTATCTAAATCAACTGCAGCACATAGCACTTTAATAATTGATGATAACTCCTCATGTCTTTACAATAAAAATAATGAAAATTATGTGGTAACTAATGGTTTAAAAATTTTAAAAAAAGATATTGTATTTGAAAAAGATTATTGGAAAATAAATGCATCTCATGATGGATATCATAGAAAATATAACACAACTCATGAAAGAAAAATTGAGTTTTATCCTCTACAGTTTAAATTTATCGGTACTGATAAAATTTTGAATAAAAAAACCAATCAAAATATTAAATTTGATATTCGATTTCATCTGGAGCCAGAGATTAAATTAATGAAAACACAAGATAACAAAACAATTCTGATAGAATTAAATGATGAAGGTTGGAAGTTTACTTGTAATAAATTTGATATAAATATTGATAATGGTTTATATTTCGGTAATAAAAATTCTTATACTCAGAACCAAAATATATTTATTTCTGGAATAACAAGTAAACAAAATGAGAATATTGTATGGGAATTAACTAAAATTTAATGAAAAAAATTAAAAGAGCTCTAATTTCTGTAACAGATAAAAACAACTTAAAACCTTTATTAAATATACTAAAAAAAAATAAGGTTGAAATTATTAGTTCTGGGGGCACCTATAGAGAAATCAAAAAATTAAAATTTAAATGTAATGAGGTGTCAGATTATACTGGATCACCTGAAATACTTAATGGAAGAGTTAAAACACTACATCCTAAAATTCATGCTGGAATTTTGAGTCAAAGAAAGAATAAATCTCATCATAAAGATTTAATAAAAAATAAATTTAAAAATATTGATCTTGTAATAGTTAATTTTTATCCTTTTCAAAAAACTATAGAAAACACATCTAATCATAAAAAGATAATTGAAAATATTGATATTGGTGGTCCAGCTATGGTTAGGGCTGCAGCAAAAAATTATAATGATGTAACTGTTATAACTTCTAATACTCAGTATAACGAACTTATTAAAGAAATGATTAAATTTAAAGGCTGTACATCTCAAAATTTCAGAGAAAAGATGTCTCAAATAGCCTTTGCAGAAACTGCTTATTATGACGCTACAATCTCAAATTATTTTAACAAAAAAATTAAGGAAAATTTTCCTCATAAAAAAATTATTTTTGGAAATTTAATTAAAAAACTCAGATATGGTGAAAATCCACATCAAGAGAGTGCAATATACTCAAAAAGTGATTTTTTAAAGTTAAACCAATTGAATGGTAAAAAATTAAGTTATAATAATTTTAATGATATTTTCACAGGGTTAGCAATTTCTAAATCTCTCCCAAAAAATTCAGGTATAGTAATTATAAAACATGCTAATCCATGTGGAGTATCTATTTTAAAAGATCCTTTAAAGTGTTACAAATCAGCTCTTGCATGTGATCCTATTAGTGCTTTTGGTGGAATAATTTCCTGTAATTTTAAAATAAACAAAAACCTGGCACTAGAACTAAATAAATTATTTTTTGAAGTGATAATTGGAAACAATTTTGATTTTGATGCTATAAAAATTTTAAAAAAGAAAAAAAATTTGAGGTTAATTGATGCATCAAATTTTAGTTTTAAAGAAAGTTTAAATTTTAATTCTATTGATGAGAATATTTTAATACAATCAGAAGATAGGAAAATTTTTACAATAAAAGACTTTAAGATTGTATCAAAAAAGAAACCATCAAAATCTCAACTAGATGACTTAATTTTTGCTTTTAATATATGTAGATTTGTAAAGTCAAATGCAATTGTTTTAGCATCTAACAAAACGACTGTAGGTATTGGTTCAGGCCAGCCTAGTAGGTTAGATAGCTGTCAAATAGCAATTAATAAAATGAAAAAATTCACAACATCATCATTAGAAATTGTTGCAGCCTCAGATGCTTTTTTTCCATTCGTTGACGGAATTGAAAAATTAGTTCAATCTGGAATAAAAGCTGTAGTTCAACCAGCAGGATCTATTAGAGATAAAGAAATTATAAAATTTGCAAATGAAACTAATACAGTTTTGTTATTTTCAAAAACAAGACATTTTAGACATTAGTTATCTGATCAATTTTAGATGCTAAAATAAAATCATTTTCAGATAAACCTTCAATTGCATGAGTTGTGATATTAATTTTTGCATATCCCCAGCCAAAAATAATATCTGGGTGATGCCCTTCATCCTCTGAAATTCTTCCAACATTATTCACAAAATCTTGACTGTCTTTAAAATTTTTAAAATTAAATTTTTTTTCTAAAAAAAAAATATTTTTTTCATTTTGAACAATTTTCCAACCATCCACCATTTTTTGATATTTATGAATTTCTGAAATATCAAATGGTGTTACACCACCTTCACAAGGTTTACATTTTTTATCCTTTAAATCATTCATATTTTAATTCCTTTAAATCATTTAAAAATTGATCTCTAATTTTATCTGATAATTCTTTAGACAAAAATTTTTCCCATTTATTATTGAAACCTAAGTTAAAAAAATTTATTGATTTTCCATCCTTAGAAACTGCACTTTCTCCAAAACCATATAATTTCTCTTTATTTTTTAAATTTGAAAAACTTGTTGAATTTATAGAATTAATCATTTTTTCCTCATTAATTTCATTGTTAGTTCCTTTTAAATTTTCAATGAAATTCAAAATTTTTCTAAATTCTTCATGAGTATTGTCTCGCAAATCTTCATATTTAACTATTAAAGTTTTAAAATTTATATCATTTTTCCAAGATCTATAGTGATTTGACCATGATCCCAAAAAAGTAAAATTACTACAATCACCATCTGCTGTTTTAAAAGATAATGAAGAATTATTGTCTGTCATTTTTGCATACGCCTCATCTAGATTTAATGAGTAATGATTACACATTGATGAGATAATATTTCTTGGGTCTCTAATTATATATATTGCCCCCGCCGTTTCCGATGAAGTTGTAAATTTATTTCCAAAATATTCCTCTAATGAACTATGAGTTTTGAGGAAATAAAATTCTTCTTTTTTAAAAAAATTCTTTTGATTAGGTATCCAGCTACTTGCTGCATCCATAAAAGTATAAGCCTTTTTAGATGAATATCTTAAGGCTGGAAATTGTTTTATATTTAGTAGTAATTCAAAATCAAATTTACCTTTTTTAGAAAAATAATATGCTGACAGAAATGATCTAACATACGTATTTCCACTTTTAGGGTAAGATGCAATCCAAATTATCATAATTTCATTTTAATGGAGCGGGCAAAGGGGGTCGAACCCTCGACCTTCTCGTTGGCAACGAGACGCTCTACCACTGAGCTATGCCCGCAAAAATTTTATTATATTTCTCAATTATATAAATGCAAGAAATATGAAAGATGAGTTAATGATAATGTAATTCTTGTAAGTTTTCTTTAAAAATTTTATTAATTTTGTTGGCAAAACTGGTTTCAAAAAAAACTTTCCAATCATTACTCGGCCCAAGATGAAAGAACGGTATTTTGTTACTATCTTGATTTTTGGACTTTATAGATTCAGAAAAACCATAATTTTTTTCAATTTTTTTCAATTTTTCAAAAGAAGTAGTGGCTATTGCTTTTTGCGCTTTGAGTTTATCAAAATTAAGACCTGTTTTACATGTTTTATCAATAAAATTAATTAAATCTTTTACTACATAAAAAGTTTTATCTAAAAGATCTTCATACTTAATAAGCTTAATTGGAAAATCACTATTATTAATCCAAGATTTATAATTCTTTTGCCAAGAGCTGATAAATTGAAAATCACTATAATCATTTTTTTTAAAATAATCATATGTATATTTTTTTTCATTTAGCATAAAATTTAAAGCTTCTTCTTTATTCATCTCAAAATGATTCATAATTGAAGTTAAAACATTTCTTGGATCCCTTACTATATAAACAGCTCCAATTGAATTATTTTTATTGGAAAAATTATTATTGTTTAAAGAACCATAAATATTATGAGTTTTAAAAAATTTTATTTTTTTATCTTTATTTATTAATTCTTGAGCTTTAATCCAATGCTTAACTGTTGCGACTGGATTACTTTTATCATATTCAAATTTATCAAAATATTTTTTTTCTGGAAATTGAGGAATATTTTTTAAAATTCTATCATTTGTAAAATTTCCGTCTTTGGTAAAATAATAAGCACTTAAAAGAGACCTTAACCATGTGTTTCCATTTTTAGGGTATGAAGCAATCCAAAAAATCATTTAATTATTTATTTTTTAAAGGTATACTTAAGCTCATAATAATGAAATTACCAAAAAAAATAGCAGTATTTCCCCTAAGTAATTTTATAATTTTTCCAAAAACTACTGTGCCACTTAATATTTTTGAACCAAGATATATTGAGATGGTTAATGATAGTATGAAATCAGAAAAGTTAATAGGCATGATACAGCCTAAAACTGTTAAAAAAGTTAAGAAATTAGATTCTGAACTTTATGATATTGGTTGTTTAGGCAAAATAACAAGTTTTAAAGAAACAAATGATGGCAGATATTTAATTGATTTGAAAGGCATTATTAGATTCAAGATAAATAGAGAAATCAAGTCAGAAAAAAAATATAGAGAATGTGAGGTCAATTACGATACTTATTTGGAGGATCTAAATGAAAAAAAAGAAGATTTAAAATTCTCTGATTTAGAATTAATTTTTAAAGACTTAAAATCATTATTTGAAAAAAGAGGTTTTATAATTAATTGGAAGGCTCTCGAAAAACAAAGTTTAGATGAAACAATTAATGCCTTAGCAATGGCTTCTCCATTTAGTCTAGAAGAAAAACAAGTTTTATTAGAAGCTGTAAGTTTAGATTTGAGAAAAAATAAAATAGCTGAAATCTTATCTACGTATACATTTGATCAATTTCAAAATACAACGCTTCAATAAATTTTAAATTCTGAAACCATTATCTGCAAATTTTTTAAAATAAGAATTTATAGCTTTATTTTTTCCAATTATATTTATGGACTTAATTAAAAAATTTGATTTAATTTTACTTTCGAAATTAAATAATTCATAAATAAAATCAATTCCAGTTGAAAAAAGATAATTTTTATCTTGTGATTTTTTTTGAAACTCTTGACAAATAGCACTATCTAAATCCAAACCTAAATTAATTTTTTCATTAATTAAATTCGACAAAAGTTTAATATCTCTTAATGACATATTAAATCCTTGGCCTGCTAATGGATGAATTTTATGAAGCAAGTCTCCAAAAGCAATAATATTGTCTTTATAATATTTTCTTAAATGAGAAGATTTTAGATTAATATATTTACAGTCGTTAATTTTTTTTATTGAATAAATAGGATTATACTTTTTTATCAAATTTTTAATGTCAAAGTTATTTTTTTTGTTTTTTGTTCTTATAGAATAAACTACAGAGGTTTGGTTTTCAGAAATTGGCAAAAAAGCTATAGGACCATTATTAGTAAAATTTTGGTAAGCAGTTTTATTATCAACTACTTTTTCATGATCAATGATTGTAGTGTATGCAAAACTATTATAATTTTTCTCTATTCTTTTAGAGAAAAATTTTTTTGTTATTTGATGGTTAGGATTACAGTTAATTATCAATTTATAATTTTTTTTAACAATATCGTTATAATTGATAATAGATTTAAATCTAACAAATCTACTCTTTTTTAATTTATTGTTCAGTAATTTTAACAATTCATAGTTTCTAACAATAGAAAAAATTTGTTCATTGTTATTATCAAATTTAATTATCTCTTTACTGAGGTTTTTTTCAGTATAAATTTTTATCTTATTTATTTTCCATAAAATTTTCTCTATATCTAATATTTCACTTTTAAAATAATCAATATTAGATTTTGAAATCCCTAAAGTTCTAAATTTATCAAATTTTCTATTTTTTCTATTTGATAAAATATCGACTGTTAATTCTTTTTTGATTAACATGTTGGCTAATGTTAAGCTAACTAATCCATCACCAATAATACAAACTTTCATAACAAAGTAATTTTAACAACAAAAATTAGATGATACAAAGTGTTATATTTGATTCATTAAAATGAATATTAAAGAAATTACAAATACAGTTATTAAATTTTCAATCAATAGATTGATTGAAATTCTTGCTACATCAGTCACGATAATAGGTCTTTTGCTATTAACAGCACTAATCTTTTATTCTCCAAATGACCCTAATTTTATTTTCCCAGAAAATACTGAAATCAATAACATATTGGGATTTCAAGGAAGTTATACCGCAGATTTATTTTTTCAATCGGTTGGAATTATTTCTTATTTAGTATCTATAACTCTAATATTTACAGGTATAAATGTTTTTAGATGTAAAGATCTTTTTTTAATCCTTGAAAACATTTTTTTTGCTATTCTTTACTGTATCTTTGGATCATTGTTCTTTGACTATTTTTATCAAAATACTTTTGAATTATATATTAATGGTAACGGAGGATTTGTTGGACAGTACCTAAATCAAACGTTTTTTGAAAATTTGTTAAATTTACAACCAACCATTTTATATTATTTTTTAATTTTCTTAATCTTAGGTTTATTTTTATATAGCATCAACTTTCACCCTCAAAAATTTTGGATCTTTTTAAAAACTACTAAAAATCTTTTGAAAAAAGATGATAACAGAAACTATACTAACAGAAATGAAATTATTAGTGAATATATTCCTCAAGATGAAATTAAAGATTTAATTCAAAAGGATCTTCCATTTATAAAAGCAGAGAGAATAAAAGAGAATGAAAAAACAAAGTTTAAACTTCCTGGTTTAGATTTATTAAAAACTCCATCAAAAAAGGAAAGGGAAAATTCTTACAAAGATAAAACTCATAATTCTGAATTTCTTGAAAAAATTTTACTGGATTTTGGTGTAAGTGGCAATGTTAATAAAGTAAGTCACGGTCCTGTTGTTACATTAAGCGAGTTTGAGCCAGCAGCAGGAGTTAAAGTATCTAAAATAATTAATCTATCTGATGATATAGCTAGAAATACAAGTTCAGAATCTGCACGAATTTCAACCATTCCAGGTAGTAATACTGTTGGAATAGAATTACCAAACTCCTCAAGAGAGAATGTTTATTTGAGTGAAATTTTAGATAAAGCTGATTTTAAAAAGAAAGAGATTAAGTTACCTATTGCTTTAGGAAAAAATATTTCAGGTGCACCAATAATTGGTGATTTAACTTCAATGCCTCATTTATTAATTGCTGGAACAACAGGATCTGGTAAATCAGTTTGTATTAATACAATTATATTATCTCTTCTTTACAGACACTCACCTGAAAAATGTAAACTTATTTTGATTGATCCTAAAATGTTAGAACTTTCAACATATGAAGGCATTCCTCACTTACTATGTCCTGTTATAACTGAAGCTAAAAAAGCAGCATCTGTTCTTGGTTGGGTAGTTAAAGAAATGGAAAGTAGATACCGATTAATGACTAAAGAAGGCGTTAGAAATATAGACGGTTACAATGCCAAACATAAATTACCTATGCCATACATAGTAGTTGTTGTTGATGAAATGTCTGATCTTATGTTAGTGGCTGGTAAAGAAATAGAAAATTATATTCAAAAATTATCACAAATGGCTAGGGCAGCTGGAATTCACATTATAATGGCTACACAAAGACCAAGTGTAGATGTAATTACTGGCACAATTAAAGCTAATTTTCCTACAAGAATTTCATTTCAAGTAACATCAAAAATAGACAGTAGAACAATATTAGGAGAGCAAGGAGCCGAGCAGCTTCTTGGAAAAGGTGATATGCTTTATATGTCATCTGCTAATAAAATCTTGAGGATTCATGGTCCTTTTGTATCAGATAAGGAAATTGAAAAGATTAATGATTTTATTAGATCTCAATCAGAGCCAGATTATATTGATGAAATATTAAATTTTGTAGATGAGAAGGAAATAGGTGATAAATCTTTAAAGAGTGGAGATAAAGATGATCTTTATCAAACCGCATTAGAAATAATTAAATCTGAGGGCAAAGCATCTACATCATTTTTACAAAGAAAACTTCAAATTGGTTACAATAGAGCTGCTAGGATTATTGATATGATGGAAGATGAAGGGATTGTGAGTAAAGCTAATCATGTTGGTAAACGAGATGTTCTTTAATGAAAAATATTTTTTTAATACTGATAATCATTAATTTTAACAATATTGCTCTTGGATCTATTAAAGAAAATATAATAAATAATTTAGTTAAAATAGATAATTTCAATTTTAATTTTGAGCAAAACATTAATGGTAAAATTGAAAGAGGAAATTGTGTTATCGAATATCCAAAAAAAATTTTTTGTAAATACAAAAAATCGAATGGTAAAATTTTGGTTTCAAATGGAAAATCATTAGTAATTCAAACTAAAAATGGAACTTATTACAGATATGCTATAAATAGAACTCCTTTAAATTATATTCTTGATAAAAAATTTATAGTTAATCAAATTAATTTTCTTGAAGAAAGAATTATTGATAACAAATTTATAAACTTTACAATTTTCAAAAATGAAAATGAAATTAATATCTTTTTTGATAAAAAAAACTTCAATTTAATAGGATGGCAAGTATTAGATGTTTATCAAAATTTAAATATTACTTATATAAATATAAGAGAAATAAATCAAAAATTAGATAAAGATTTATTTAATCTTCCTAAACAAAATTAAGAAAATAATTTATTGATTGTTTTTACAGATTGAACATGACCATAAGAATTAGATCCATAAACATTATGTAAAAAATATCTTGGTGAGACGTAAATGTCATTTATATCTTTTGGAACGTCTTCAAATAAATGCTTATAATCTTTTTTTACAAAAAAAGCATTTGATCCTGTATGAGCATTACAACAAACTAAAAAATAATTATTTTTTTCAAACAATTGATCAAAAGAAGCTAGAGAAGCACCATAATAATCACTACCATCCCAAATATGATTTTCATTATATTCAATGCTCCATTTAACAGGTGGAGGAAATTTTGAATTATACTCAACTATAAATAATTTTGGTCTAAATTGATTCTTTAATAGCTCAGAAACTAAGTACAGATCATTACCATCTAAATCAAATGAGATTACATCAATGTTATCACATTTGATTTCTGATTTTCCTTTTGAGGCTAAAGTAACGATATTCTTTAAAGAGACGAATTCTTTAAAAAAGGAAAATTTATTATCTTTTTTATAATCAATAATTAAATCTTCACCACCAACCCAAAAACCTTTCCATCCTAATGATTTCAATATTAATGTATTATTTTCCATTCCATCGCCTGGGCCAAATTCAGCAAATGTCCCTTTATCTAGTGAACCTATTCTTTTTAAAATCTCAATTGTTATTCCATCCTCATCAGTTTGAGAAAAACATTTTTTCCCATACTTGTTTAAAGGATTTTTATGATCCATTTGTAATTTTTGAGTTTGATAATTAAGAGTTAATTCTCTCAAATCTTTTGCATATGTATCAAGTCTTGAAGGTCTTTTTCTTCTTTTATATCCTCCAAGGGTAATCAAATTAAGTATTTTTTCTTTAATTTTTTTCATTTTCATAAATTTAATCTAAAGCAAACCTATATTAAAAAAAAATTTATACAATTAGTGTTTCTTTTTTAAAAATAGTCATACCTCTTGCTAAATAATTTTTTAAAGCGTTTTTATGATCAAGGGTACAAGTATGAAGCCAAACCCTTTTTATTTCTTTTTTTTCAAAAGATTTTTTAATTGCAGTTGTAAGCAAATATCCCCCTAATTTTTTATTATGGTATTCCTCTAATAAACCAAAATAAGCAATTTCAATTTCATCAGGGTCTGTATGAAAAATTAACTCAAAATACCCCGCAAAATCATCATTAACTTTTAAAATATATGTTTTTACTTTCGGGTTAGAAATGTATTTTATCCAATCATTATCCTTCCAAACAAGCCTATCATTCCATCTATGTTTCTTACCAACATTTTTATAAAAAAATTTATTTATTTGAAAATCATCTGATTTTACAAGTACAACTTTATACTGTGATTCAGTAAAACTACTTTCAATTAAAGCGTTAATAGACTTTATTTCTAAATAATTTCTGTCAATCTTCTCTTTCACTCAACCATTTTTCCTACTTTTTCGCCACCAAATAAATGGAAATGTAAATGAGGTACTTCTTGCCCCCCATCTTCACTAATATTTGCTAATGCTCTATAACCTTTTCCCGTATCAACAGAAATTTTAAGTTTTTTTGCAACTATATTAATTCCTTTTAATAAACCAACCATTTCGTCTGGACTTGCATTTGAACTAAAATCGTCAAGATCAACATATTTTCCTTTAGGAATAACTAATGCATGAATTTTTTTTTGTGGATTAATATCATAAAATGATAATACAAACTCATCTTCATAAATCTTATTACACGGAATATCGCCACTTAATATTTTTGCAAAAATATTATTATTGTCGTAACTCATTTTTTTCTTTTATCTAACTCTTCCATTACATCTTCAATCTTAATATTATTTGTCTCAAGATACATGATAAGATGATAAAAAACATCTGCCGCTTCATGAATTTTATTTGTACCCTTTTCTACGGCTTCTATTAATTCATTTATTTCTTCTAAAATTTTAGCTTTGCTTAATGATTTGTCACTCAATAGTTTATTTGTATATGAGTTTTCTTTAGGAGATTTTTTTCTCTCTCTTGCTAAATTTAACAAGTTTTCTAGGTTCTTAAGCATACTAAATTCTAACAGGTATTCCTTTTGAATCCAAATATTCCTTAGCCTCTTTTACTGAATGGGTTCCATAATGAAATATTGATGCTGCCAATACACCGCTAGCATTTCCCAATTTTATTCCATCAACTAAATGATCTAAATTTCCTACTCCACCAGATGCAATTATAGGTATGTTTACCTTTAAAGATATTTTAGACATTAAATCAATATCATAACCAACTTGTGTCCCATCTCTATCCATAGAAGTTACTAGTAATTCTCCTGCCCCACTTTCCTCCATTTTTTTTGCGTATTCTAGTGCATTAATCCCACTATTGTTTCTTCCTCCATGAGTAAACACTTCCCATTTATTTCCATTTTTTTTTGCATCAATTGCAACTACTATACATTGAGATCCAAATTTTTTTGAGCTTTCATAAACAACTTTTGAGTTTTCAACTGCAGCAGTATTTATTGAAACCTTATCTGCTCCACAATTAAGTAATTTATTAATATCATCTACACTCCTGACACCACCACCAACAGTTAATGGTACAAAGCATTTCTTTGAGGTATTTTTAACCACATCATAAATTGTTTTTCTATTTTCATTAGAAGCAGTAATATCTAAAAGACAAATTTCATCTGCACCACCATCAGAATAAATTTTAGCTTGCTCAACAGGATCTCCAGCATCTTTTAGATCAACAAAATTAATTCCTTTTACTACACGACCATTTTTAATGTCTAAACAAGGTATTATTCTATTTTTAAGCATCTAATTCTTTAACTAGTTCGTTCAACTCAATATCACCATCATAGATAGCCTTTCCAACTATAATACCCTCTATGTTTTTATTATTCATTTCCTTGGCTTTTTTAATATCATTAATAGAAGAAACTCCACCTGATATTATTACAGGACAATTAGATATGTTAGCAACCTTAGTTGTATCATCAAAATTAGGGCTTTGCTTCATTCCATCTCTATTTATATCAGTATAAATTAATCTACTGACACCAAAGTCATTTACCTCTCTCAAATAATCTAAAGTTAATTGATTAGAATTTTCTTTCCAACCAGAAACAGATAAATATCCATCTTTAGCATCCAATCCTAAAGCGATTTTATTTGGAAATTTTATACATGCGTCTTTTAAAAAGTTTTTATCTTTTACGGCCGCACTTCCTAATATTACTTTCTCAACACCAATGTCCACATATTTCTGAATACTTTCAAAATTTCTCACACCTCCACCAACTTCGATTTTAAGATCAAATTTACTTACTATTTCTTGAATAAAACTTAAATTGACTATTTCACCAGTCAAAGCTCCATCTAAATCTACTATGTGTAAATTTTTAAAACCATAATCTTTATATAAACTAGCTTGATCAATTGGAGTAATTTCATATTCAGTTTTATTATCAAAGTCTCCCTTGACCAACCTTACACATTTTTTATCTTTAATATCTATTGCTGGCAATATTTTCATTTAATTATTTTTAAATTTTTCATCTTCTTCTGGTTTTCTTAAAACTATATTATCCAGATAAATGGTTTGATCTTGTAAACTTTCCCAATCAGAATTCCAATATCCTATTGTTCTATGTCTATAAATTCCTATTTTCATATACCCTCCTGTACAAGTATCAGCCAAAGTTTTTATATTTTTAAGATCAACAACTACTTTGTCATTTTTGTAAATTTTAAATCTTCCTGTTTCATCTAACTTCCACAAAACATGAAATTTAATATGAGTCCATTTTCCTTTTAACTCATCAATTTTTCCTATAACCACAGGTTCAGACGAATAAGCTGCCTTACTCGCCCAACTATAATAACGTTCTCCTTTATATTTAAAATCTTGAAACCAAAAATGACAGCAACTATGGCAGCCCTTGGCTTTATTATCAGTATGCATTTGGACAATTATAACAACCGCACCTTTCTTTAAAGGTTCATAATTTTCATCAAAGTAAACTGCATATTCATAAATATACTCCTTATTTTTTAACTTCATATTACCTAAGTGTAACTCTTGCCTACTTCTATTACCTTTTCCATCACACTGGATTTGTGTAGTTTGTGCTTTGCCAGTGCCACAACCTGCATCTTCCCGGTTAACAGTAAATTGGATACTAGTTTCTCCTTCATAAACTGGAAAACCGTCAGATTTTTTAACTTCTTTAATTCTATTCTCTTTTTTTTTATGCATTGAAATAAATTGTTTTTTAAATCCTGTGATATCTTTAAATTTTGTTTTATGACCATCAGAAAAAGATGTGTGACAATAAAAAGAAAATAGAATTACTATACTTAAAATTTTTTTCATTTTACAAATTTATAAAATTATTAATAATTTGTAATCCAATTTTATCACTCTTCTCTGGATGAAATTGAGTTCCAAAAATATTTTCCTTTTCAACTGAACAAACAATTTTCGATGAATAATCTGTTGTTGCTGAAATTACACTTTTATCTTCAGGAATGAATTCATAACTATGTACAAAATACATGTGTGAGTTATTTTCTATATCTTTAAAAATTTTACTATCCTTTAGAATGTTTATCTGATTCCAGCCAATGTGAGGAAGTTTGTATTTTCCATTTTGATTATCTATTTTTGATACCTTACCCGAAATCCAACCGAGACCTTTGGTTTCTGTTTCTTCGTAACCAACCTCAGCAAACATTTGTAGTCCAACACAAATTCCAAGAAGTGGTTTTTTATTGTTAATTGCAAAATCATTTAAAGTATCAACTAAACCTTTGATATTATTTAAAGCATCAACACAACTCTTGAATGAACCCTGTCCTGGTAAAACAACTTTATCACAAGATTTAATCTTATTTAAATCCGAAGTTACATTAATATTTACTTTATCTTTAGCAACTTCCTCAAAAGAGTTTATCACCGAGCTTATGTTGCCCGAATTATAATCAACAATTGCAACGTTCATTAAGCTTATAATGAGCCTTTAGTGGATGGGATACTCTTCTTATTTCTAGGATCCATCTCTAAAGCAACTCTTAACGATCTTGCTAGCCCTTTATAACAAGATTCAATAATATGATGGCTATTGTCACCATAAATATTTTCAATGTGCAAGGTTATACCAGCTGATTGTGAGAAGGCCTGAAACCACTCTTTAAATAATTCAGTATCCATCTCTCCAAGTTTCTCTACTTTTAATTTTACTTTCCATATCAGATAAGGTCTGTTCGAAACATCAACCGCTACACGTGATAATGTTTCATCCATTGGTATCATCGCATGTGCATATCTTTTTATGCCCACAAATTTTTTAGCAGCTTTTTTTAAAGCCTCTCCAATAGCAATACCTGTATCTTCTGTTGTATGATGAAGATCTATATGAGTATCACCTTTTGCTTTTACTTTTAAATCAATAAGTGAATGCTTTGATAACTGCTCAAGCATATGGTCCAAAAAACCTATTCCAGTGTCAATTTTATATTTGCCTTTTCCATCAATATTAACTTCAACATCAATACTGGTTTCTTTTGTTTTTCGCGAAACTTTTCCTTTTCTTGCCATATGTTGTAGAGGTATACATACATAATACCACTATATCAATATCAGTATGAGCACTTGAAGTATCAAAAATAGTTACCATTTATTAAGAATGACAACGATTGTGTTAGTAAGAAAAAACAATGAAGTAGTAGTTGCTGGTGATGGACAAGTTAGTATGGGAAATACTGTTGTTAAAAGCACAGCTTCAAAAGTTAGAAAAATTGAAAAAAGAGATGTGGTTGCTGGCTTTGCAGGTTCAACTGCGGACGCATTAACATTATTTGAAAGATTAGAGGGAAAGCTTGAGAAACATGCTGGAAACTTATCAAGAGCTGCAGTCGAGTTAGCAAAAGACTGGCGGACAGATAAATATTTAAGAAGATTAGAGGCTTTAATGGCTGTAGGTGATAAAAATAATAGTTACATTATTTCTGGGACTGGGGATGTTTTAGAGCCTGAAGGAGACGTGATTGGAATTGGTTCTGGAGGAAATTATGCTCTAGCTGCAGGAAAAGTATTAATGGAAGGAAATATGTCTGCTGAAGAAATAGCTAAAAAAGCAATTAAAATTGCTGCCGATATATGTGTTTTTACAAATGACAATGTAAAGATTGAGAAAATATAATGGATAATTCTAACGTAACACCTCTACATCCAAAAGATAGAAATAAAATAGAAAATGAATCATTAGTGAGTTCTTTATCTCCTAGAGAAATAGTTTCTGAGTTAGACAGATTTGTTGTTGGTCAAAACAAAGCTAAGAAAGCTGTTGCTGTGGCACTTCGTAATAGGTGGAGAAGGCAAGCTCTTAAAGGTGAAATGAAAAACGAAGTTTTACCAAAAAATATTCTGATGATTGGACCTACTGGGGTTGGAAAAACAGAAATTTCTAGAAGACTATCGAAATTGGCAGAAGCTCCTTTTGTAAAAGTTGAAGCAACAAGATTTACAGAAGTTGGATATGTAGGAAGAGATGTTGAACAAATTGTAAGAGATTTAATTGAAATTGCAATTTCAATGGAAAAAGTAAAAAAAAGAAAAGAAGTACATGCCAAAGCTCAGAAAGCTGCTGAAGAAAAAGTTTTAGATGCACTAGTTGGAAAAAAAGCAAGTTTAGCAACAAGAGAAAGTTTTAGAAAAAGACTTAGAAATGGTGATTTGGATGATAATGAAATAGAAATAGCAGTTAGTGATACTGGCTCTGGAGGAACATCATTTGAAATACCTGGAATGCCTGGAGCAAATGTTGGTATGATAAACATCGGTGAGATGATTGGTAAATCGATGGGCAACAAAGAGAAAAAAAAGAAAATGACTGTAAAAGAATCTCATGAAATTTTAATAAATGATGAATCCGATAAATTAATTGAGCAAGATAAAATTGTTAAAGCTGCTAAATTATCAACTGAAAATAATGGGATAGTTTTTTTAGATGAAATAGACAAAATTTCAGCGAGAACAGATAGAGTTGGTGGTGATGTATCACGAGAGGGAGTTCAAAGAGATTTGTTACCTTTAATTGAAGGGACAACTGTGAATACAAAACATGGTCCTATCAAAACTGATCATATTTTATTTATTGCTTCCGGTGCTTTTCAACTGGCAAAGCCCTCGGACTTACTTCCTGAGCTTCAGGGTAGATTACCTATCAGAGTTGAATTAGAGGCTTTAACTAGTGATGATTTTAAAAGAATACTTAAAGAACCTGACTATAGCTTAATTAAACAATATGTGGCTTTATTGAAAACAGAAAATGTAGAACTTGAATTTTCAGAGGATGGTATTGACTCAATTGCAAAAATAGCATCCGAAGTAAACGCAACTGTTGAAAACATTGGAGCAAGAAGACTTCATACTATTATTGAAAAAATATTGGATGAAATTAGTTTTACAGCAACTGATCGAGCTGGAGAAAAAATAGTTATCAATAAAGAATATATAAATAAAAACTTAGATAATTTAATAAAGGATACAGATTTATCTAAATTTATTTTATAACTTTTTTTTTAAAAAAATATAAAAAGCACCACTGCCACCATCGCCAATTTCTGCTTCCTTTATCTCCAAAATCTTTTTAATCAAATCATTATTATTTCTTATAAACTCTGGGACTGAGTATTTAAGAATGCTATAATCTTTCGAAATATAAGGATCTTTTTCAACATATGAATGAAGTCCTTTACCTGTAACAACAACAATTTTTGAAATACCATTATCATACGAATCATTAATAAATTTTTCAATAACCTTATTAGCTTCAAGCAAACTTAAACCATGTAAATCTATATGCTTAGATTTTGAAATTTTTTTTTTACTAAAATTTAAATCTTTATCAGGTAATTTATCATCACTAGATAAAAAATTTTCCCAATCTTTTTTATCTTTATCTGAAATTTTATCGTTCAATTAAGTAAGGGTATCAACTAATTGCCAATTTGGATTATTTGATCTTGTATCTCTTGAAAAAATCCAAGTATCATAAATTTTTTTTATCTTTTCTGGATCTCCTGAAATAACTTTTTTATCTTTATCTTTTATGCAAGTAATCACTTCACTAACAAAATCAACAGTAACATTTAGAATTTTATCAATCTTCTTATGTTCTTTAATTTTAGCTGAATTTATACCAATAAAAGTAATCTCAGCATATTGACCTCTTTTAGTTCTTTCTTTTAAAGCCTCTTCAAATTGATCATGTATTTTTTTACTTAGTAAAGGTTTACTAGCAATTAATTTATTATCATTGTCGCTAAAATCAGTGATAATTGTCTCATAAGCAATTTTTGCACCTTTTAAAAATTCTTGCTGTGCTTCGTTATCAAAATTTTCTTTTTGAATAATTTTTTTTTCGGCTGGCACGTTATTTAACACCTTTTCAAATTGGGATGTTGTTTCAGCCTCGAAACCTGTTCTTTTTCCCAAAATACCTCGCAATCTCAAGAAAATAAATCCCGCAATCATTGCAAGTAGTATAATATCGATATATTCAAAACTATAACTCATTAGGTAAATGTAATTACTATGTTGATTAATTTCAACTAACAATTACATTAAAGACAAATGAACTCAGTTTTATTAGCAATAATTTTAATACCAGTTTTAGAAATTTACTTATTTATTAAAATAGGCTCACAAATTGGAGCTTTTAATACAATATTATTAATATTTATAACTGCAATAATCGGTATTTATTACGCAAGATATGAAGGACTAAATACTATAAGGTCAGGATTTACTCAAATAGTTAAAAATAAGGTTCCTGCTTATGAAATTATATCTGGAGCTGCTATAGCTTTTGCCTCAATTCTTTTAATTATTCCAGGTTTCGCAACAGATTTATTTGGTTTTTTACTTATTTTTCCAATTACAAGAAAGTTATTATTAGGAAATTTATCAAATAAAATTAAAAAAGAAGGAATAAGAAAAGATAAAATTATAGAAGGTGAGTTTGAAGATATAGAAAATAACGATGACAGAAAAATTTAAGATACTAGCAAAATATATCAAAGATATGTCAAGCGAGACCTCTGATATAGAAACTTTTTTATTTGTTAAAGAAAATATTTCAAAGTATCAACTTAATATAGATATTAACTCTAAAGCTCTTAAAAATAAATTAATAGAAATTAATACTACATTAAAATTTGAAGATAAGGAAGCAAACGAAAAAAAATCTCATTATGAAATTGTTCATGCAACAATAATTAAAGTTGATGAAAAAGTTAAAGAAAAAAAAGATCTCGAAAAAATTGTTTTATGTGATGTACCTACAAAGATTTATCCTGATTTAGAAAATTCCTTTCTCAATTTAATCCATAACTCGGGACATCCAGAAATTAAGTTAGAAAAAAAAATCGATTTTAATAAACTATATAACGAAAGATTTAATTAATAAAATTTTTCTTCAAATCTTTTTTTAGAAAATCTTTATGCTTTTTTAATTCTTCTTCGGTAGGTTTAATTACCTTTTTAAAATATAATATTTTATTTCTTTCTAGATTTTGAGGTTTTTCTTCTTGTTTTTGAAAATCTAAAGTCGGTTCTTTTTGATCAATTAGATTGATATAAACTTTTGCTAACAAATCACAATCAATTAGAGCTGTATGTTGAACTCTTTTAGAATTATCAATTCTGTACCTTTTACATAGAGCATCAAGACTTATTGAGGAGCCTGGAAATTTTTCTCTAGCTAGAACCAGAGTATCAATAACTTGGTTATTAATTTTATCCATTCTAAGAATTTCTAATTCATGATTAAGATGAGCCAAGTCAAACTCTGCGTTATGTATTATTAATTTTTTTCCATTTATAAAATTTAAAAATTCCTTTACAATTTCTTTAAATTTTTTTTGGTTTGATAAGAATTCATCTGTATATCCATGAACTTCAAAAGCTTTTTCAGAAACTTTTCTTTCTGGATTTAAATAACAATGAAATTTTCTTTTCGTTGGTATTAAATTATCAAGTTCAATACATCCTATTTCAACAATTCTATGACCATCTTTAACAGATAAACCTGTTGTTTCAGTATCTAATACTACCTCTTTCATTTATTTAATTTCTTTTAAAATATATTTTATCGCTTTTTTAACAGTTTTTTTAGTAAAATCATTTTTTATAACAAATTTAGATTTTTTTTTTTTATAGCTAAGTGGCAACTGAATATTTTTAAATTTGTTAAAAAGCAGTTTATTAAAATTTGTTCTTTTTTTTAATCTTTTTAAAATATCTTTTTTTTCTGATTCAACGAAGACTAGAATATCTTTTTTATTATTAATTTTATTTTCTAACAAAAGGGGAATGTCTAAAATTACAATTTTTTTATCTTTATTCTTTTTTAAAAAAATATTCATTTTTTTTCTAATTTCTAAATGAACAATTTTAACAATTTTATTAAGATTCGATTTATTTGCTAGTATAGCTTTTGAAATTTCATTTTTTTTTATTGGGAAAGAATAAATATATTTTGATAAGATTTTATTTAATTTAATATAAATTTTTTTATCTTTCTTATATAATTTGCTAACTTCAAGATCAGCGTTAAATACAGGGTACCCAAAATTTTTTGCTACATAACTTTTACCAGAACCAATGCTGCCTAAAATTCCAATCTTTATCATTAATCTAAAATTTCAATTACTTCCTTATTTATCTTTGGTTTAATACCATGCCATATATTAAATGCTGCAGACGCCTGGTATATAAACATCGATTTACCATTTTCTATTCTGTTTCCCAATTTTTTTCCAACTTTCAGAAAATTTGTTTCACTTGGTTTATAAATTACGTCGTAAAAAAGTTTGTTTTTACCTATTTTAAATTCATCTAAGTTTATCTTATCGTCATTTTTGAGACCTAAGCTTGTTGCATTAATAATTATATCAAAATTAGGAATCTCACCCCATTCAACTACATTTATATTTTTAAATTGATCTTTTAATTTGTCTGCTTTACTTTTAGTTCTATTACTGAGTGTAATTTCAGATACCTTCATTCTATTTAAAGCAAAAATTATCGATGGTGCTACGCCACCTGCTCCTAATATTAAAACTTTTTTATTATTCATATCTAGTCTTAAATCTTGAATACTTAGCTCAAATCCTTCGATATCAGTATTATGACCAACAATTTTATTGTTATCTAAATAAATCGTATTAACTGATTGAGTATTCTCTGACTCGACACTCAAATGATCAAGAAAAGGAATTACAGCTTTTTTAAACGGAATTGTAACATTAATTCCATGAATATTTTTTTTTTTAACTTCCTCAATTAAACTACCAAGCTCAGTTTCATTGAGTTTTTTTTTTTCGTAAATTGCACTAAGATTATTAGTCTTAATCCAAAAATTATGTAATTTTGGGGATAAAGAATGTTCAATAGGATTTCCTATAACTAAAAATTTTTTCATTCAACTTCTTTAAGGTATTCTTTAATTTTTTCAATTGGTAAGCCCATTATTGTATTTTCATTTCCATCTATTTTTGAAAATAAATTTTTTCCCTCACCTTCAATCTGATAAACATTATAAGCATATAACGCTTGATCTGAAATTTTAGATAGATATGATTTCAGCTCATTTTCGGAAAAATTTTTCATCGTTAATGTTGCTTTATCAGTATAATTCCAGATCATAGAGCCATTCTTTGAGATACATACTGAACTAATTAAATAATGTTTTTTTCCATTTAATTTTTTTAAAATATTTAAAGCTTCATCCCTATTTTCAGGTTTTGAAATTAATTCTCCATCCAAATCAATCACACTATCAGCACCTAAAACCATTTGATCTGTTTTTTTTTGACTTATCTTATTGGCTTTTAATTCTGCTAAATTTTTAGAGATAATATCTGGAGTAACGTTTTCTTTTATCAAGCTTTCTTTAACTGTATCTTCGTCAATATTTGATGGTTCAACTTTATTTGGTATATTATTTTTATCTAATATTTCTTTTCTCACTTTGCTTTTTGAAGCAAGAATAATTTTAGTTAACATTTTTAAGATATATTTCGTGTATTTTTATTATTGAAGCCGCTGCTTCTTCAACTGACTTTCTTGTAACATCAATAACAGGCCACCTATATTTTTGGAAAGTTTTTTTTGCATCCGCGATTTCTTTTGTAATATTTTCAATATTTGTATAATTTTTATTTTCTGTCTCTTTTAAAGAGTTCATTCTATTTTTTCTTATTTCTACTAATCTTTCTGGTTCTGTGCTTAAACCGACAACACATGTAAGTTGTGGATTATCTTTTAGTTTTTTTGGCAAAGAATTTTCATTTACAAGTGGTATGTTTGAGGTTTTAAAACCTCTATTAGCTAAATAAATAGAAGTTGGTGTTTTACTTGTTCTACTAACCCCAACTAATATTATATCTGACTTATCTATATCTTTGGTTGATTTTCCGTCGTCATGATTCATAGTAAATTGAATAGCTTCTATTCTTTCATAATACTCATCATTTAAAGCATGCTGACCACTAGGTTCATGAGAAGCTTTCTGATTGAGAATTTTTGAAAAATTTAAAATTAAATTACCTAATACTCCAAAACAAGGAATATTTTTTTCATCACTCATATTCGCTAAATACTTTGCTAAATTATTATCTACAATTGTATAAAGAATTACAGAATGTTGGTTTTTGCTAGCTTCCTCTAAAATTTTCAAGACTTGATTTTCTGTTCTTGTAAAAGAATAGGAATGAACTTTATATTCAATATTCTTAAATTGTGCTTTTAAAGCTAAAAAAATCCTATCTAAAGTTTCTCCTGTAGAATCTGAAATCAAATAAATTTGATATGTATTAGTCATGAATAAATTGTAAATAAGTTTGTATTATTTTAATAAAATTACTCAATTTAAATATTGTAAAATTATTGCTGTAAAATAAGGGTTTTGTTAACAATTATAAATTCGTTTATAAAATAATACAGTAAATATAATAAAATACTTAAAAGCTACATTTTAAACGATATTATTAATTTTTAGATGTTATTAAACTGTCGATATAATGTTAATAAAAAATAATTATCCTTATTCACATTACATAATACTAATACAATAATAATATATATTATTTTAATATGACACCTATACACAAAGTAATACTTAATAAAGACACACATATAAAACCTATATGGATAATGAGACAAGCAGGTAGATACTTACCTGAATTTAGAGAAATTAGATCTAAAAATACAGATTTTATAAAATTATGTTTAAATCCAATCTTATCTTCAGAAATTACTCTTCAACCTTTGAAAAGATTTGATTTTGACGCAGCAATTATTTTTTCAGATATATTAATGTTGCCCTATGGTTTAGGCCAAAATGTAGAATTTAAAAAAGATTTTGGTCCTATTTTAGGTCAGCTTGATTTAAATAAAATATCTAAAATGAAAGAAATTAATTTTACTGAAAGAGTTAAACAAGTCTATGAAGCTATAAAAAATGTAAGTAATAATGATGTTTTAAAAAATAAAAATACTATTGGATTTGTAGGTGCTCCTTGGACCATATTAGTTTATATGATAAATCAACAATCTCCTAAAAAAAAATTAAAAAAAGATTTCTTTGAAAATAAAGATTTAATAAATAATGTTTTATTGATTATTGAGAAATTTTTAAAAATTCACATTAAAAATCAAATAGATAATGGTGCAAATGTAATTCAAATATTTGATAGTTGGGCAGGATTATTAGAAGAAAAGAACTTACCATATTATATATATAACCCGACACTAAATTTAGTAAAATTCATTCAATCTTTGAATACACCTGTCATATGCTTTCCAAGGAATATTAAGGACTATAAAAAATATTGTGACTTTATAAAACCTGATGCAATCTGCATTGATTATGAAGTTGACCCAGTAAAAATAAAAAAAGAGATAAGCATACCTATACAAGGTGGAATGGATCCAAAAGTTTTACTGACAGATAAAGAAAATATAAAAAAGGAAGCAACTAAATATTTAGATATATTTAAAGATCATCCATATATTTTTAATCTAGGCCATGGAGTTTTGCCAAAAACAAACCCGGAAATGATGGAGTATCTAGTTAAAACTGTAAAAGATTATTAATGAAAAAAGATTTAGAACATCCCCCTATAAATTTTGGAAAAATTGGAGTTTTAATAATAAATTTAGGAACACCGGATTCAACAAGCTGGTTAGACATAAGAAAATATTTAAAAGAATTTTTATCTGACAGAAGAGTAATAGAAGTAAATCCTATAATATGGCAAGTCATATTGAATGTTTTTATATTAAATTTAAGACCTTCAAAAACAGCAAAAGCTTATAAAGAAATATGGATGAAAGAAGAAAATATTTCTCCCCTTTTATATTATACAAGAAAACAAGCAGAAAAATTATCAATCTCAATATCTAAAGAAAATTTGGTAGTAGATTATGCTATGAGGTATGGAAATCCAAGCATTAGAAGTAAAATAAAAATTCTTCACGAAATGGGTTGTGAAAATTTAGTAATACTTCCGTTATATCCTCAATATGCTGCTGCCACTACAGCCACTGTTTGTGATGAAGTATATAGGACACTTATGAAAATGAGGTGGCAGCCATCATTAAAAATAATTCCACATTATGAGTCCAATCCTTTATACATAGAAGCATTGGTTAACTCCTTAAACAAAAAGATTAAAGAAATTAATTGGAAACCAGATCTAATATTAGCTTCCTATCATGGAATTCCTCAAAAATATTTTGATAAAGGAGATCCCTATCATTGCTACTGTCATAAAACCACAAGATTAATATCTGAAAAATTTAACTCAATTGAAATCAAGACTACATTTCAGTCTAGATTTGGCCCACAAAAATGGCTTCAACCTTATACTGATAAGGCTTTAGAAAACTTGCCAGCTGAAGGAAAAAAAAATGTCTTAGCCATATGTCCTGGCTTTTCTTCAGATTGTGTTGAAACTCTGGAAGAAATACTTATTCAAGGCAAAGAGAGTTTTTTAAATTCTGGCGGTGAAAATTTTGACATGGTACCATGCTTAAACGATAGTGATGACCATATTGCGTTATTAAAATCTTTAATTCAAAAAAGTATATAATAAATGAACACTTACTTGCTTTTTAAATCATTACATTTAATAGCGGTAATTTCTTGGATGGCTGGACTATTATACCTACCAAGAATTTTTGTTTATCACTCCCAAAATAATACTCAACCAATTATTTCAGAAGTATTTAAAGTGATGGAAAAAAAACTTTTCTATTACATAATGACACCAGCAATGATTTTATCATGGATATTTGGTTTAATATTAATCCATGAAATTGGATTTGATAAATTGGGACAAAAATGGATGATTTTAAAATTGATTCTTGTAGTTTTATTAACGCTTTATCATCTTTATCTTGGGAAAATTCTTGGTCAATTTAAACTAGACTCAAACAAGCATTCACATAAATTCTATAGATATATAAATGAAATACCCACATTATTGCTTATTTTAATCATTTTTGTTGTGATATTTAAGCCTATCTAGGGTTGAATATTTATGAATTGTATATATATTAGTTATATTATTAAGTCCTTAATAATTTTTAATCATGAACATACAAGAACTAAAACTTAAATCGTCTGAACAGCTTATTACTCAAGCAGAAGAACTTGGAATAGAAAATGCCAGTACTTTAAGAAAGCAAGAAATTCTTTTTGCTATATTAAAAAAAGTAGCTGAAAAAGAGGAAATTACAGGTGCAGGTGTTTTACAACTATTGCAAGATGGATTTGGTTTTCTTAGAGCCATGGAGTCTAACTATTTGCCTGGACCTGATGATATTTATGTAAGTCCAAGCCAAATCAGAAAATTTGGATTGAGAACTGGAGACACAGTAGAGGGACCTGTAAGAGCACCAAAAGAAGGCGAGAGATATTTTGCACTTCTTCAAGTTAGCAAGATAAATTTTGAAGAACCAGAAAAATCAAGACACAAAATTGCATTTGAAAATCTCACACCACTTTATCCTAATCAACAATTAGTAATGGAAGTTGAACCAACAAAGGTTGAAAAGAAACAAGATCTTACACCTAGATTAATTGATCTAGTGAGTCCTATTGGTAAAGGACAACGTTCAATAATTATATCACCACCTAAAGCTGGTAAAACTATGATTTTACAGAGTATTGCAAACTCTGTAGCTAAAAATTATCCTGAATGTTATCTTATTGTCCTCTTAATTGATGAAAGACCAGAAGAGGTTACCGATATGCAAAGATCAGTAAAAGGAGAGGTAATAAGTTCAACTTTTGATGAACCAGCTCAAAGACACGTTGCAGTGGCTGAAATGGTAATTGAAAAAGCGAAAAGATTAACAGAAAATAAAAAAGATGTTGTTATACTATTAGATTCTATAACCAGGCTTGGAAGAGCTTATAATGCTGTGATACCTAGTTCAGGTAAAGTATTAACTGGAGGAGTTGATGCAAACGCCCTACAAAGACCAAAAAGATTTTTTGGTGCAGCAAGAAATATTGAGGAAGGTGGCTCTTTAACCATTATTTCCACAGCATTAATAGATACTGGGAGTAGAATGGATGAAGTAATTTTTGAGGAATTTAAAGGAACAGGAAATAGTGAAACAATTTTAGATAGAAAGATTGCAGATAAAAGAATTTACCCTGCAATAGATATAACCAAATCAGGAACTAGAAGAGAAGAATTACTTTTTGATAAAAATGATTTACAAAAAATGAATGTATTAAGAAGAATAATAGCCCCAATGGGTACGATGGATGCAATCGAATTTATAAGTTCTAAATTAAAAGATACAAAAAATAATGCTGAATTTTTTAATTCAATGAATAAACCTGCATAATAAGGTATTAAAAAATGTATGGATTTAGAGAAAAAAATTAGATCAATACATGATCTTCTCCAAAAGAAAAAATTTTTACAAGTTAAAGAAGAATTAGAAAAACTCTTAAAAAAGATTCCTAATAATCCCTATTTATTGAATCTAAGTGGTCTCACACTTCAATACTTAAACGATTATAAATCAGCGATAAATTATTTTATTCTTGCAATCAAAAATGATGAAAAAAATATTGCAGCAATGAATAATTTAGCCAATTCTCATAAAAATTTATCAAATTATACAGAGGCTGAAAAAATTTATAAAAAAATTTTAGAAATTGATCATAATTATGTTCATGCACTAAACAATTATGCAAACCTTAAAATTGAAATTAATGATCATAAAGAGGCAATTCCTTTACTAGAAAAAGCAATATTAATTTCTAATCAAAGAAATATTAAAGCAATAGATATTATGCTCACTTTAGCCAGTGTTTATCAAAGTATCAATAATTTAGAAAAAACAAGAAAAATTTTAGATGAAATATTTTCAATTAAACCTAAATGGTCTAAGGCTCATAAACTATTAAGTGAAATTACTAAATACTCTTCCGATGACTCTAAATCTTTATCTCATATTGAAGAGATGAAAAAAATTATGTTAGATAAAGAATTAAAGGATGATGATAAGTCAATTTTGTCTTTTGCTTTAGGAAAATCATTAGAGGATCTAAAAAAATATGATCAGTCTTTTGTTTATTTAAAAACGGCCAATGATTTAAAAAAAAATTTAATTATTTCAAATTTAAATGATGAAATTGGCCTCTTTAAAGAATTAATCAAAAAATTTGATGATATAGATTTTGAAAAGATTAAGAATAAAGTCGAGACAAAAAAAATTATATTTATTTGTGGTATGCCAAGATCTGGCACTACTTTGGTTGAGCAGATTTTATCATCTCACCCTGAAGTCTATGGAGCAGGTGAGTTATTATACCTAGAAAATACATTAAAAAATAATTTTTTAGAGGATAATAAGATTAACAAACAAAAAATTATAGATTTAAAAAACTCTTCATCAGATGAAATTTTATCAGACTATTTAAAGTTTTTTGAAATTTATAATTTAGATAAAAATATAATTACAGATAAAACTCCACAAAATTTTAAGTGGATAGGTTTTATAAAAATTTTCTTTCCTAATACAAAAATTATTCTTTGTCAGAGAAATCCAAAAGATAATTGTGTTTCCCTTTTTAAGAATGATTTTCCTTCATCAACTATGAATTGGTCATTTGATCAAGAGGAAATTGCTGAATATTATAATGAATATCATAAACTTACTAGTTTTTGGAAAAATAAAATTTCAAAAGATATTTATGAATTAAATTATGAAAAATTGATAGAAGATGATAAAGGCGAAATAGATAAACTTTTAGAGTTTTGTAATTTAGATTTAAGTGAAAAATGTTATAATTTTACGAAATTTAGTAAAACTCCAATTAAAACAGTAAGTGTATCTCAAGCAAATAAACCTATTTATAAAGATTCTATTAATTCATTTGATCCGTATCAAAATCATTTACAAAAAATGTTAAAAAAACTTAGTATAATTTAATATTAATTTTGTGTGATTTTAATATGATAAAGACATGACAATTTATGCTTTATCAAGTGGTCCAGGGGTTTCGGGTGTAGCAATAGTTAGAATTTCAGGACCTGAGTCATCAAATGTAATCAAGTCTCTTACTGGCAAAGAAGTTCCTAAGCCTAGAATGGCAACCCTTCGAAAAATAAACAATATCAACACTTCTGAGCTGATTGATGAGGGTATAATAATTTGGTTTCCTGGGCCTGAGAGCTACACAGGTGAGGATATGGCTGAAATTCATGTTCATGGAGGTAAAGCAGTGATCTTAGCTTTACAAAATGAAATATCAAAAAACAAAAAATGTAGATTAGCTGAGCCTGGGGAATTTACAAAACTCGCTTTTCAGAATGGTAAAATTAATTTGTTAAAAGCTGAAAGTTTAGCCGATCTTATATCTGCTGAAACAGAAATCCAGAGAATGCAAGCAGTAAGAATTATGAAAGGTAAGTCATCAATAAAATTTAACGAACTAAGAGAGAAATTATTAAAACTTTTATCATTTGTTGAAGCCAAAATAGATTTTCCAGAGGAAGAATTGCCAAATGAAAATATTAAAAAGTTAACAAAAGATTCAACAGAAGTTTTAAATGAAATTAAAAAAATATTAGATGACCAAAAAGTTGGTGAAATGATACGTGAGGGTTTTAAAATTGCTATTATAGGACCGACTAATGCAGGAAAGTCCAGTTTACTAAATAATTTATCGAATAGAGAAGTTGCAATAGTCTCTGAAATAGCAGGTACAACAAGAGATGTGATAGAAACACATTTAAATTTAGATGGTTACCCAGTAATCATTTCAGATACTGCTGGTATAAGAAATTCAAAAGATGAAATTGAAAAAAAAGGTATTAAATTATCACTCAATAAAGCTGAAAATGCCGATTTAAGACTGGTTGTGGTTGATGCAAAAAATGTTGATTTAAGCGGCTTTTTGAACGATTTATTAAAAAAAAATGCAATCTTAGTAATAAATAAGTCAGATTTATTAAAGGATAAATTGGATGATCAAGTTAAAAAGTTTGAACATGTTTTAATTTCATTAAAGGAAAATTCTAATATAGATCAATTAATTTCAAAAATTAAAAATAATTTAAAAAATAAATTTGTTTCCGCCGATGATATTTTAATTACCAGAGAAAGGCATAGAGAACATTTAGATCAATGCGTTGATCATTTAAATAATTTTCTGAAAAAAAAAGATAAAAAAGATTTTGATAAAGCAGCCGAAGATTTAAGGTTAGCCACTAGACATTTAGGAATGATTGTCGGAAAAGTCGATGTAGAGGAGATATTAGGCAGTATTTTCAACGATTTTTGTATTGGGAAATAATTGTCATTTTGCTGTATTTTTAGCCTATTTTCTTCAATTATCGTTGATAAATAACAATTATTCAGCTTCTCTAACTCAAAACTTGTAAATATTTTAATCGAATATAAATTTATATCATGAAAAATGATTTGGCTTTTGATGTAGTTGTAATTGGCGGAGGTCATGCTGGCTGTGAAGCAGCAGCAGCTTCAGCACGCCTTGGAGCTAACACTGCACTTTTCACTCACAATAAAGATACGATTGGAGAAATGTCATGTAATCCAGCTATCGGTGGTTTAGGTAAAGGTCATTTAGTTAGAGAAATAGATGCTTTAGACGGTGTTATGGGTGAAGTTGCAGATAAGTCTGGTATCCAATTTAGACTATTAAATAGAAGCAGAGGTCCTGCTGTAAGGGGTCCTCGAACTCAATCTGATAGATCACTATATCGTAAATTTATGCAAGAAAAACTTGTAAACTATTGTAATTTAAGCATTTTTTCAGATCCTGTTATTAAGTTTATTTTTAATAATAATGAAATAAGTGGATTTATAACATTAAAAGGCAACAAAGTAAGTTGTAACAAGTTAATTCTTACAACAGGCACATTTTTAAATGGATTGATACATATTGGTGATGAGAAAACTCCTGCAGGTCGATTTAATGAAAAACCAACTACAGGTTTAAGTGAGCAGTTAAAAAAGTATAATTTTAAAATTGGAAGACTGAAAACTGGTACACCTCCTAGATTAGATTCTAGAACAATTAATTTTGATAAATTGGAAAAACAATTTGCAGACGATAATCCTTATTTTTTTTCTTTCTTAACTAAAAAAAATTTAAATAAGCAGGTATCGTGTTCGATGACCTATACCAACGAAAAGGTTCATAAGATCATCGAAAAAAATTTATCTAAAAGCGCTATGTATTCTGGTAGTATCCAGGGTGTTGGTCCGAGATATTGTCCTTCGATAGAAGACAAAATAGTAAAATTTGCTGATAAATCTAGACATCAAATCTTTTTAGAGCCAGAAGGCCTTAATGATCATACTATTTACCCTAATGGTATATCAACTTCTCTACCTGAGATTGTTCAGCATGAAATTCTCAATAATATCAACGGTTTAGAGAGTGTAAGAGTTATTAGACCAGGATATGCTATAGAATATGATTATATTGATCCTAGAGAGCTTTTTTTAACATTAGAGACAAAAAAAATACGTAACCTGTATCTTGCTGGTCAAATAAATGGAACAACAGGATACGAAGAAGCTGCCGCTCAGGGTCTTATAGCAGGTATTAATGCTGTTCTTTCTTTAAAAAATATGGAGCCTTTTATTTTGGACAGGTCAGATGCTTATATTGGTGTAATGATTGATGACTTAGTAACCAAAGGTGTTGCTGAACCTTATAGAATGTTTACGTCTCGAGCTGAATATCGATTAAGTCTTAGATCTGATAATGCCGACTTAAGGCTTACTCATAAAGGTATCAAGATTGGTTTAATAACTGATTATCGAAAAAAAATATTTGAGGATAAATTTGATAAATTAAGCAAAATATCAATGCAAATGTCTAATTTAAACATTACACCCTCTAAGGCAGATAAATTTGGAATTAAAATAGCCAAAGATGGAGTTTTAAGATCTGCTGACGAAATTTTAACCCATAATGGAGTGAATATGGTTAATATTAGAGATATATGGCCTGAAATAAAAAATTATGGTTCCGAAATTGATGAACAGGTAGAAATTAACTCTCATTATAGAGGGTATCTTAAAAAGCAAAAAGCAGATATTCTTGCTTTTAAAAGAGACGAAAATCTATCAATTCCTGATAATATTGATTATGACCAATTCTCAGGGCTTTCTAATGAGGTAAAAGCTAAATTTAAGCAAATAAAGCCTAAAACTATGGGTCAGGCATTAAGAATTGATGGAATTACACCTGCTGCAGTATATATTTTGTTGTCACATGTAAAAAGAAAGTCTATTAAGCATATAGCTTAATGGATCAAGAAATTTTAAATTCTTACTCAAGACTCAATGACTTAGATGTTTCACGTGAAACAATTTCAGACTTTGAAAACTATATATCGATGATATTGGAAAAAAATAAAAAAATTAACATAATCAGCAAAAATACAGCATCAAAAAAGTCAATAATTGAGAGACATATCTTAGATTCAGCACAAATTATTGATTTTGTTGATTTAAATAACAATACAACTACAGATTTAGGTTCAGGGGGAGGTTTGCCTGGGATTATAGTGGCAATTATATTAAAAAACATGAAAAATAATATGAATGTGCACCTTTATGAAAAAAGCTATCATAAAAGCCATTTTTTGAGGGAAGTATCAAAAAAATTGAAATTGAAAACAGAAATTTTTCAGAAAGATATTTTTAAAATAAAAAATATTAAAACTGGCACTATAATGTCAAGAGCCTTTAAGCCAATGCCTGTAGTTTTAAATTTAGTTAATGAAAATTTTTCAAGTTATGAAAATTTAATTTTTTTTATGGGTAGAAATGGAAAAAAAATTTTTGAAAATTCTTTAAGAGATTGGGATTTAGAATATACAGAAAAAAAAAGCTTAACTAATAAAGATTCGTTCTTGTTGAATATAAAAAAAATTAGAAAAAAAAATTAGATGCAGATCATTTCAATTATAAATCAAAAGGGCGGAGTTGGAAAAACGACAACTGCAATTAATCTTGCGGCGGGACTATCTCAACAAAACAAAAAAATTCTTGTTATAGATTTAGATCCTCAAGGTAACGCTACCACAGGTCTTGGACTATCTAATATAGAAAATTCTAGTCATACAATTTATGGAGTTTTAAATGGAACGAAAGAAATTTCAGAGGTAATTAAGAAAACTAAATTTGAAAATCTAGATATTATAACCTCAAATGTTGATTTATCAGGCTTGGAGGTTGAAACAGCTGATGATACTGAAAGAGCCTTTATATTGAAGCGTAAATTAACCTCATATTTAAATGATTCTAGAGCATTATACGATTATGCTTTAATTGATTGCCCACCTTCGCTTAGTTTATTGACTGTGATGGCATTAGTTAGTTCTCATTCACTATTGGTCCCCCTTCAGACCGAATTTTTTGCTTTAGAGGGATTAACACAACTTATGAAAACGATAGAGAGAATAAAAGTAAGTTTAAATCCTGAATTAGAAATAAGAGGAATACTTCTAACAATGTATGATAAGAGAAATAAACTTTCATCTCAAGTTGAAAAAGAGGCTAGGGATTACTTTAAAGAAAAGGTTTATAAAACTGTAATCCCAAGAAATGTTCGATTATCTGAAGCACCTTCACATGGAATGCCCGTCCTAATTTATGATAAGTCATGTCCTGGAAGCAAATCATACTTTAGTTTTACAGATGAGTTTATTAATCAAAAAACATCTTTAGGAAGTGCAGCATAATGGATTCTAATAAAATTAAAAAAGGGTTAGGTCGAGGGTTATCCTCATTAATTGGGGAGACGAAAGTTCAAGAAAATAAAAATAATCTTTTAATTTCAGAAATTATCCCAAATAAATATCAACCTAGAAAAGATTTTGATGAAGATAATTTAAGAGATTTAACAAATTCAATTATTGAGAGAGGGATAATCCAACCGATTGTTGTGAGGAAGTCTAATGATGATAAATCTAAATTTGAAATTATAGCTGGAGAAAGAAGGTGGCTCGCAGCTCAAAAAGCTGGTTTACACAACGTGCCAGTTATTATAACAGAGGCTGATGATCTCAAATCACTTGAATTTGCAATCGTAGAAAACGTTCAAAGACATGATTTAAATCCACTCGAAGAAGCTCAAGGATACAAACGATTAATTGATGAGTTTAAATATGATCAAGAAAAAGTCTCAAAATTTATTGGTAAAAGTAGAAGTTATATAACAAATTGTTTAAGACTTTTAACCCTACCAGAAGAAGTTATTAAGCTTATCGAACGAAAAAAGTTAACTGCCGGCCACGCTAAAATTTTGGTCGGCTTGGATAATGCGGTTTTTGTTGCTAATAAAATTATTGAAAAAAAACTTTCAGTAAGGCAAACAGAGAATTTTGTTAAATTGTTTAAAGGAAAAAAACAAAGATCTAATATTTTAAAAGATGCAAATTTAAGAGATCTTGAAAGAACAATTTCTGATAAAATTGGACTCAATGTTATCATTAAGAACAATAAAAGAAATCAAGGATCAATTACTTTTTCTTATAAAGAAATTGACCAATTAAATAAAATAATTGAAATTATAAAATCTAATTATTAGATATTTCTAATTTCTCTAAAATAAAATTATTAATTAATTGATTTGAGATTTGGGAATTTTTTTTTATTAATAACTCCATATTATTTGTCTTTCTCATTAATAATTTTATTTCAGCTAATGATAAATTTTTTAATTGTTGTTTAATTATGTCTTTATCTTTCCAAAAAATTGGTGGTTTATATGAAGATATAACTAAATCAGTATTTTTCTTAATTTGTATTTCTAATTTCAATTTTTTTAATCTTTTCAATTTGTATAAAAAAGTCTTAAGAATTAAAATATTATCTTCAGACGAAGGTATGTTTTCATTTAAAATATTTAAAGTTTTTTTCTTATTTTTAGCAAGGCAGTGATCAATCATTTCAGAGATACTATAATTTTCAGCTAAGTTTGAAAGTTTTATAATTTCTTCTAATTCAATAGATAACTTCTTTTGACTAAAATTTTTAATTTTTTCTAACTCGTTTTTTAAGTTACTTCTATTTCCCTTTGAATTTTCAATAATATAATTGATATTTTGAGTTGAAATTTTAATTTTATGTTCTTTAAAAAAATTTTGGGCGATAAATAAAAGTGATTGATGATTGTCTTCATAAAATGGAACTGTAATTAGATCTTTATGTTTTTCAAAAAAATTTCTTAGTTTTGATTTTTTTTCAAGACTTCCGGCTTTTATTATGATTTTAAAGCTTTCATCTTTTTTTTCTAAAATTTCTTTTATTAAATCTAAAATCTTATCTGAAGCTCGATTAATTATAATTAATTTATCATTTTCAAAAAAAGATTTATTGAATATCCCATCTTTAAAATTGTCTAGGCCAGATAAGATTTCTGATTCATCGTACTTATATGTATTTTTAGAAAAAATTGGCTTTAAATCTTTGTCTATAATTTCTTCCATTAAGCCGTTATTTTGACCATAGAAAAGAAATAAATTAATATTTTTTTTTAAATTTTTTTTTAATTCATAAGATTTAATTATCATTATAAATTTAAATATAATATGATTTCACTAATTATTTTATCGACAAGATCATTTTTAACAGTATTTTGATATTCAACTAATTCAAACTTATTTTGTTTGTTAGTATAAGTGAATTCTTTTAAAAATTTTTTTCTTTGAGTAATATTATTTTTGATATTCTTAATCTCTAAATTAACTGAAACTATAGTTTTAAATGATTTCACCTGTCCTTCTTTATTTTTTACTGTTTCTTCAATCAGAGATGAACTTGAAATTAATAATGTATTTAGATTATCATTTTCTTTATTCTCTTTTACCGAAAGAGAATTAATAATTTTCTTATTAATATCTTTCTCACCTATTAAATTGATTTCCCGAAATTCAATACTTTCAAGATTTTTATTTACATAAATTGGCTGATAACCACAACTTGTTAAAAATAGTAAAATAAAAAAAATTTTTTTCATTATTTAATTATAAAATTTATTAATCTGTTCTTAATATATATTGTTTTTTTTAATTCTCCATTGTCTAAATATTTTGATATTAGTTGTTTATTTTTTATTAAATCTACCAAATCCTTTTCATCAATATCTTCCCCAATTAATATAGTGTTTCTTTTTTTGCCGTTAACTTGAATTACAATTAAATTTTTATCTTTAACTAGATATTTTTTATCTATTTGTGGCCATTGAAAATCTTCTTTAAAGTTAAATTTAGATAAACATTCATTAGCAAAATGAGGTATTACCGGTAGCATTATAATGAGAATTTTTTCAAAATTTTTTTTTAAATTTTTAAAGTTTTTATTTTTTTCAGATATTTTTCTAAAAAATGTATATATCTCATGAAAGACAGCGATAATTATATTGTATCTAAATTTATCTAAAGCACGATTAATTTTGTCAATTATTTGATTTGTGAAAATTTCAATTTCTTCACTATTTTCTTTTGCTTCTAATTTTGAAATTTCAAAAATATTTTCACTTAAAGCCCAAAGTTTTTGAATAAATTTATATGAAGATAACATACCTTCTTCAGACCACTGAATATCTCTTTCTGGTGGGCTGTCAGATAAAATAAAAAATCTAACTGAATCAGCTCCGTATTCATCAATAATATTTTGTGGATCTATTGTATTCTTTTTCGACTTAGACATTGACTCAGAAGGTCCAACTTTTACTTTTTTTGACGGCTCATTTTTTTGGAAATAATTTTTTCCATCTTTAGTAAAAACTTCTTCTGGGCTAAGCCAGTTATTTTCTTCATCTTTATAAGTTTCATGACACACCATGCCCTGAGTAAATAAACCTCTAAAAGGTTCTTTAAAATTTATTTCATTGTTATTCATGCCAATAGCTCTCATAAAAAATCTTGAGTATAGTAAGTGTAAAATAGCATGCTCAACACCTCCGATATATTGATCAACCGGCATCCAATAGTCTATTTCTTCTTGATTGAAAGGATTAGTCTTATCATTTGATGAACAGAATCTTAAAAAATACCACGATGAGTCAACAAACGTGTCCAGTGTATCTGTTTCTCTCTTGCATTTTTTCCCATCAATAATGATATTTTTCCATTCTTTAACAGCATCTAGTGGATTTCCATTCGTATTAATATCTATATTTTCTGGAAGCTTTACCGGTAAATCTTTTTCAGGTATTTTAACAATTTCATCATTTTCATCATAGGCAATTGGTATTGGACATCCCCAATATCTTTGTCTGGATATGCCCCAATCTTTAAGTCTATAATTAGTTTTTCTTTTTCCTAAATTTTTTTTTTCTAAAATATCAATTGTTTTATTAATTGACTCATCAGGAACCTTTGATCCATTTAAAAATTCTGAATTTATAATATAACCTTCACCCACATAAGGCTCTGTATTGACTCTATAATCTTCATTTTCATCTTTGGGCCTAACAACTGTTTTTATCTCAAGATTATATTTTTTTGCAAAATCGAAATCTCTTTGGTCATGGGCAGGACAACCAAAAACAGCACCTAATCCATAATCCATTAATACAAAATTAGCGAAATAAACTGGGACTTTATTATTCTGATCAAAAGGGTTTATAGCAAATAAATCTGTTTTAAAACCTATTTTTGGAGCTTGAGCAATAGATTCCTCTGTAGTTCCAGAGGTGGAACATTCTTTTTTAAAATCCAAAAACTTTTTATCATTAATGTATAATTTGGAAAGAGGATGATCAATTGATAACGCGAGAAAAGATAATCCATAAAGTGTGTCAGGTCTAGTAGTATAGCATTTGATTGATTTAATATCTTTTGATCCTTCTATTTGAAAATCTATTTCGCAACCAAAAGATTTTCCTATCCAATTTCTTTGCATTGTTTTAACTTTTTCAGGCCATTCACTTAAAGTATCTAAGTTTTTGAGTAGATCTTCGGAGAAATGTGAAATTTTGAAAAACCATTGATTAAGCTTTTTTCGCTCTACAATAGCACCTGATCTCCAACCTTTACCGTCAATTACTTGTTCATTTGCAAGAACTGTTTTATCAATAGGATCCCAATTTACATAACTGTCTTTTCTGTAAACAAGTCCTTTATCATAAAGTTCTAAAAAAATTTTTTGTTGATGTTTATAATAACTTTCAGAACAAGTTGAAAGTTCTCTGTTCCAATCTATAGAGAGTCCCAATTTTATAAGTTGAGACTTCATTACTTCAATATTATCTTCCGTCCACTTTTTTGGATCAAGTTTATTTTGTTTTGCCGCATTTTCTGCTGGCATACCAAAAGAATCCCAACCCATTGGATGTAAAACATTAAAGCCTAACAAAGATTTATATCGAGAAAGAACATCTCCTATAGTATAATTTCTTACATGACCCATATGGATTTTTCCTGATGGATAAGGAAACATCTCAAGACAATAAAATTTTTTTTGATCCTTATTAACTTTTGAAGAAAAGAAATTTCCTTTTTTCCAAACTTTTTGCCATCTTTCTTCAATTATTTTAAAGTTATATCTGTTCACTTATGGTAGCCATTTGGAGATTAATTATTAAATGAAAATGAAATTAATCATCTTTCTTTTTTTTGTCTTCTTTATATTTTGAGGCTTTTTTCAAAATTGTTGAAATAAGTTTTTTTTTAATTTCAGGGTTATCTTCATTAATTGTACATTTATCCATGCTTTTACAATTCTTTGTATAAACTTTAACATTAAGTGAGTCAGATCTAATTTCATTCGTTAAAAACCGAATAGATATTTTTATATAATCTTGATAATTGTTATTTTCATTATACCAATCAGTAATTAAAATACCCCCTCCATAATCAGCTGACATTAATGGCATAAAATCCAAGGTATCTAAACTAGCTCTCCAAAGTTCATTAGATGTCGCAAAATCAAAAACACCACCGCCCTTATTATCAGGACCAAATAATCGAAATCCACGCCCTTCCTCTATGTTTTTGGCGACTCTTTTTTCAGGTTCAGGAGGGAATTCCCTAGCGTCTACTGGTCTGTAAATTCCACATGAATTTAAAAGAATTAAAACAGGTATAAAAAGTAAAAATTTGCCTATATATTTGGTTAAAATCATAATATCTCACTAAGTTTTATATCAAAAAGTTAAAAAAAATAGTTAATTCCTTATCTAATTAATAATATGTGATATTATTACAACACTTTTATAAATTAGTATGCTAAATGTCATTTTTTTTACAATAAATTCAAATCCTATAATAATTTTACCCTGTTTATAATTATAAATATATAGGAGTAAAATATGAACAATTTAAAAAAACTAGGATTAACAGCTTTAGCTGGATCTTTAGTTGCTTCAACTGCTGTAGCTGGAAGCTTAGATGTTTCTGGAACAGCGAAAGTGAAGTATCAGTCAAAAGGTTCTGAAAGAGTTTCAGCAAACCCTTGGTCTGATTCAACTACAATCACATTTTCTGGATCAGGTGATCTAGATAATGGTATGGCTATAAGTTACGGTTACACAATGGCTAACGCTGTGTTCTCAAGTTCTAAACTTGCTTTAGATATGGGTGACGCTGGTGTTATTTCATTTGGTAACGTTTCACACCAAGCTGGTATCAGTAAATATTCTGATGTTATGCCAACTGCTGGAGAGCAAGTTTGGGATGACGTTGACGGTACTGACAACGGTGTAACTGATTTAGGTGGTGATAATACTTTAGGTTATGAAATGACTATGAATGGTATTACAGCATCTGCTTCATATGCTAGAACTGGTTTAGGAACTGATAACTCAATAGTGCTTATCGCTAATGAATTAGTAGATGGTGCTTCTTTTGGTATAGGTTCTGGAACTAACGTAATATCAAACACTTCAGAAGATGATATGACTACTATGTGGGCTAAGTACACAGCCGGCGCTGCAACTTTTGGTGTTCAATTATCAGAAATAGATAAGACTGCTGCAAACTCTGACGTAGATAGAGAAGCTGCTTCAATATCTGTTGCTGTTAACGAAAACCTAAGTGTATCGTATGGTATATCTACTGTAGAATATGAAGATTCTACAAAATCTGACGAAGAAAGTTCTGGTTTCTCAGCTTCTTACACTATGGGTTCTATGACTCTTGGTGCAGTTGCTAACAAAACTGATTCAATTTCAGGAACTGCAGGAACAGATTATTCGTTCACTGAAGTTTCTTTAGCATTTGCGTTTTAATTAAACGTAAAAAGTTAAAATTTAAAACGGCCTAAGTTTACTTAGGCCGTTTTTTTTTGCCCAACTTATAGATGCAAATCCTTTAGATTTTAATAATCCAATTTTTTTTATATTTTTTTGATTAATTCCACCAAGCGCAATACAGTCAACTTTGCTATTTAAAGCTATTAAATTGAATCTTGATATATCTAAATAATTTTTGGATTTATCAACTTTAAAAATTGGAGAAAGAAAAATTTCATCACATTTTTGTTTTTGTTTAGTTATAATTTCAGTCAAATTGTGAGCCGAACCAATAATTTTAAAAGATTTTGGTAGGCTATAACCTAGACCATAATTAATTGTTTTATTAAATGATGGTATGTAAAGACCATTTAAACCCAATTTGATACAAAGCTTTATATTATTTGACAGATAAAGCTTATTACCAGAATTTCTACAAAATTTTTTTAATTTAAGAATATTATCTATGTGATTAATATTATTATAATTTCTATAAATTATATTAATATTCTTACTTAATTTTGATAAATCTGATAAATTAAATTCATCAACAAAACAGTAAATTTTAGGTAAATTTTTTTGCATAAAAGTATTAACAACTTAGTTTTAATAAATGAGGAGATAAAGTCAAAATTTGATGATATTGAGAATATAAATATTGTTGCTGTTAGTAAAACTTTTCCAATAAATGAAATTAAACCATTAATTGATAATGGCCACATTCATTTTGGAGAAAATAAAGTTCAAGAAGCTGTTGAGAAATGGGCAGCTATAAAAAATTCTTTAAAACATGTTAAATTACATATGATAGGTAAATTACAAACTAACAAGGTAAAATATGTAGTACCTTTATTTGATTATATCCATTCTTTAGATAACATTAAATTAGCTGAAAAAATTTCAACAGAACAAAAAAAACAAAAAAGAAATTTAAAAATATTTATTCAAATTAATATAGGGGATGAAATGCAAAAAAGTGGAATAGATAAAGAGAAGTTAAGAGATTTCTATGAAAAGTGTGTTAATGAATATAAATTAAACATTGTTGGGTTAATGTGCATACCTCCACAGGATGGAATGCACAAATCATATTTTAATGAAATGTTAAAACTTAATAAATTAATAGGTCTTAAAGATTTAAGTATGGGTATGTCATCTGATTATTTAGATGCTATAAATTGTGGTGCTACTTTTATAAGAATAGGATCTAAAATTTTTGGAAATAGAAATTAAATAATTTTGATTTTTGTTTTTTTATTTATTATTTTTAGGAGAATTAACATATCTTTTTTTTTAATTGCTACACAACCTTGTGTTTTACTATAATTATTTGTCAAATGTAGAAAAATTGCACTTCCTTTATTTTTTTTTGGTTTTGTAGTGTTATAATGAATTATAAGTACAAGATCATATTTTTTATCTCTCCTATATAGTTTTTCAGATCTAATTTTTTTTCTCGATCTTATAATTTTATTATAAAACCTACTGTTAATATCATCACACCATCTAAAATTTTTATTGATTTTTATTGTTTTAATTTTCGTTTGAGGTTTTGATAGTCTATCTTTTCTAAAATAAAGTGGGCCTAAAGCGTAAGTACCTTTGGGAGTTTTATTATCTCCTTCAATTTTTTTTGATGATACACCTGCTTTTCCAACACTACATTTAAATTTAAAATCATCGTATAAAAGTGTATCTTTATTTTGAATTATGATTTGCATTTTATTTTTATGAATTCTAAAAATTTATTAATATATGACTCAGTTAAATTATTTCAAATACTAGATGAAATCAAAGAAAATTTAAATTTTAAAATTAATTTTATTGCTAAAAGTGAACTCTCAAAAATAGAATTTGAAAAATATAATAACTATTTGGTAGTTACTACAGAATTCAATAAAGACATTAAAAATTGTTTAGTAATAAATAGTCTACCCAAAAAAATTAAACAAATAATAGAATTAATTAATTTAGGTTTCTTAAGGAATCAATTCAATAACCAATCAAAAATTAAAATTGGAAAATATATTCTTGATTTAAATTCTCGAAAAATAAATTTTGGTAAAATTAATATTGATCTTACTGAAAAGGAGTGTGATTTAATTTTATTTATTCAAGCTAATAAAAAAGTAAATCTGAAAAAGATACAGAAAAATGTTTGGAATTACTCATCAGATTTAGAAACACACACAGTTGAAACACATATATACAGAATTAGAAAAAAAATGATTGATAATTTTAATGACCCTAGTTTTATAAAATTTGATAAAGAAGGATATTCTTTAAATTGAAAAAAAATCCAATAGCAAAAAGTCTAATTAATAAAAGGTATAAACCAAAAGTTGTTAAGCCAAAAAAAGGGAAAGGTAGTTTTAAAAGAAAAAAAAATTAAATTCTAGCTCCAATTTTTTGGATAATTTTTGATGATAATTCTGTTCCTTTAATTAAACTTTCTTTTATTGTTAAATTATTAATTATTCCGTGTAAATAACCTGCAGCAAATAAATCACCAGCCCCAGTCAAATCTTTAATTTTCAGATTTTTTTTTGCATCACACTCAATTATTTCATCTCCAAAAATAGATAATGCTCCTTTTTCACCTCTGGTAATTATTATATTTTTTTTAATTTGTTTAGAAAATGAAATAACTTCATCAAATGATTTGGCATTAATTAATGAAATTATTTCTTGTTCATTTGAAAAAACAATATCTAGATCATTTTGAACAAGTTTTAAAAAATTTAATCTGTGTCTATCAACACAAAATGTATCAGACAATGACATTGCAGTTTTTTTTGAAATTTTAATTGCTTTATCAAATGCTTTCTTAGGTTTTCCTTCATCCCATAAATATCCTTCTAAAAAAACAATATCTGATTCTTTAATATTTTTTTCATTAACATCTTTGTCACTTATGTCTCCTGCAGTTCCTAGAAATGTACACATAGTTCTCTCCGAGTCAGGTGTTATTAGGATTAAACAAGAACCAGTTGGAACTTTTTCATTTTTTTTATTATATAAATATTTAACATTTTCTTTTTTTAATCCATCCTCATATTTTTGGCCAAGCTCATCGTCACTAATTTTTCCTATAAATCCAACTTCATTACCAAGTTGAGATAAACCAACAATAGAATTAGCAACAGAACCCCCAGAAATAGTTTCTTCAATTTTTAATGATGATATTAATGTCTTAAATTCTGACTCATCTATCAATTTCATTGTTCCTTTTATAAGCGAATGATTCTTTAAAAAATCTTCTGATACTTTACAAAGTACATCAACTATAGCATTTCCAATTCCTAAAATTTTCATTTTGGTTTTTTTGTGATAATAGGTTTTTTTCTTTTAGGATAACAAGTAGTACAAATTTTACAAGTCAATCCATAACATTCACGAGCTTTACAATATTCTCTTCCATAATAAATTATTTGAAGATGAAGTTTATTCCAATTTTTTTTTGGAAATAATCTTTTTAAATCTTTCTCTGTCTGAATAACATTTTTACCATTTGTTAGTCCCCATCTTTGAGCTAGTCTATGAATATGTGTATCAACAGGGAAAGCTGGATAACCAAATCCTTGAGACATCACTACACTCGCTGTTTTGTGTCCAACTCCTGGCAATTTTTCTAATTCTCCAAAAGTTTTTGGTACTTTACCATCATATTTTTTAATTAAGATTTTTGACATATTATATATACTTTTTGCTTTAACTCTAAAAATTCCAATTTTTTTTATTAAAGTTTCAATTTTTTTTCTTCCTAATTTTATAAAGTGATCTGGTTTATAGTATCTTGGATAAATATTTCTTGTAACATTATTTACATTTAAATCAGTGCATTGAGCAGATAGAAGAACGGATACTAGTAAAGTAAATACATTTCTACTTTTTAAAGGCACTTTTATTTTTGGATAAGTTTTATTAAGTATTTTTAATACTTTACTTGCCCTTTCAATTTCGTTCATTATCCGAAATTCATTAAATCTCTCATGGAGTATAAACCATTTTTTTTATTGTTTAACCATTTTGCAGCTGAGAGAGCCCCTTCAGAATACAAAGTTCTGTCGAAAGCTTCATGATTTAATTTGATTATTTCTTTATTATTTGAAAATAAAACTTCATGTTCTCCTATTATTTCACTTTTTCTTATAGAATTAAAATTTATTTTTTTTCCATACGGAAAAGATTTTTTATTAAGAAATTTTTTTCCTATTAAACTATAAAATTCTTTTTTTCTTCCAACGGCTATTCCTTTGCCAAGCATTAAAGCGGTTCCTGAGGGATAATCTTTTTTATACTTATGATGAACTTCAAAAATTTTACTTAAGTATTTATTTCCCAAAGCTTTTGAGGCAATTTCAGTTAAATACATTAAAAGATTTATGCCTAAACTCATATTGCCAGCTTTTAATATTGGTATTTTTTTTGAGTAAGATTTAATCAAATTTTCCTCTTTTTTTGTAAAACCAGTAGTTCCAATAACTACCTTTTTTTTTAATTTAGATGCTATTTTTAAAACTTCCAAAGTACATTTAGGATTTGTAAAATCAATAATCACATCTGTTTTTTTAAAAGCTTTTTCAGTGTTTAGTTGTGGTTTTATTCCAAGGAATTTTTTATTCATTTTTTTGTATTCTGTTAAGCTATGAATTTTAAAGTTTTTTTCTTTTTTTAATGATTTAATTATTTGTTGGCCCATACGACCCATACAGCCTGTGATTGATATGTTTATTTTTTTCATTTATAGGGATTTTATAACTATCTTTTGATTATTACAAAGATTAGTTTTTCCAAAAATTTTTTGCTTTTTGGAAAAATTGTTTAATACTTGGATTAGATTTTTCATTTTCAATTTTTCTAAATTTTTCCAATAAATCTTTTTGTTCTTTATTTAAATAAATTGGCACCTCGGTCTTAACTTGCACATATAAGTCACCAAAATCTCCTCTTTTCATAAAGGGCATGCCTTTCCCTTTCAATCTAAATTGTTTACCATCTTGAGTACCATCAGGAATCTTTATCTTCGCTTTTTTTCCATCAATAGTTGGTATTTCAATTGTTGTACCAAGTGCAGCATCAGCTATAGAAATTGGAAATTCAAAAAATAAATTGACATCAGATCTTTTAAACAAATCATGATTTTTAACATTGATGAATAGATATAAATCACCACTTGCCCCACCCCTTGTTCCTGCTTCACCTTTTCCTGCAAGTCTAATTCTTGTGCCATCATCGACTCCTTTTGGGATAGTTACAGATATTTTTTTAGTAGTTTGTTTATTTCCCTGTCCATTACAATCTGAACATGGATTTGTTATCTCTTCTCCACTACCGTTACATTGAGGACATGTCTGTTGAACTGTAAAAAAGCCTTGGTTCGACCGTACTCTTCCATTTCCACCACAATAAGTGCATCTATCCGGACTATATCCTGGTTTAGATCCATTCCCTTTACACGAATTACACTTATCAGATGTTGAAAATTGTATATTTTGTTTTTTTCCTTCGTAAGCTTCTTCTAACGATATTGTTAAATCATATCTTAGGTCTGAGCCTCTATTATTAGAGTTTCTTCCTCTTGAACTTCGTCTACCGCCCCCTCCAAAATCACCAAAAAAATCCTCAAAAATGTCTGAAAAGTCTGCACCACTAAATCCCCCAAATCCTCCAAAACCACCTTTGCCTCCAGCACCATTTTCAAAAGCTGCATGACCAAAATTATCGTAGTTCTCTTTTTTTGATTTATCGGATAGAATTCCGTAAGCTTCACTTGCTTCTTTAAATTTTTCTTCAGCATTTTTATCTCCTGGATTTTTATCAGGATGATACTTTACGGCTAATTTTCTATAAGCAGATTTTAATTCTTCAGGATTTGCACTTTTATTTACACCGAGGACATCATAATAATCTCTTTTAGCCATGTAAATAACCTGGACAAATAGATGTCAATTAAGCGCTTTTTTCTTTATTCTCGTCTTTTACTTCTTCAAAGTCAGCATCAACAACATTATCGTCTTTTTTTCCCTTTTCATCTTTTCCATCATCTTTCTCAGAAGATGGCTTTGTATTTTGTTGTGATTTATAAATAGCTTCTCCAAGTTTCATTGAAGCTTGAACTAATGTTTCAGTTTTCTTTTTAATATCATCAATATTCTCACCTTTTAAACTTTCTTTTAGTGAGTTAGATGCATCTTCAATGGCTTTTTTTTCAGCATCAGAAACTTTAGAACCATGTTCTTTAAGGTTTTTTTCAGTTGAATGGATCAGTGTATCAGCTTGATTTCTTACATCAACAGACTCTCTTTTCTTTTTGTCAGCTTCTTTGTTAGCTTCTGCATCTTTAACCATTTTTTCAATTTCTTCATCACTTAATCCACCTGAAGCTTGAATTTGAATTTTTTGTTCTTTTCCAGTTCCCTTATCTTTTGCTGAAACATTTACTATACCGTTTGCATCAATATCAAAAGTAACCTCAATTTGAGGCACACCTCGTGGAGCAGGAGCAATACCAACTAATTCAAAATTTCCTAAAATTTTATTATCACTTGCCATTTCTCTTTCACCTTGTAACACTCTAATTGAGACTGCAGGCTGATTATCTTCAGCAGTTGAGAAAACCTGGCTTTTTTTAGTTGGAATGGTTGTATTTTTCTCAATCAGCTTTGTAGAAACACCACCTAAAGTTTCAATACCTAGAGATAAAGGTGTAACGTCAAGAAGCAGAACATCTTTCACATCTCCTTGTAAAACACCGGCTTGAATAGCTGCACCCATAGCAACAACCTCATCAGGATTTACACTTTTATTTGGATCTTTTCCAAAAAAATTTTTAACTTCTTCAACTACCTTTGGCATTCTTGTCATACCACCAACCATAACTATTTCATCAACTTCATTAGCTGTAATACCAGCATCTTTTAAAGCTGTTTTACAAGGAGGCATTGTTCTGGCAATTAAATCTTCAACTAGAGCTTCTAATTTAGCTCTTGTCATCTTTATGTTAATATGTTTTGGACCAGTTTTATCTGCAGTTATAAAAGGCAAGTTAACATCTGTTTGTTCTGCTGAAGATAATTCAATTTTCGCTTTTTCAGCAGCTTCTTTTAATCTTTGCAGTGCAAGCTTATCAGATTTTAAATCAATTCCATTATCTTTTTTAAATTCTGAGGCTAAGTATTCAACAATCGCATTATCAAAATCTTCACCACCTAAGAAAGTGTCACCATTAGTTGATTTAACTTCAAAAACTCCATCACCTAGTTCAAGTATAGAAACATCAAACGTTCCACCTCCTAGATCATAAACAGCAATTTTTTTATTTTGTTTTTTATCTAAGCCATAAGCTAATGATGCAGCAGTGGGCTCATTAATAATTCTTAAAACTTCTAAACCAGCAATTTTTCCTGCATCTTTTGTTGCTTGCCTTTGTGCATCATTAAAATATGCAGGCACTGTTATAACAGCTTTAGATACTGCTTGACCTAAATATTTTTCTGCTGTTTCTTTCATTTTTTGGAGAATAAATGCAGAAATTTGAGAGGGAGAATATTTTTCTCCTTTAGATTCAATCCATGCATCACCCTTATCTGAATTAACAATTTTAAATGGTGCAGCCTCAATATCTTTTTTAACAGTTGGATCTTCAAAGTTTCTTCCAATTAATCTTTTAACTGCAAAAATTGTATTTTCAGGGTTGGTTACTGCTTGTCTTTTTGCAGGTTGACCTATTAGTTTTTCACTTTCCTCAGTAAATGCTACAACTGAAGGCGTTGTTCTTGCCCCTTCAGCATTTTCTAAAACTTTTGGTTGGCTACCTTCCATGATTGCAACACATGAGTTTGTAGTTCCAAGGTCGATTCCAATAATTTTACTCATAAATTTATTTACTTTCTTTCTTCATATAGGGGTTAAATTTAATTCTACAAGTTGATCTAATCATTAATTATTCTCGCTATTTTCTTCATTTTCTTGTGTTTTTTTCTCTTTAATCTCAGTTTTTTTTGAAACACCAACTAATGAAGGCCTTAATAACCTGTCTTTTATTGTAAACCCTTTTTGAATTTCTTGAATAATAGTGCCTGCTTCTTTTTGATCATCTTCAATTTCCATCATAGCTTGATGAAGGTTTGGATCAAGTTTTTTATTCAAACATTCAATTGGTTTAACATTATTTTTGTTAAAAATAGAAATTAAATCTTTATTGATAATTTCTAAATGATCTAAAGTTTTTTTTAAAGCTTCAGTATTTTTTAATTTTTCATCATTTTTTAAAACTTGTTTAGATCTTTCGAGATTGTCAATTAAATTTAAAGCTTCTTTTGCAAATGAGTATCCACCATATTCAAAAGCATCATCTTTCTCTTTCTCAAAACGTCTTCTTTGATTTTCCATTTCGGCAAATGTTCTTGTCAATTTATCTTCTAGTTCTTTTATTTTTTCTTCAGGAGAAATATTAATTTCTTTTTTTTCTTCATCATTTCTTGATTCAATCTCATTTTCAGCTTCAACGTTTTCAGATAACTTATCTTCTTCTAAAGGTTTTTGTTCTTTCTCCATAAACGCTTATATGGTAAGGAATTCTGAAATTGCTAGGTTTAAATGAAAAAAATTTCTTATCTTTTAATAGGCACTAATAACAAAGGGAAATTAAAGGAAATACAGGCATTACTACCAAAAAACATTAAAACTTATTCAACATCTTATTTTAATCTCAAAAGCCCAAGAGAAAATGGAAAAACATTTAAAGAAAATTCTATTATTAAATCTAAGTATTTTTCAAAGAAAACTAATTTACCATGTCTCGCTGATGACTCTGGTTTAGAAATAGATTTTTTGAATAAATCTCCAGGTATTTATTCTGCTAGATGGGCAGGAAGAGATTTAGATTTTAATAAAGCTATAAAAAAAGTTTACAAAGAATTATCTAAAAAAGATAAAGATTGGAGAAGTAAAAAAATTAAAGCAAGATTTGTTTGTGCTCTTTCAATTAGTTTTTTAGATAGACAAATAGCTTGTGCAAAAGGTAAAGTAGATGGAATTATTTCAGCAAAACCAAAAGGTAAAAATGGTTTTGGTTATGATCCAATTTTTATTCCATTAGGTAAAAAATTAACATTTGGTGAAATCTCTCCTGATAAAAAGTATAAAATAGATCATAGATTTAATGCTTTTAAAAAAATTAAAAAATTTCTTTAATAGAACCATTTTCTATTTTGTAAAAATTTAACCTATGGTTAATACGGTTATTTTCTATATCAAAAATTCCAATTTTTCCTTTAAAAGAGTTTTTTGCATTAAATGCTTTATTAATTTCTGTTACACTATTCTTTAAAGAAAGATAATAAACTAAACCAAGTAAATCATAACTTAACAAGGATATATGGTTTGGATTTTCGTCAAATTGTTTAAAAAATTTTTTTTCAAATTCTTCTAAATTTTTTTTATTTATTGATGGATAATAAATAGGTTGAGAAACTGTTTCATTTATTAAACTTTCGTCAAACCATTGGTTTAAAGTAATAAAATATTTATCTTTTGGTGACACATCTGTGTAAAGTAGGGAGGTTATAACACTTTTAAGACTTTCATCAAAATCTGCGATAATAACAGAGTCAAAATTTACATTTCCAATTGTATATCTTTTTTCTAGATTCTTTATCTTTTTTTCTTTATTTGGGTCGTCAGAATTTTCTAATCTTGTTATCTCATCTATTAAATTCTGTTTTCTAATTTCATAATTTGTGATTTTTTCAATTTGTTTTGTAAGCTTTGTAGGCTCGATATCATAAAAATATTGTTTTGAAGTTTTGATTTTGGATTTTTTAATCCCATGTCTGATTTCTAAATCATAATTTAAGTTAGGTATTAAAAATATTGTTCTTTTTATTTTATTGAGATTAATGAATTTTTTAATAGTATTAAGTTGAGATGTAGAATTGATTCCAGAACTGATTACATTTTTTGGAAGTTCTAAAGTTTTGTTTGTAAATGATAAAAATGTAATGTCCTTTACTTCATCTAGGTAAATTAAGTTATCGTGAAAAACTGGACCTATGACCAAGCTAATACCAAGTTGTTTTAGTTCAATAGCATTAATTAAAGTTTTGTTTGGATCAGACTCAGTATCTCTAGGAAATATTTCTAATTTATCAGAATTAATCTCTTTTAATGCTAAACGAGTTGCTTTTATGATTTGTTTACCTATTTCGGCGTTATCTCCTGATAATGGAACTAACAAACCAATTTTAATTTTATTTTCTTCAGCTAAAGTCGAATTAACTATAAAAAATAAATTATAAAATGATAAAAAAAGAATTATAAAAATTTTATTCATTTGATGCTACTATTACTCTAATACTGTTTAAATTATGGTAAACCCTTTATCACATAATAATGAGTTTAAAAAAGGGCTATATTTAGTTCCAACTCCTATTGGAAATTTAAGAGATATTACTTTAAGGGCAATAGAATTATTAAAAAAGTCAGATTATGTACTTTGTGAAGACACTAGAGTATCAAAAAAATTATTAGATAAGTTTGAAATAAAAACAAAGTTGATTTCTAACCATAAATTTAATGAAACTAAAAATTTATCAAAAATCATAAATTTATTAAAAGAAAATAAAATTATTTCTTTAATATCTGATGCTGGAACACCAACTGTATCAGATCCAGGTTCTATCTTAGTTAATGAATGTTTAAATCAGAATATAAATGTTATTCCGCTACCAGGACCTTCCTCTGTTTCTGCAGCGATGTCTGTTAGTGGTTTTGATGAAAAGTATTTATTCTATGGTTTTTTTCCAGAGAAAGAGAAAATGCTTAAAGAGGAATTAGATAAATTATCAAATCAAAGTTTTTGTATAGTTTTTTTTGTTTCTCCAAAAAAAATTAATAAAATTATTCCACATCTTAAAAATTATTTTAAAAATAGAAAAATATTAATTTGTAGAGAAATTTCTAAGTATTATGAAGAATTTACAAGATACAATATAGATGAGCTACAACCTTTTAAAAACGAACTAAAAGGAGAATTAACCCTAGTTATCTCAGAAAAGAAGTTAGATAAAAAAACCTCTCATTTTTTAAATGAATCAGATAAAAGGAATATTGAAAAAATGATTAACAAATTAAGTGTAAAAGAAATAACTAATCTAATTAGTCAAAACGGTAAAGTCTCTAAAAAAAAAATTTATGATTATTGTTTAAAACTAAAGAATGAAAAATAATTTATTAATAATTTTTTTTATAGGTTTAATTTTATCAGGATGTGTTGGCGCTGCTTCTAAGGGTGTTTTTGGAACTGGTGTATCTGTAGCTTTTGATCCTAGATCTGTTGGTACCCAAGTCGATGACTCCATTATGGAAAAAAATGTTACAGCTAGAATTCTTTTACTTGATAAAAAATATTTATTATCAGTTAAAACAAAAGTTTTAGATGGTAGAATTTTTTTAACAGGAAAAGTAGATAATCCAGAAGAAAAACTTAAAATTACAAAACTTGCATGGGAAACAAAAGGAACAAGATCTGTAAGAAATGATATTAAAATTAAAGAGGATTTTAGTTTTAAACAATCTGCCAAAGATATCTTAATAACTTCCCAGTTAAGATCTGCAATGATTTTTAATAAAAAAATAAAAGCAACAAATTATCAAATTGATACTTATAAAAAAAAAATTTATGTTTATGGTATTGCTTTAACATCTGAAGAAAAAGATGAAGTTACTGCTGAAGCAAAAGAAATCTTAGATGTCGAAGATGTTATAGCAAGTATTATTCTTTTAGACGATTTAAGAATTCAAAAAGATTAGTTATTTTTCATAATCAATTACATCAGCAGAATAAGCAGCTATTGATGCTAGATTTATTAATTCTGAAGTGGAAGTTCTTAATGGGGCAATTTCAATTGGTAAGCCTAATCCAATTAAAAGTGGACCAATAACTTTTGTATCACCTAGCTCTTTCATCATTTTGTAAGATATTGCAGCACTATGTTGACCAGGCATTATTAGTATATTTGCATTACCAACTATATTTGAAAAAGGGTAAAGATTTTTATATTCTTTATTGAGAGCAACATCTGGTTGCATATCTCCATCAAACTCAAAATCTACTTTTTTTTCTTTTAAAATATCTACAGCTTTTTTTATATGTTTAGTTCTACTAGTAACAGGTTGTCCAAATGTTGAATGAGAGACAAAAGCAACTTTGGGATCAAACCCGAATAATCGCACAACTCTGGCAGCAGAAATTGCTATTTCAGACATCTCTTCAGAGCTTGGATATTCGTGAACACTTGTATCAGCAACAAATATAGTTTTTCCTTTATGTACCACTAAATTAAGCCCGAACATTATTTCACCGGTTCTCGGATTAACTACTTGTTTTATCTTTTCTAATGAAGCCCCAAACCTTCTCGTATTACCCGTAACAGCTCCGTCTGCATCACCACAAGCTACCATGCATGCAGCCCAAACAACCCTATCATTTCTTACAAGTCTGTCGCAGTCCCACTCCAACATACCTTGTTCTCTTTGTAATTTTTTAAATAAATATTTTACATATTTCTCTCTTTTCCCAGTATCTTTAGAGTTAACAATTTCTATATCAAAGTTTTCATCATAACCAATTTTCTTTATTTGCTCTTTAACTTTTTCTTCTTTACCAATTAGAATTGGAATACCAAGTTTAGAATTTTTAAAAGCAATTGCTGCTTTTAATGTGTTAATATCTTCCCCATCAGCAAACACAATTTTTTTTTGTTTTTTTTTGATATAATTGTTGATACCTTGCATGATTGTTACAGTTGGATCTAATCTTTGTTTAAGTTGATCTTTATAGAGCTCAAAATTATCAATAGGCTTTCTTGCAACACCACTATCCATTGCAGCTTTTGCAACAGCAGCTGGTATCACACTTATTAGTCTTGGATCAAAGGTTGACGGTATTATGTATTCTTTTCCATAGTGAGGCCTTTCTCCACCCATAGCTGCAACAACTTCATCTGGAACATCTTCTCTAGCTAAATTTGCTATGGCATTAGCTGCAGCAACTTTCATTTCTTCATTTATAGTTTTAGATCTGACATCCAATGCTCCTCTAAAAATATAAGGAAATCCTATTAAATTGTTTACTTGGTTCGGATAATCAGATCTACCAGTTGCAATAATTGCATCATTTCGTACTTCCTCAATTTCTTCAGGAAGAATTTCAGGATCTGGATTGGCACAAGCAAAAATAATAGGATTTTTTGCCATTTTTTTTACCATATCTTTTGTTAAAGCTCCCTTTGAAGACAGTCCTAAAAAGACATCTGCATTTTCAATTGCATCTGATAAGGTTCTATCTTTAGTTTCAATCGCATGGCTAGATTTCCACTGATTTAAGTTTTCTCTACCCTGATAAATCACTCCTTTTCTATCGACCATTGTAATGTTTTTTTGTGGAACACCGCTATTTTTAAATAAATTTGTACATGCCATTGCTGACGCTCCGGCTCCGTTAACAACAACTTTAATATCTTTGATTGATTTTTTATTTATATCTAACGCATTTATTAAAGCAGCTGTAGTTATAATAGCTGTACCGTGCTGATCATCATGAAAAATAGGAATCTCTAAAATTTCTTTTAGTTTTTCCTCTATTATAAAACAATCTGGTGCTGCTATATCCTCCAAATTTATACCCCCAAAACTTGGTGCAAAATTTTTAATAGAATTTATAATTTCATTTGTTTCGTTACAGTCAATTTCAAGATCAATAGAGTCTATATCAGCAAACCTTTTGAATAAAACAGCCTTACCTTCCATTACAGGTTTGGATGCTAGTGCACCTAAGTTACCCATACCAAGGATTGCCGAACCATTACTGATTACTGCAACAAGGTTTCCCTTACTTGTGTAGTCATAAGCTGCCTCTGGGTTTTTGCTTATTGCTCTCACTGGAGCCGCTACACCAGGAGAATATGCTAGCGCAAGATCTCTTTTGGTTGTCATAGTTTTAGACGAAACAATTTCAATTTTACCAGGTTTTTTCTGGGTATGAAATTCTAGAGCTTCTTTATCAGTATAATGATCAGTCTTTGTTTTTTTCATTTAGATTAATTAGGTGTACAAATGGGGTAAAATTAAGACTAATATGATTTATGAACTTAATTAAGTCAACAGGCACTTTCAGTTTTTTTACAATAATCAGTAGGTTACTTGGTTATCTTAGAGATATTTTGATAGCTATATTTCTAGGCACAGGTCTTTTAGCGGATGTTTTTTTTGTGGCATTCAGAATACCAAATACTTTTAGAAGATTGTTTTCTGAAGGAACTTTTAATGCAGCTTTTATTCCTAGCTACTCATCAGAAATAATTAAAGGGAAAGGTAAATCTAATATATTTGCAAACGAAGTGTTTAATTATTTATTTTTAATTTTATTAGTATTGGTTTTGATAGTGCAAATATTTATGCCAGCATTTGTATCGTTGATTGCTCCAGGATTTATTGAAGATAATGAAAAAATGAACCTAGCAATAAATCTTACAAGAATTACTATCCCTTTTTTAATTTTGGTATCATTAGCTTCTTTTTTTTCAGCAATACTTAATTCTCACAATAGATTTGCTGAGGCTGCTGCAGCACCAATCATTTTAAATATTGTTTTAATAATTATTTTATTACTTAATAAGTCTTTAAACGATGAGTTAGTTTATTATTTATCTTATGGTGTTACTCTTGCAGGATTTCTGCAACTTATATTTTTATATTTTTTTGTGACAAAATATTTAAAATTAACATTTAATTTTAATTTTAAACTTTCCAAAAAAGTAAAATTATTTTTTAATAAATTACTCCCTAGTATTTTTTCTTCAGGTGTTACCCAAATAAATATTTTAGTTGGAACAATTATTGCTTCTTTTCAAGCTAGCGCTGTTTCGTACCTTTATTATGCTGACAGAATTTATCAAATTAATTTAGCGATTGCGGGGATTGCTATTGGTATTGTTATACTTCCTCAATTATCGAAACATATAAGTAAAAAAGATAAAAAAAAAATTGATTTGATTCAGAACAAAGCATTAGAATTAAGTTTATTTTTGAGTTTACCTGCTTCTATTGCATTGCTTGTTGCATCGGACGAGATCATTTCAGCACTATTTGGATATGGACAATTTGGTGAAAGTTCTGTTTCTAATTCAGCTCAAGCATTATATTACTTTAGTCTGGGTCTTCCCGCTTTTGCAATGATCAAGGTTTTTTCAAATTTCTTTTTTGCAAACCACGATACTAAAACACCTTTTTATATTTCTTTAATTTCTGTTTTGTTAAATATTCTAATTAGTGTCTATTTTTTTAGATTAATTGGTTTCATAATTATTCCAATAGCAACAACTATTTCTTCATGGTTTAATCTGATTATTTTATTTTTATTTCTACAAAAAAGAAACTTATTTAGTTTTAACAATGTTTTTATAAATAGATTTTTTAAGATTGTATTTTCATCAATATTAATGGGGCTATTTTTTAATTATCTAATAATAATATTCAATGAGCAATTATCGTTTGAAAATTCTTTAAAGTCTGTTTATTTAATTCTATCGGTTATTTTAGGGCTTGGTTTTTATTTATTCACATCTTATTTGATCAAAGCTTTTAAATTAGAAGATATTAAATTAAAGTATTAGTGATGGGTAAAAAAATATTTTCAGGTGTTCAGCCAACAGGTAATTTGCACTTAGGAAATTATCTGGGAGCAATTAAAAATTTTGTTGAACTAAATAATGATAATGAAAATGACTGTATTTTTTGTGTTGTTGATTTACATGCCATAACAATTAAACAAGATCCAAAAGAACTAAGAAAAAATATTAGAGACACTGTTGCAACTTTTATTGCGTGTGGAATAAATCCTGAAAAAAGTATTATTTTTAATCAATCAACTGTACCTGCCCATTCAGAGGCAACATGGTTATTAAGTTGTGTTGCAAGGATGGGATGGTTAAACCGAATGACACAATTTAAAGAAAAAGCTGGTAAAGATAAAGAAAAAGCAAGTATTGGTCTTTATTCATATCCAATTTTAATGGCTGCTGATATATTATTATATGATGCAACTCATGTACCTGTTGGAGAAGATCAAAAACAACATTTAGAATTATGCAGAGATATTGCTCAAAAGTTTAATAATGATTATGGAGCTGAGAATTTCTTTACTGTTCCAGAACCCCTTATTCAAAAAGAATTTTCAAGAATAATGAGTTTAAAAGATGGAACAAAAAAAATGAGCAAATCCGAAATATCAGATTTAAGTAGAATTAATTTAACAGATGATAAAGATTTAATAATTAATAAAATTAAAAAAGCAAAAACAGATCCACTTCCTCTACCATCAAATGTTAACGAGCTAAAAGAAAGACCAGAGGCAAAAAATCTTCTAGGAATTTATTCTAGTTTAACTAACTCAACCATAGATAAAACTGTTAAAGAATTTGAGGGAAAAAATTTTTCAGAATTTAAAGATAAACTTTCTCAAGTTTTGGTTGAAAAAATAAATCCAATTTCACAAGAAATAAAAAAACTAACTAATGATAAAGAATTTTTAGATAAAATCCTTTTAGACGGTCATAAAAAAGCTAATAAAATTGCATCCAATAAAGTAAAAAAAATGCAAGAAATACTAGGTTTTTAAATTAATTTTCTTAAACAAGTGTCAATTTCATAATTATTGATTATATATTAGATATGTTCGTTCAAACCCAAATAACACCAAATCCTAATTCATTAAAGTTTTTACCAGGCAAAACTGTATCCAATGGAGGCTCATTTGAAATTAATAAAAAAGATGATGTAAAAAATGAGCTAGTTAGAAATTTGATGTCAATTAATGGTGTTGAAGGTATTTTTCTAAGTAAAGATTTTATCTCAATAAATAAATATGATAATACCTCATGGGATGAAATAAAACATATTGTAATATCTTTAATAAACGATTTTTATTCTAGCGGTAAAGAGTTTGTAATTGACAAAAGTCCCTTTGAAGCAGTTGAAACTCTTGGAGAAATTGAGAAAAAAATTGTTCAAATTTTAGATCAAAAAATAAGACCAGCAGTTGCTAAAGATGGTGGAGATATTAAATTTAAAAAATTTAAAGATGGTGTGGTGACAGTCCAGCTCCAAGGGAGTTGTTCTGGATGTCCTAGCTCTACAATGACACTTAAGCAAGGAGTTCAAAATCTTTTATGCCATTATTTACCTGAAGTTAAAGAGGTAATATCAGTTTAAATATGAAAAAAATTTTTAAATATAAAAAAAATAAAGTTTTTAAAAAATTAGACGATAATAATCTTGGATCTTTAGTAAGAATAATTTTAAGTAGTTTTGTTATAATATTCGGATTTTATTCCTTACCTTTAATTGTAAATTTTACAAATGATAAAATTTTGAATCCTAAAGAGTTCATAAATAACTCAAAAACAGTTTTAGCTTATACATTAGATAAACAAATTAATGGTACATTAGACAGTAATGAAGAATATGATGAAAGAGATTTACTCGTTGATATTTATAGTCTGAATGAAAAAGAATCTGATGCGGTTAGATTAGATGCATCAACTATTAAACAACTTTTTGAAGATACAGATTATAGATTGAAAGATATAAGAAAAAATAAACTGGTAAAACCTATAGCTTTAGATTCTTTTCCGCGTGAAATTAAGATGATAGAAAATACCAAAAAAAGGAAAGAGTTTTTCATACAAATTGTTTTACCTCTAATATTACAGGAAAATAATAATATACGATTAGACAGAAAAAGGCTTTTTACCATAATTAATAAAAGCAATAACACAAATTTGGAAAAAAAATGGTTAGTTAAGAAATATAAACAATATGGTATTCCCTCAAAAGATTTATCCACTCTTAAAATAAGAATGGATGAAATTCCGGTTTCCTTAGCGTTGGCACAAGCAGCGAAAGAAACTGGATGGGGAACTTCAAGATTTGCTCAAGAAGGGAATGCGCTTTTTGGTCAGTGGACTTGGTCTGGTGAAGGACTTAAGCCTAAGGAAGCTGATGAAAGCCAAGGACATAAAGTTATGAAATTTAATGTGCTACAAGCTTCGGTAAGGGCTTATCAAAGAAATTTGAATACTCATAAATCTTATAAAGAATTCAGATTAGCGAGAGCTCAATTAAGAGATAGTGGACAGTCTTTAGATAGTATTTTGTTATCAAATTATTTAGATGAGTATGCGGAGACAGGTCAACAATATGTTAAAATTTTACAAAAGATTATTGATCAAAATAATTTGAAAGATTTTGATAATGCAAAACTTTTACCCTCGAGTTTAGAGTTAGAGAGTTTAATTTAGTTTTCAGAAATTATAAATTGAGTTCCAAACCATCTCCACTTACCGTTATCATTTAATGAACAGTTTACTCTTCCTCTTCTAGGAAGAAAGGCTTCTCTAAATTTAATACTTAAAATATTATTTTTAAAATTTAAATTTGACTTTTCCCATTTACCACCTTCATTTGAATAACAATTTATATTCTTAATATTTTTTTGATTTTCAAAAAACTCAACAGAAAAATTTGGGGGATTATTTTCTTTACTAATTTTTTTTTCAATTGGAATTAATCTTCTATATTCAAGAGGGTATGTATTTATTATAGATTTGAATCTTTTAATTTCACCATAATTTTCATTGATTGGAAATCTTGGTAGTTGAAATTTTTCTTTATTAATGTCTATTACACCTGAATGCTGACCAAAACCTAAAGAAAAATTATCAGAAATATAATTTCTCATAAATTCTGAATATTCTCCAAAAGGGTAAGAAAATAAATCTGGGATATATCCAAGTTTATTTTTAAAGATTACATTTGCATTTTCAATATCATCAATAAATTTCTCATTACTTTTTTGAATAAGGTATTCATGAGAATGAGAATGATGACCTATTATTGCAAATTTTTCTTTTTCGATTTCTTTTATTTGATCCCAATTCATATAACCTCTATTTCCAACAGGTTCAGTCGAAATAAATAAAATAAATGGAATTTTATTTTCATACAAATAAGGCCATGCAATTTCATAAAAAGATTGAAATCCATCATCAATTGTCAAAAGTATTTTTTTTCTTTTTTTTGGTACATTAAATTTTTCTTTAAAATCATTTGGATGAATAAATTCATAATTTAAGTCTTTTATCAATTGAACGTGTTTTAAAAAGATTTCCATCTGGATATTTGTCGATGGGTATCTATTTTCATCAAATCTATGGTACATGATTGATAAAACACCCTCATCCTCTGAATATTGTTTGATATTATAATCTTCTGATTTAGAATTTATTGTTAATAAAAAAAGTATTATGAATAATTTGATTATAGACGCTGCTAGTGAAAAAATATTTTTAATGCTCATTAAAGATAAAAATATTTATAGTGTTAGTCATGAAAATAGTAAAACTAATTATGAGAAATTAACTATTTTAATTGATGATTTTTTAAAGAATAATAGTTTAAATATTGCTACAATTTCAAAATTATACGTTAATCGTGGTCCCGGAAGTTTTGCAGGGGTCAGAAATTCCTTAGCAGTTGTAAAAGCAATTTATTTAGCAAGAAAAATTGATTATTATTGTTTTAGTTTTGATGATTTTTCTGAATTAGATGATAATAAGCATGAAAATATTCCTTATTTGTGTGACAAATTTAAGGTTAAAAAAAATTTGATTAATCCTATTTATATAAGTTAAAATTAATTATGTCAGAAACAATAGAAGCAAAGTGTGTATCAAAAGGTGTAAAATTAACTGATCAACGAAGAGTAATAGTAAAGGTTCTTTCCGAGTCCAAAGAAAAATATGGGGACTCTGATCACCCAGATGTGGATGAACTCTATAATAGAGTATCCAAAATAGATTCTAAAATTAGTATTGCCACTGTATATCGTACCGTAAAAATTCTAGAAGAGGCAGGAATATTAGTTAAACATGACTTTAAGGCAGGTAAAGCGAGATATGAACAACTAAGAGAGAGTCATCATGATCATTTAATTGATGTTAAATCTGGAGAAATTATAGAGTTTGTTGATGAAGAGATAGAAGAACTCCAAAAAAAGGTAGCTGATAAATATGGATATACATTAGTTGATCATAAATTAGAGTTATATGGTGTAAAAAAAAAATGATATGAGCTTTGAAATTTTGAGACCATTCGGGCCATCTATTGCTAAAGTAACTATTCCAAATCAAATTATAAACGACATGAATCAATACATTGATGACTTATCAGTTAATGAGGAAAAAATTTCTAAACTTGATCACGGTCAGTATTTAGCGGGAAATGTAACAAATGAATTTCGTTTAGATATTGAATTTATGCAAAAAATTAAATGGGCTGAATTTTTAGCTCAATCATGTCAAAAATGGTTATTGGATGGACATAATATTTCTTTAAAAAAATTTGATATAATTGCCTCTTGGGTCGTAAAACAGTTTAAAAATGATTATAATCCAATACATTATCATAGTGGACAGATTTCAGGAGTTGGTTATCTTAAAATTCCAGAAAAAATGGGTGAAACAAAACAAAAAAACAAAAAATTAAATCATAATGGAAAGTTAGTTTTAATAGACGGGTCAAAAAAATTTGTTTGTACACCAACTTATGTGATCACCCCCCAAGTAGGTGATTTTTATTTTTTCCCAAGCTATATGATGCATACAGTTTATCCTTTTTCTGAAACATCAGACGAAAGAAGATCTGTTTCATTTAATGCAAAAATAGATGATGATGCTGCAAAACTTAGATAATCCTAAGAATGTAAAAAAGATATTCATCAAGACGTTTGGATGTCAAATGAATGAATATGACTCTAATAGGATTTATGACACTGTAAAAAAAATTGGATATGAAAAAACAGACAAATATGAGGATGCAAATTGTTATTTATTAAACACTTGTCATATAAGAGATAAAGCTAAAGAAAAAGTTTATCACGAAATTGGAAGAGTAAAAAAAATATTCAGATCAAAATGTAAGCCTCTAGTTATTGTTGCTGGTTGTGTGGCCCAAGCAGAACATAAAGAGATGTTAAAAAGAGAGCCTTATATTGATTTAGTTCTTGGACCTCAATCTTATCATAAAATTAATGATACAATATTAAATCATCAAAATGAAAAAAAGAAAAAAGAGGAAACTGAATTTGATGCAATCGTTAAGTTTGATTATTTAAGTAAGATTAAAAATCAAACAAAAAAAATTTCCTCTTTTTTAACTATTCAAGAAGGATGTGATAAATTTTGTCATTTTTGTGTTGTGCCATATACCAGGGGACCAGAGTATTCAAGACCATTTGACCAAATCTTAGAGGAGGCTAAACATTTAGTTGAAAATGGATCAAGAGAAATCATACTGTTAGGTCAAAATGTTAATGCTTATAATTTTGATGGATTAAGGTTATCAAATTTAATTTTAGAATTAGAAAAAATCTCAAGTTTAAAACGTATTCGATACATGACATCACATCCTAATGATATGACAGAAGATTTGGTTAACACTTACAAAAAATCAAAAAAACTGATGCCTTTAGTTCATTTACCTGTTCAAAGTGGTTCCGATAAGGTTTTAGAATTAATGAATAGAAAACATACAATAAAAAAATATTTAGAAATTTTTAATAAATTAAAAAAAATTAATCCAGAAATTGAGTTCTCAAGTGATTTTATAATTGCATATCCAGGTGAAGATGAAAATGATTTTAAAGATACATTAAAATTGATAGATGAGGTAAAGTTTGTCAGTTCATTCTCATTTATTTATAGTCCAAGGCCTGGCACCGTAGCCTCTAAATTGCCTACCATGAATAGTAAAAAATCTCTAGAGAGACTAGAGGTTATTCAGAAAAAATTGTTTGATAATCAAATAAAGGTTAATAAATCATTTGAAAATAAAATTATTAATGTTTTAGTTGAAAACCGAATGGAAGACAAATCTAAATTATTTGGAAGATCTGAATACATGACATCGGTTTTATTTAGTGGTAGCGATGATTTAATTGGAAAAATTGTGCAAATTAAAATACAAAATAGCAACCAAAACACATTATTTGGAAAAGTTGTAAATCAATCAAATATAAAGGTAGCTTAAACTTGAGCATTAAACCAAAAAAAAATTTTGATACCAATTTAAAATTTGTTTATTCTGATAATAATACCTTGAGTGTAATTTTTCACAACAATGATTTACTTATGGGTGTTGTTGGGGAATTTAATAAAAATTTAAAGGAACTAGAAAAAATTACAAAATCAAATTTATATTCAAGGGGCAATTCTATTTTGATTAAATCGACACCTCAGAAAAATGAAGAAATTAAAAATGCAATACAATTTTTAGCAAACCAATTTATTAATAATGGAAATATTGAAAATAAAGACATATTATCTTCAATTGATAAATTTATGATTAATGAAAAAGTTAAAAATCCAAACATTACAGATATTATTAAAACACCAAAAAAATCAATTATCCCAAGATCAGAAAAACAAAAAAAATATGTAAGAGCATTAAGACAGAGTGATGTGGTTATTTCAACGGGACCCGCAGGTACAGGAAAAACATTTTTGGCTGTAGCAGTGGGCCTAACAATGTTACTTGAAAAAAAAATTGAAAGAATAATTTTATCTAGACCAGCAGTAGAAGCTGGAGAAAGGTTAGGTTTTTTGCCGGGAGATATGAAAGAGAAAGTGGATCCCTATTTAAGACCTTTGTATGATTCTTTGTATGATTTGTTTCATTTTGAAAAAATTCAAAGAATGATTGAAATTGGAGATATAGAGATTGCACCATTAGCATTTATTAGAGGAAGAACTTTAAAAAATTCATTTGCAATTTTAGATGAAGCTCAAAATGCTACTGATACACAAATAAAAATGTTTCTAACAAGAATTGGTGAAAACTCTAAGATCGTGGTTAATGGAGACCCATCTCAAATAGATCTTCCAAATAAAAACATGTCTGGTTTAGATAGGTCTAAAAAACTTTTATCTCATTTAGATGAAATATCTGTTGTTGATTTTGATCATTTAGATGTTGTTAGGCATCCTCTAGTATCAAAGATTGTTAAAGCATATAGCAATCAGAATGATTAATGTAGAAGTTTTATCAGATGAGAAAAACTGGTCTGTTAAAATAAAAAAAAAAGAATTTTTTTTTAATCAAATCTGTAAATCATTCCCAAAAAAATATCAGTTTAAAGATAAAAAAATATTTTTCACGTTATTTTTATCAAATAACCAGAGCATTAAGAAGTTAAATAAAAAATTTAGAAATAAAAATAAACCAACAGATATACTCTCATTTCCATTCCAAAAAAAAATCAAATTAAAAAAAGAATTATATTTAGGTGATATAATAATTAGTTTCAATTATATGAATAAACCAAAAAATTTAGAAATAAATTTATTTAAAGATAAAGTTATTAAGACATTTATTCATGGATTTTTACATTTATTAAGTTTTGATCATATTAAATTAAAAGATTATAATATTATGTTTAGAGAAGAACAGAAAATTTATAGGTCAGTTATAAAAAATTTAAATTAAATTGAAAAAAAAATTTTATCTTGAATCATTTCTTTTAATTATTTTGGGTGCCTTATCATCTTTAAGTTTACCACCATATAATTTTTTTTTTATTAATTTTATAACTTTTAGTTCTTACTTTATTATTTTATTTAAAAAAAAAAAAATAATAAATAAAAATAAATCTTTTTTATATGGTTGGTTTTTTGGATTTGGATATTTTTTAACTAATTTATATTGGATTACTATTTCATTATCATTTGATGAAAACTTTGAATTTTTAATTCCCTTTGCTTTAGTATTAATTCCGGCGTTTCTAGCTACATTTTATGGTTTAATTACATATATTTTTTTCAAAATTAGTATTGAGAAACCATTAAGTAATTTGTTTTTATTTGTACTTTTATTTGGTGTTGTAGAATTTTTAAGAGGAACACTTTTAACAGGCTTTCCTTGGAATTTAATTGTATACAGTTTTTCTAACATTCTTGAATTTATTCAAGTAACATCTTTAATAGGCACATACGCTCTTAATATTTTATGTATAACTTTTTTTACAATTCCAGCTATTTTTGTTTTAAGAGAAAATAAAAAAGAAACTTTCGCAACTATTATCTTTTTATTATTGCCTATAGTATTTTTCATTATAGGATCTTTTAAAATTCAATCATTTAAATCTTTAAAAGCAATTGAAAACAATCATGTAATACGAGCGGTAGGTTCAAATATCAATTTAGATAGATTTTATGGTGATAATATTGACACTAGAAAGGTAATTGATGAATTAATTGATCTTAGCGATCCTGATTTAGATGTAAAAACTCTTTTTTTATGGCCTGAGGGAATAATTCCAAATATTAATCAAAATGAGCTTAAACAATTTAAATTTTTATTTGAAAAAAACTTTAATGAGAATCATTTATTAGCTATCGGTATTAATAGTTTTAGAAATTTTAACAATGAGGATAAATTTTATAATTCTTTTTCTATATTTGATCACGAGCTTACATTAGTTGATACTTATGATAAAATAAAATTAGTCCCCTTTGGCGAATTTTTACCTTTTGAGAAAATATTGAGAAAAATTGGTTTGAAATCTTTAACTAATAATTATCAATCATTTAGTAGTGGAAAAAATAGAAATATAATTTCAATAAAAAGGAATGATTTCGATGTAAAAATTTTACCACTTATTTGTTATGAAATAATTTACTCGGGTAAAATTTTTGAGGACTTTAATTTTGATTATATAATTAATATTTCAGAGGATGGTTGGTTTGGTGATTCTATAGGACCTCACCAACATTTTGTACATAGTATTTTTAGAGCTCTTGAAAGTGGCAAATACTTGATTAGATCAGCTAACAATGGAATTACTGCAATAATTAATCCCATTGGTCTTGTTGAAAAAAAAATTTCATTTGGTAACTCAGGTTATATAGATTTTTCTGAAAAAAAAGTTTTAAAACCTACATTGTTCTCTCAACATGGGAATAAAATGTTTTTAATAATAATTTTGTTGTATATTTTTTTGATATTTTCATTTAATAGAATTTCATAATGAGCAATTTAAAAAACTATCTTTTTACAAGTGAATCAGTTTCAGAGGGACATCCTGATAAAGTATCAGATAGAATTTCTGATATGGTTGTAGATAGTTATTTATCTAATGATCCATTTTCACGTGTTGCTTGTGAAACATTAACAACTACAAATAAAGTTGTTCTAGCTGGTGAAGTAAGAGGTCCAGAAATTAAAAAAGATGATTTAATACAAAAAGTTAGGGAATGTATTAAAGATATTGGATATGATCAGAAAGGTTTTACATGGAGAGAAGCAACTAAAATAGAAAGTCACTTACACTCTCAATCTGCTGATATAGCAATAGGTGTAGACTCTTCAGGAAATAAAGATGAAGGTGCTGGTGATCAAGGAATTATGTTTGGATACGCATGTGATGAAACAGAGGCATTAATGCCAGCTCCAATTTACTATTCACATAAAATTCTAAGGTCAATGGCTAAAGATCGTAAATTAGGTAAGTTGAAACATATTGAGCCAGACTCTAAAAGTCAGGTAACCTTTGAATATGAAAATGGAAAACCAAAAAAAGTAAAATCAGTAGTTATTTCATCACAACACTCCGCTGATGTAGATCAAGCTAAAGTAAGAGAACTTTTAAGACCTTATATGGTAAATTCAATTCCTGAAATTTTTTTAGAGGAATTTAATGAAGAGGAATTTTACGTAAATCCGACAGGAAACTTTGTTATTGGTGGACCTGATGGTGATTGTGGGTTAACAGGAAGAAAAATTATAGTAGATACATATGGTGGAGCTGCACCTCATGGAGGAGGAGCATTTTCTGGAAAAGATCCAACTAAAGTAGATAGATCTGCTGCTTATGCTTCAAGATATATCGCAAAAAATGTTGTTGCATCAAAAATTGCTGATAAATGTTTAATTCAACTTGCTTATGCAATTGGTGTTTCAAAACCACTTTCAATTTATGTTGATCTATTTGACAACGATATGGAAAAAAATAAATTTGTTGAAGAAAAAATAAAAAATAATTTTGATTTAAGTCCGAGGGGAATTAGAGAGATGTTAAATCTCAATAAACCAATTTACGAAAAAACTGCAGCATACGGCCATTTTGGAAGAACGCCTGAAAGTAATGGTGCATTTTCATGGGAAAAGACTGATAAAACTAGTGTTTTTTTAAAATAGTTTTTATTGAATTAAAAAAAAACTTTAATATATTGCTTAAACATTGTTGAATTTACAAAATGGGCTATGGCCCATTTTTTTTTGGAGATAACAAAAAATGCTAAACAAAAGAGCTGATAAACTGGAATTGTTAAGAATAGCTGAAGCTGTGGCTTTAGAAAAGTCTATTGATAAAGAATTAATTATTAGTTCTATGGAAACTGGTATAGCAAAAGCTGCAAAATCAAAATTTGGTCAAGATAATGAAATTAAAGTTTTAATAAACCGTGAAAATGGTGATATTGAGCTTTTTAGAAAATTGATAATCTCTGAAAATCCTGAGAATGCAAATATAGAGATTAAACTTGAAGATGCAATATCACTGAATGAAATTAACAAAGATAAAAAAGTTGGAGATGAGGTTTTACAACCACTTCCATCTTTTGATTTTGGAAGAATAGCAGCCCAGACAGCAAAACAAGTAATTAATTCTAATGTAAGAGAAGCAGAAAGAGATCGACAATTTAATGATTTTATAGACAAAAAAGATACAATTCTTAGTGGTATTGTTAAAAGATTAGAATTTGGAAACGTAATTGTAGATCTTGGAAGAACAGAAGCAATTATTCAAAAAAATGAAATGATACCAAGAGAAAATATTAAAGCAGGTGATAGAGTTAAAGCTTATTGTTATGATGTAAGGAGAGAAACAAGAGGTCAACAAATTTTTTTATCTAGAGCGCACCCCAAATTTATGGAAAAACTATTTGTTCAAGAAGTTCCAGAAATTTACGATGGTTTAATTGAAATTAAATCTTCATCAAGAGATCCAGGAAGTAGAGCCAAAATTTGTGTTAAAGCTGTAGATACATCCTTGGATCCTGTTGGAGCATGTGTTGGTATGAGAGGTTCGAGAGTTCAGGCAGTAGTGAATGAACTTCAAGGTGAAAAAATTGATATAGTTAATTGGTCAGAAGACCCAGCTATATTAGTCTCTAATGCATTATCGCCCGCTGAAGTACAAAGAGTCAATGTTGATTTGGAGAGAAAGAAATTAGATGTAATTTTAACAGAGGAAAATTTAAGTAAAGCGATTGGTCGAAGAGGTCAAAATGTTCGTTTGGCTACAAAACTTTTAAATTATGAAATAAACATTATGACAGATCAAGAAGATTCAGAAAGAAGGCAACAAGAGTTTAAAGAAAAAACTGAAAATTTTGTCAAAAATCTAGAATTAGATGAAACCTTAGGACAATTATTAGTAGCAGAAGGATTTTCAACAATTGATGATATTAAAGATAGCAATGTGGCAGACTTAGTTAAGATTGAAGGTATTGAGGAAGATACAGCAAAAGCATTAATTGATAGAGCAAAAGAATTTTATGAAAAAGATCAGGAAGATATTTCCCAAAGAATAAAAGACCTTGGTCTTGAAGAAAAATTAATTAATTTAAAAGGTTTGACACCAGGAATGTTGGTTACATTAGGTGAACAAAAAATTTTAACCTTAGAGGATTTTGCAGATTTAGCTTCAGATGAGCTCACTGGTGATTATGATGTGATTAAAGGAGAAAGGGTTAAAATTCATGGGTATTTAGAAGAATTCGCTTTATCAAAAGAGGAAGCAGATGACTTGATAATGTCTGCAAGAAACATTGTTTATAAAGATTGAGTAATGAGGTATGGAAAACAAAAAAACAAAATTAACAATTTCTGGCACAGCCAAAAAATCGATCAAAAATATTGAGATTGCTAAGACTCAAGGAAAAAATTCAGTTGTAATAGAAAAATCAAAAAGTAACTTTTTTAAAAAAGGAAGTTCTTTTAAATCTTTTGGGTCAGCCAAAAGATCTAAACCCTCATTTCCATCAAGTCGAGGAGCGCCTCCAAAGCCCCCATTTGGAGCAAAAACACCTCCTATAACAAGCGATTTTGAGAGAAGAAAGCTTGCTGAACAAAGAGCTACAAAAAGACTTAAGGGAGATAGCGAAGGTAAAAAACTTAAATTAGGAACAAAAAAAAGAGAAGCTAAATTAACAGTCTCAAGAGCATTAAGTGATGAAATTGAAGCTAGAGAAAGAAGTTTAGCTTCAGTCAGAAGGGCGAGGGAAAAAGAACAAAAAAATTTAAATAAAGAGGAAAATAAAGAAAATTTAAAACCAATTAAAAGGGAAATAAACATTCCAGAGGCTATTACAGTTAGAGAGCTTGCAAATAGAATGGCAGAACAATCCAGCAATGTAATTAAATATCTTTTTGGAATGGGTGTAACGGTTACAATTAACCAAACTTTGGCAGCAGACACAGCAGAGTTTTTAGTAAAAGAATTTGGGCATATTCCTATTCGCGAGGAAAAAGCCGAAGAAATAATTAAAAAAATAAAAGCGACAAGAGTAGAAAATTTAAAAAATAGACCTCCGATAGTGACTGTTATGGGTCACGTTGATCATGGAAAAACATCTGTGCTTGATGTTTTAAGAAGTGCTAATGTTGTTTCAGGAGAATTTGGTGGAATTACTCAACATATCGGAGCTTATCAAATTGAAAGTCAATCGAATAAATTAACATTTATTGATACACCTGGCCATGCTGCTTTTACTGAAATGAGAGCAAGAGGATCAAGGTTAACTGATATTGTAGTTTTGGTAGTTGCAGCTGATGATGGAGTCAAACCCCAAACCATTGAGTCAATTAAACATGCAAAAGCTGCAAATGTTCCAATTGTGGTTGCAATTAATAAATGTGATCTTCCCGAAGCAGATCCTCAAAAAATTAAAAATCAATTACTTGAGTATGAATTAATTGCTGAAGATTTATCAGGAGATACTTTGATGGTTGAAATATCTGCTAAAACAAAACTAAACTTAGATAAACTAGTTGAAGCAATAACACTTCAAGCTGAGATTTTGGATTTAAAGACTGACTTTGAGTCAAAAGCGACAGGAGTTGTTTTGGAGTCCAAGATTGATGTTGGAAGAGGACCAGTTGCAACAATTATTATAACAACTGGAACTCTTAAAAAAGGTGATTTTTTTGTAAGTGGATTAAAATGGGGAAAGGTAAGAGCAATTATTAATGATAAAGGAAAAAATGTTAATGAAGCTTTACCATCAACTCCAATAGAAATTTTAGGTATTAATGGCGCTGCAAAAGCCGGAGATGATTTTATTGTTCTAGAAAATGAAAAAGAAGCTAAAACACTAAGTGAAAATAGAGCTCAAGAAGCTAAAGATGGAAAAAATCCTTTATCATTTGCAACTCAAGAATCTGCTTTCTCTGATAATTCAACTAAAGAATTAAATTTGATAATCAAATCAGATGTACATGGATCGTCAGAGGCAATTAAAAATGCAATTAGTCAAATTAAACACGAAGAAGTAAAACCAAAAATTATTTTATCAGACATTGGTATGGTTACTGAAACTGATGTAACTTTAGCCAAAGCTTCAAAAGCTGTTTTAATAGCTTTTAATGTAAAACCAAGTAAGGAAGCAAAAAAACTTGCTGAAAACGAAAATATAAAGATTTCATCTTATAATATTATCTATGAGGTTTTAGATTATATTAAACAAAGAATGTCCGGGTTACTTACTCCAGATGTTCAAGAAACAATTTCAGGAACTGCTCAAATTTTAGAAATCTTCAAAGTTTCTGGTGCTGGAAAAGTTGCTGGATGTAAAATCATAGAGGGAGAAATTAATAGCACTTCAGATGTAAGATTAATAAGAGATGGAGCTATCATTTTTACAGGTAAAGTTGGTTCTTTATTTCGAGAAAAGAACCAAGTGAAGCAGGTAAATAATGGCCAGGAATGTGGAATTACGATAAAAGATTATATGGATTTTCAAAAAGAGGACACAATAGAGGCGTTTAATGTTATTTCAAAAGAGAGAACTATATAATGGCTGATAGAATAGGAAAACCGATTTCACAGAGACAATTAAGGGTTGGAGAAATGATTAAGCAATCTTTAAGTATGATTTTCATAAAAAATGAAGCAAAAGTTCCAAATTTAGAAACTAACATGATTACTGTTACTGAGGTGAGAATGAGTCAAGATTTAAAAATTGCTAAAGCTTATGTAATGCCGCTAGGTGGAAAGAACGCTGATGAAGTAATTTATCAACTTAAAGAGTATTCATTTTTAATAAGAAAAATTTTATCAAAAAAGGTATTTATGAAATTTTTACCAAAGTTATTATTTAGAAAAGATGAGTCTTTTGAGTATGCAGAAAAAATTGAAAATTTAATAAAACAAACAAACAAATGAGGAAAAGAAAGTATGAATAGTAGAATAAAAGAATTGGCAATCCATGATAAAGATACTGGATCTTCAGAGATTCAAATAGGATTGTTAACCGAAAAGATTGAAACTCTCTCAAAACATATTAAGCAGTTTAAAAAAGATAAACATTCTTCAGTTGGATTGTTGAGAGCAGTAAATAGACGAAAGAAATTGTTAGAATACTTAAAGAAAAATAAAATGGATTCTTACAAAAATGTGCTGTCGAAATTGAATTTAAGAAAATAGAAATCAAGATAGATAAAATGGAACGAAACGAACGAAAAGAAATGGAAACGAAATGTTTAAAGTATATAAGAAGGAAATTGAAGTAGCAGGAAAGAAAATAAGTTTAGAAACAGGTAAAGTAGCAAGACAAGCAGATGGAGCAATTATTGCTTCATGTGGTGAAACAGTTATTTTAGCGACAGTAGTTGGAGCAAAAAAAGTAAATCCAGATATGGATTATTTTCCATTGTCAGTAAATTACCAAGAAAAATACTATGCTGGTGGAAAAATACCGGGTGGTTATTTTAAAAGAGAAGCAAGACCAACTGAAAGTGAAACATTAATCTCTAGATTAATTGATAGACCAATCAGACCTTTGTTCCCTGATGAATTTAAAAATGAAGTGCAGTTATTACCAACAGTAATTTCATATGATAAAGAAAACCAACCAGATATTTTAGCAATCACAGCTTCATCTGCTGCTTTGGCTATTTCAGGAATGCCTTTTATGGGTCCAGTCGGAGCATCAAGAGTTGGTTTTGTTGATGGTAAATATATTCTTAATCCAACTAAAGCAGAATTAGAAAATTCAAGTTTAGACTTAGTTGTGGCTGGTACTAAAGATGCAGTACTTATGGTTGAATCAGAAGCGAATGGTTTAACAGAGGAAGAAATGTTGAATGCAGTTAAATTTGGTCATAATGGATTTGTTCCAGTAATAAAGATGATCGAGGAATTAGCAAAAGAATGTAGAAAGCCAGAGTGGGTTGTTGAGAAAAAAGACTTATCAGAGGTCAAAAAGAAATTAGAAGCAACTTTTACTGATGATTTAAAAAAAGCTTTTGCAACAAGAGATAAGCAAGATAGATCAAATCAAATCTCAGAGATAACTGATAAAGCTAAGAAACTTTATGAGGATGATGAAAACTATACTCATCTAGACGTGAATAGTCAGTTAAAAAATCTTGAAAAATCAATTGTAAGAACAGATATTCTTAAGAACAAAAATAGAATTGATGGAAGAGGTTTATCAGATGTAAGACCTATTTCTTGTGAAGTTGGTGTTTTACCTAGAACTCATGGCTCCTCTTTATTTACAAGAGGAGAAACTCAAGCGATTGTGACTGCTACTTTAGGAACGTCTGATGATGAACAAAGAATAGAGAGTTTAGATGGTCTTCAGAGAGAGCGGTTTATGCTTCATTACAACTTTCCTCCTTTCTCAGTTGGTGAAACAGGAAGAATTGGAACTGGTAGAAGAGAAATAGGTCACGGAAAACTGGCATGGAGAGCTATTCACTCTTCATTACCTCCAAAAGAATCTTTTCCGTACACTTTTAGAGTAGTATCAGAAATCACTGAGTCTAATGGTTCTTCTTCTATGGCTACTGTTTGTGGAACATCTTTAGCATTGATGGATGCTGGTGTGCCAATCAAAGAGCCAGTTGCAGGCATTGCTATGGGATTAATTAAAGAGGGTGATGATTTTAGTGTTCTATCAGATATTTTAGGTGATGAAGATCACTTAGGTGATATGGATTTTAAAGTTGCTGGAACTAAAGATGGTATTACGTCACTTCAAATGGATATTAAAATTACAGGTATTACATTTGAAATTATGGAGCAGGCTTTGAGTCAAGCTAAAGATGGAAGAATTCATATTTTGGGTGAAATGAATAAAGCTTTGTCTGCTTCAAGAGATGATGTTGGAAAACATACACCAAAAATGGAAAAAATTACTGTTGATAAAAAAGATATAGCAGCTGTTATTGGAAAAGGTGGGGCAACCATCAGAGAGATTGTTGAAAAATCAAATGCAAAAGTTGATGTAAATGATGAGGGTGTCGTAACTGTTGCTGCCCCTGACGAAGAGTCAAGAAACGTCGCGATGCAAATGATTAAAGACATAACAGCAAAAGCTGAATTAAATAAAATTTATTCAGGTAAAGTAATGAAGATTATGGAATTTGGTGCTTTTGTTAATTTCTTAGGAAAACAAGATGGATTAGTTCATATCTCAGAACTAGCTGATAAGAGAGTTGCTAAAGTTACTGACGTTGTTAAAGAAGGTGATGAAGTAAAAGTTAAGGTAATTGGTTTTGACAGAGGAAAGGTTAAACTTTCTATGAAAAAAGCTGCTGAATGATAATTCAATTATTAATTTAAAAATAATATCAAGTGGTTGATGTTAAAAATAATACTTAAAAAGATTCTTCCAAATTTTTTATTAATTTTTTTAAAAAAATACTATCCTTTTTTAAAATATTTGGAATTCAAAATAAATTTGAGTTATTTTAGAATACTTAATAAAAATATCTTAATAATAGTTGGTGCTAGTGGTACTAAATATGGCTCATGGATAGCTACTGAATATCCTTATGTTGATATAACTGATTTGGGAAATCTTAAAAAAAATTTTAAGAATAAAGAAGTAAGCAAAATATTAGCAGAACATGTATTTGAACATCTCACTTTGGATGAAGGTATTAAGTCAATTCAAAATTTTAAATTTTTACTTAAATCAAAAGGTATAGTTAGAATCGCAGTCCCTGATGGATATAATCCAAATGAGGAATATATTAATAAAGTAAAACCTGGTGGCACTGGTAATGGTGCAGAGGACCATAAAATTCTTTATAATTATAAATCTATTACAAAATTATTTGATAAAGATTTCAAAATAGAATTTCTTGAGTATTTTGATGAAAATGGAAAATTTATTTTTAATTCTTATGAGAATGATGAAAAAAATGGTTACATAAGAAGGTCTAGATTTAATGATAAAAGAAACTCTAAAAATGAAATTAACTATAATTCTATAATCTTGGATGCAAAATTATTAAATTAATTATTAAAAGTTAGTTTTCAGTTTAAATTATTTAATTTAATTAAATTCTAGGTAATATTTTTTGGATCTGGCATTCCAACTTTATTATATCCAGCATCTACGTAATGAATTTCACCTGTAACACCGTTTGCAAGGTCACTTAGCAAGTATAGAGCTGAATTTCCGACATCATGGATATCTACGTTTCTTTTAAGAAAAGAATGGTCTTCATTCCACTTGTATAAAAATTTTGCATCCCCAATAGCAGAAGCTGCTAATGTTTTAATTGGCCCAGCACTAATTGCATTTACTCTTATTGATTTTGCACCCAAATCTCTCGCTAAATATTTCACACTTGCTTCAAGCGCTGATTTGCAAACCCCCATTACATTATAGTTTGGAATAGCCTTTGTAGACTCGTAAGTAAGAGTTAACATACTGCCATTATTTTTTATTATTTTAGAGGCCTCTTTAGCGACTTCAGTAAACGAAAAGCATGAGATTAACATACTTCTTAAAAAGTTTTCTCTAGTTGTATTTAAGTATTCTCCTGATAATTCTGATTTATCTGAAAATGCTACTGCATGAACAACAAAATCTATTTCACCCCATTGAGATTTAATATCTTCAAATAATTTTACTATTTCCTCTTTTTTTTCAACATCACAACTAAATGTTATTTTTGAATTTAATTTTTCTGCTAAAGGAATTACTCTTTTTTTTAGAGCATCACCCAGATAAGTAAACGCAAGCTCAGCTCCAGCCTCAGCCAGTTTTTGAGAGATTCCCCATGCAATAGATCTTTCATTGGCAACACCCATAATCAATCCTTTTTTACCTTTCATCAAACTCATAAATTATACTTTTTCAAAAATTAAAGCAGCATTAGTTCCACCAAAGCCAAAACTATTAGACATCACAGAATTTAGAGTTACTCCTGTTTCTGTTTTAGAAATTATTGGAAACTTTTTAGCTTCTTCATCCATTTCGTTTATGTTTGCTGAGCCAGCAATAAAATTATTTTTCATCATTATTAAGCAATAGATTGCCTCATGTACTGATGCTGCTCCCAAAGGATGACCAGATAAAGATTTTGTTGAGCTTATTTTAGGAATATCATCCCCAAACGTATCTTTTACAGCATTTAGTTCAGTTATATCCCCAACAGGAGTGGATGTTCCGTGAGTATTAATATAATCAATTTTATTTTTACTTGTTGCCATTGCCATTTTCATACATCTAACAGCCCCTTCACCAGATGGAGCTACCATATCATATCCATCTGAGGTTGCTCCATAACCAGTTAACTCTGCATATATTTTAGCTCCTCTAGCTTTTGCATGTTCGTATTCTTCAAGAACTAAAACACCACCACCACCAGCAATTACAAAACCATCTCTAGTTTTATCGTAAGCCCTTGATGCTTTTTCAGGAGTATCATTATACTTTGAAGACAAAGCTGTCATTGCATCAAACATTGCTGTCATAGCCCAATGTAGTTCCTCACTTCCACCAGCAAAAACAATATCTTGTTTTCCCATTTGAATTAATTCCATAGAATTTCCAATACAGTGACCACTTGTTGCACAAGCAGAACTCATTGTATAATTAGTCCCTTTAATTTTAAATGGAACAGCTAGTGTAGCTGAAGCAGTGCTAGCCATAGTTCTAGGAACAATAAATGGCCCCATTAATTTTGGAGTTTTAGCTCTAGTTTTATCTGCTGCTAAAATTACATTTTCAATTGATGGTCCGCCAGAGCCCATTACAATTCCTGTTTTAAAGTTGCTAACATCTTTATCCTCTAATCCTGAATCTTGAATAGCTTCTTTCATGGCTATGTAATTGTAAGCAGATCCTGAGCCCATAAATCTAATAGTTTTTCTGTCTATATAGTCAGCTAGATTTATATTTGGTCTACCATGAACATGACTTTTTAAATTATGTTCTTTATATTCTTCTGCAAAAGATATTCCTGATTTTGAATTTAATAACGACTGATGAACCTCTTCTTGATTTTTTCCTAAGCAAGATACAATTCCTAAACCTGTAATTACAACCCTTCTCATTATTTAAATAATCCTACTTTTAAATTATCTGCTGAATATATCTTTTTATTATCAGCAAGCACTACCCCATTTGCTAAACCAACAGTCGTACCGCCTGGGGACATAATTTTTTTCATATCAATTTCATATCTAACATTTTTTACACTTTTCAAGACTTCTCCTGTAAATTTTACTGTACCTACTCCAAGAGCCCTTCCTTTACCAGGATTTCCAAGCCAACCAAGATAAAATCCAACTAACTGCCACATAGCATCAAGCCCCAAACAGCCAGGCATTACAGGATCTTCTTTAAAGTGACAATCAAAAAACCAAAGGTCTTGTTTAATATCTAATTCAGCTTTTAATGATCCTTTTTTGAAAGCCCCATTATTATCATTGATCTCTGTAATTCTATCAAACATAAGCATTGGCGGAAGGGGTAATTTTGCGTTACCCGGGCCAAATAAAGAGCCATTACCACAATTAATAAGCTCGTCATATGAGTATGAATTTTTTTTCATAAATTGAGTACTCTTATTTACTTGATTTTGTATATTTATAATATACTTTTAATAACAGTTTAGAACAATTATAACTAACAATAAGCATGAACTGTGAAATATATTGAAAAATTAAGAAATTCTGGACTACGACCTACCAAGCAGAGACTTCAAATATGTGAGGTTTTATTTGACACTGAAAAAACTTTCCATTTCACGATTAATGATTTAGCAAAAAAAATTGAAAATCAACTTAATAACAAAATATCTTTAGCAACAATTTACAATACTGTTCATGCATTTGAGAAAAAAGGATATGTAAAACAAATACCTATAAACTCCAGTCAAACCTACTTTGATACTAATATTTCAGACCATCATCACTTTTATGATTTAAACGAGAGAAGATTGATTGATTTAGAAAATTCAGATGTTGGACCAATAAAGATATTAAAAAAAATTAATGGTAAAAAAGTTAAATCAATAGAAGTACTCGTCAAAATTGAAGATTAATTTTTAGTGATATCTAAGCGTCATTTTTATCCAATTGACACTTTTTTAGAACCATTATAAAGTACATTTCATTATAGTCACTGAAGGAGACAACAATGAGTACTGAAGAATTTAAAAAAAAAGAACTAAGCAAATGTCCATTTACGGGAGCAGGAACTCCAGCAAAATTTTCTGCAGGAAGAGGCCAAACTAACAGAGACTTTTGGCCAAATAGCCTAAATCTTAAAATTCTTAGTCAGCACTCTAGTTTATCTAATCCAATGGATAAAAAATTTAAATATTCAAAAGAGTTTAAAAAACTAAATTATAAAGCTCTTAAAAAAGATTTGAAAAAATTGATGACTAACTCCCAAGAATGGTGGCCAGCAGATTATGGTCATTATGGTCCATTATTTATTAGACTTGCATGGCATGCTGCAGGTACTTACAGAACAGGTGATGGTAGAGGTGGGGCTGGAACTGGAAATCAACGTTTTGCACCATTAAATTCGTGGCCTGATAATGTTAATTTAGACAAAGCTAGACTTCTTTTGTGGCCAATAAAACAAAAATACGGAAGAAAAATATCTTGGGCAGATCTTTTTATCTTAGTTGGTAATGTTGCATTAGATTCAATGGGTTTCAAAACATTTGGTTTTGGAGCTGGAAGAGTAGATATCTGGGAACCAGAAGATGATATTTATTGGGGTTCAGAAAAAGAGATGCTAGATGTTAAAAGATATAGTGGAAAAAGAGATTTAGAACAGCCTTTGGGAGCTTCACACATGGGATTGATTTATGTTAATCCTCAAGGACCAGATGCTAACCCTGATCCGTTATTAGCTGCGCATGATATTAGAGAGACTTTTGGAAGAATGGCAATGAACGATTATGAAACTGCTGCATTAGTTGCAGGAGGGCATACTTTTGGTAAATCTCATGGAGCAGCACCGGAATCTCATAAAGGTCCAGACCCTGAAGCATCAAAAATTCAAGATCAAGCCACTGGATGGAATAGTGGTTATAAATCTGGAAAAGGAGTTGATACTATAAGTAGCGGTATTGAAGGCGCATGGACTCAAAATCCAATTAAATGGGATATGGGATATCTAGATTGTCTTTATGGACACGAGTGGGAACTAACAAAGAGTCCTGCGGGTGCGCATCAATGGACTCCAAAGAAAAACGGTCAAGAAATAAAAATGGTTCCAGATGCACATGATAAAAATGTAATGCATCCTCCAATGATGCAAACAACTGATATTTCGTTAAAAGTTGATCCTAGTTATGGTCCTATAACAAGACATTTTCATAAAAATCCAAAAGAATTTCATGATGCTTTTGCAAGGGCTTGGTTTAAATTAACTCATAGAGATATGGGTCCTAGGGCTTGTTATTTAGGAAGTGATGTTCCCAAAGAGGAGCTAATTTGGCAAGACCCAATAGATAAACCAAAATATAAATTAAAATTAAAAGATATTAACGTTCTAAAATTGAAATTATCAAAATCAAAATTATCAATTTCTGATTTAGTTTCTACTGCATGGGCATCAGCTTCAACGTTTAGAGGTTCAGACAAAAGAGGTGGTGCTAATGGAGCAAGAATAATGCTAGAACCACAAAAGAATTGGAAAGTTAATAACCCTACCAAACTTTCAAAAGTTATTACAGTTTTAAAGAAAATCAAAAAACAATTTGATACTAAAAAGAAAACTGTTTCAATGGCTGACTTGATTGTTTTAGCTGGTGGAGTAGGAATTGAAATGGCAGCAAAAAAAGCTGGCCGTAAAATTAATGTTCCATTCTCACCTGGAAGAGGAGACGCAAGACAAGAACAAACAGATATAAATTCATTTGGATTATTAGAACCTCAAGCAGATGGTTTTAGAAATTATTTAAATGGAGGTAAATCAATAGTTTCTGCTGAAGAAAAATTAATTGATAAAGCTCAGTTAATGGGTCTTACAGCTCCAGAAATGACAGCATTAGTAGGTGGGATGCGGGTTCTCAATACTAATTTTGATGGTTCAAATCATGGTGTTTTTACTAAAAAGCCTGGTGTACTTACAAATGATTATTTTACAAGTTTGTTAGATATGAATACAACTTGGAAAGAAACAGACAAATCTGAACAGACATTTGTTGGTACTGACCGAAAAACAAATAAAGTTAAATGGAAAGGTACTAGGGTTGATCTTATTTTTGGATCTAATTCACAACTAAGAGCTTTAGCAGAAGTTTATGCATGTGACGACTCATTAGATAAATTTATAAGTGATTTTGTTGCTGCTTGGGTTAAAGTAATGAATGCAGATAGATTTGATTTAAAGTTAAATTAATAAAATTAAAAGCGGAAAAAATAATATGACAACAACAAGTTTTGAGGACTTTTATGAAGTCCCTAACCTTAACTTTGATATTTCAAAATTAAGAAAAGATTTAGAAAAAATATTAAAAAATAAAAAATTTAATTCTCCAGGAGTTACACATTTTGGTGCAATTTCAATAAACCAAATTCCAAATGACGAAAATTCTATCAAAGGAAACAATATCAGAGGCAGATACTGGACTATTGCCGATGAAACAGGTAAAGAAGTAACAAGAGATAAAGATATAGATGAAACTAAATATACAGAGCTAGTTCCAGAGTTTGAAAATACATATTTTAAAGAAGTCTATGAGACTTTAAGAAAAAGATACAAATTAGGTAGAGTGAGATTGCTACTCAAAGAACCAAGGTCAACTCTAAGCTGGCATAAAGATCCTGAATGTAGACTTCATATTCCAATTATAACTAATAAAGGTTGTTCTATGGTTATAGAAAATGTTGCTAAACACCTTCCTGCAGATGGAAAAGTTTGGATAACAAATAATACTAAATACCACAACTTTTTTAATGGAGGAGAACAAGCTAGAATTCACTTAGTAGCTTGTGTTTTAGAAAGTCCTTTTAAAAATTAAATGGAACTTACTAGTGGTATATTTAAGGCTGCTGAAAACGTATATAAAAACAACAAAGGTTCAATTTTAAGGACAGTTGTCTATACAATTGGACACTTTATAATTGCAATATCAGTACTAATGTTAGTTGCAAATGTTTCATTTACTATAGCCCTAACAGATGCAATAGTTGAACCAATCGCAAATTCTATTTGGTACTTTATTTTAGATAAATGGTGGGCAAGTAAATCAAAAAAATAAAAATTCTTAAAGCGTATAAAATTTTAATTTATTTTACTAAAAAAAAGCAATAATAATAATCATTCGCAAAAAAAAATGTGATAATGATAATTGTTCTCACTGATTTTTCTTGAATGTCTTTTTTTCATACTTAATCTCTAATTATGCAAATAGAAAATTATAATTGCAAAAAATGTGGATTAACAATCTCTTCAACTTGTTCAAAGTGTGATAAAGTTGTTGATGTTGAGGTCCTTGATGATGGTTGTATTGTACAAAAAACAAAATGTGGAGAATGTGCTAATACCCCTGTTGTTAAAGATATTTGTGCTCAACAAAAATAATTAAATCCATTTTTTTTAAAAATTATTAAAGGGTTAATTAACTTGGCCCCACACATCTTTATTTTTTATCCATCCCTTAAATTTTTTAGTTTTTATTTTGCACCATTCTTCTATGCATTTTTGAACAATTAAAACTCTTCCCTTTTTTATTTTTGCCAATGGTTTAGAAAAATTAGAAGGTTTATCAAATAAAATTTTATCTTTAAGAGGGATTACTGAATTTATTTTTTTTAATTGGGATATATGTATCCATCCACTATTTTTTTTATGATCAATTATTCTTCTAAAATTTTCTTTTTTATCTATTTGCTTAATAGGTAAGTTTATTTTTTTATAAATGTATTTAATTGGAGACTCAAGACTTGGACCATACCTAACGTTAACTTTATTCTTCTTTAAAGATAGAAAAATCTCTTCTGCGGCAGCTATTGATAAAAAAGATAAATAAAAAAAAATTATAAGAATTTTTTTAATCATTTAAAATTTTATGTAATTTAACTTTTCTAAAATTTAAGTTTAGCAAGTCTAAAATTAAAATATAGCCATTGAGATTTTTACCAATATTTAAAATTTTTTTTAAAATTTCATTAGCTTGAATTGTACCAACAACACCAGCTACTGTTCCTAAAATTCCTTCATACTCACAGTTCAATATATCGTCTGAAATTTTTTCTTCTTGAAAAAAACTTCTTATACATGGAGTATTTTTATTTTTGAAATCAAAAGTAAAAATATGTCCATCAAATTTACTTATAGCCCCAGATACTAAAAATTTTTTTGACGCTTTACAAAAATCATTAATTAAAAATTTAGTCTTAAAATTATCTGACCCATCAACAATATAATCATATTTCTTTATAATCTTTTTATAATTATTTTTAGTAAGTCTTATTTTATAAGAATTAATTTTTATTTTAGAATTAATTTTTTCCAACTTTTTTTTAGCAGCAATTACTTTAGATTTTTTTAAGTCGTTTATATCGTATAGGCTTTGACGATGAATATTTGATAAATCAACATTGTCAGAGTCAATAATCCCTATTGAACCAACACCTGCTCTTGTTAAAAATTCAGCAACGGGACATCCTAAACCTCCCATACCAATAATTAACACTTTGGAGTCAATAATCTTTTTTTGACCTATTACACCAATATTCTTTAAGATAATTTGTCTTGAAAATCTCTCAATTTGTTTTTTATTTAACTTTAAATTCATTTACCTGTTGAACCAAATCCTCCCTTGCCTCTAATTGTTTCAGGTAAATCATTGGTTTCTTTTAATTCTATTTTAACAACCGGTGTTAATATCATTTGTGCTATTCTATCTCCATTATTTATAAGGAAATCATTATTTCCATGATTATAAATTATTACTTTAATTTCACCTCTATAATCACTGTCAATTGTTCCTGGCGTATTTAATATGCTAATATTATTTTTAGCGGCCAATCCTGATCTTGGTCTTATTTGTATCTCATAATCCTCAGAAAAAGCGATTGATAAACCTGTTGGTATTAAACAAGAGGTTTTAGGCTTAATTGTTAAAGATGACTTGATGAAAGCCATTAAATCCATCCCTGATGCACCAGATGTTTTATATGATGGTAATTGAACTTCTGGAGATAATTTTTTAATTAATACTTTAACCATTAATTTAATTGGTTATTAATTCTTTCAACTATCTCTTCTGATATTAAAGATTTATTTTTTGTAGATAATTTTTCTTTTTTCTTATTTTTATAAAAAATTGTTACTTCGTTAAAATCTGAGTCAAAACCTATATCTTTATTTGAAACATCATTAGCAATTATCATATCGCAATTTTTATTCTTCAGTTTTTCAATTGCATTACTTTCTAAATTATTTGTCTCTGCTGCAAAACCTATGACTAATTTTGGTCTCATTGAATTATGATTAGAAACATAGTTTAAAATATCAACATTTTTTTCCAATTTTATGGTTAATTCATCTTTCTTTTTTATCTTAATATCATTTTTTTCAACAATTTTAAAATCAGCAACCGCTGCAGAAAAAATAGCAACATCAACTGGCAAATATTTTTGAGTTTCTTTAAACATTTGTTCTGCAGTTTCTACTTTAATAAGTTTAATTTCCTCATTAATTTTCAGATTCGTTGGTCCTGATATTAAAGTTGTTTGATAACCAATTCTTGATAATGATTTAGCTATTTCATATCCTTGCTTACCACTAGATTTATTTGAAATAAATCTAACAGGATCTAAATATTCTTTAGTTGGTCCAGCTGTTACTAAAGCTTTAAGTTTTTTATTTTTGTTAATATAAAAAAGATATTCATTGATTCTATTAACAATATTGATCGGTTCAGTCATTTTTCCTTCACCATATTCTCCACAAGCCATTTCTCCAATTTCAGGTCCTATTATTTTATATGAAAAATTTTTTAAAATATTTAAGTTTTCCTTGGTGGATGTATGTTCCCACATTCTAACATTCATTGCTGGAACTAAAAAAATAGGTTTGTTTGAAGCTAAAATAACTGTTGAAGCTAAATCTTCAGAGGATCCTTTTGCAAGTTTTGAAATTGTGTTTGCTGTAGCAGGCATTACTAAAATTAAATCTGCCCACCTAGATAAAGCAATATGATCCATTTCACTTTCATTTTCTATACTAAATAAATCATCATATACTTTACCTTGTGATAAAGATGAAATTGATAATGGGGTTATAAATTCTTTAGAACTCTTTGTTAAAATTGTCTTTATCTCATAATTATTTTTTTTTAAAATTCTGATTGTTTCAAGACTTTTGTAAGCTGCAATTCCACCACAAATAACTAATAATATTTTTTTGTCTTTTAAGTTTTTCATTGGGAGAATTAAAATACTAATAGACTAATAATTACAACAACTAATATTCCAATTATTGATTGATTTCTAAAAGCGATCATTTCAGATCTCTTATTATTCAAAGCTGTATAAGAGTTTGAATTATTAGGTATTTGCCCACTTGCTAAATAGGTCAAAGCTTGATTTGCCTTATCCATGATTTCTGGAAATTCCGGTAAACGCTTAATTACTTCTGATGTGTTTTGAAGTGTCTCATTAATTGTATTTAAAGGGTCCTTTGTTTCTTTTAACCAATTCTCTAAAACTGGTTTTGATGTTATCCAAATATTTGTATCTGGATTAAGTTTTCTTGCTACTCCTTCTACCACAACCATAGTTTTCTGAAGCATTAATAACTGAGGCTGTGTTTGCATATTAAATTTTTCAGTAACATTAAATAGTTGTTTAAGGAGTTTACCTCCAGATATGTCTTTAACTGCTTGACCAAAAATTGGCTCACCAATTGACCTCAATGCTTGTGCCAAGTCATCAATAGGAACTTCTTTTGGTACCAAACCTGCAACTAAATGTACTTCGGCAACTTTTTTATAATCTCTTTGAATAAATCCAAATAGGATTTCTGCTAAAAATCTTTTACTCATTTTATCTAATCTACCCATAATTCCAAAATCAATTGGAACAATTTGACCACTAGTATTTATAAAAATATTTCCTTGATGCATATCTGCATGAAAAAAACCATCTCTTACAGCATGTCTTAGGAAATGTTGAATAATATCCTCTGCTATTTTATTTGTATCAATATTTTGTTTTTTAAGTTTTTCAGTTTCTCTAATCGAAACACCTTCAACCCAGTCTAAGGTCATTACATGTTCACTTGTAAAATTCCAAAAAATTTCTGGAACCTTAAATCCCACATCATTTTTAGTATTTTCTGCAAATTCATTAGCAGCTGCAGCTTCAAATCTTAGATCCATTTCCAAATTAGTTATCTCTTTTAGTAAAAAAACAACCTCTACAAGTTTTAATCTTTTTGTTTTTTTAACTAATGATTCAACAAAAAAAGCAAATAGCATAATAGCATCGATCTCTTCATTAAAAATTTTTCTAATATTGGGTCTTAAAATCTTTATTGCTACATCTTTGATTGTTCCATTATCGTTTATCTGTGCTTTGTGAACTTGAGCTATAGATGCTGCTGCTACAGGCTCACTTAAATTAATAATTGTGTTAAAAGTTTCTTCACCCAAATCTTTTCTAATTATCTCTTTAGCTTGATAAATTGAAAAGGGAGGTAATTTATCTTGTAAATTTTCTAATTTTTTTGATAATTCATTTCCAATTATATCTGGTCTTGTTGCAAGAAACTGTCCAAGTTTAATAAAAGTTGTACCCATGGATTCTAAGGAACTTGATAATCTTTCACCTTCATCTTGTTGATCTTTATTTAATTGTTTTTTTTGGGAAAAAGAAAAAGCTAAAATTTTAAATATAATTTTTATTAAAAGGGGAGTTTCTTGAAATTTGGATGTAATTTTTAAAATGTCTGATTTTGCTACTTTTCTTCCTAGTTTGAACAAAGTAATTAGTTTTTTTACCATTAAATTTTCCAGCCACTATGAATTGATACTAAACCACCAGACAAATTACGAAATGAACATTTTTTAAAGTTATTTTTTTCCATTAAAAAAATCAATTCATCTTGATTTACAAAATTTTCAATACTTTTAACCAAATATTCGTAAGGTTCCTTTTCTCCAACTATAATATTTCCAATTAAAGGAATTAATTTTGAATAATTCTCATAAAGAAAATTTAATTTCGAATTTTGTATTTTTGAAAATTCAAGACATAAAAATCGACCACCTGGTTTTAAAACTCTATATGCCTCCGATAAAGCTTTGCTAATATTCTTAGTATTTCTTAGTCCAAAACTAATAGTATAAAAATCAAAGGAGTTTTCCAAAATAGGTAATCTTTCAGCTGAAGCTATAATCCACTTAATATTATCATATTTATTCAATTTTTCTTTACCTTTGGCAATCATACTTTTGTTTGGGTCAACACATGTAATTGCTAAATTTTTTTTTGTATTATCTAAAAATAATTTTCCGATATCACCTGTGCCACAAGCAACATCAATCAAATTACTTTGTAAAGATGGGTTCATCATATTAATTAAATTTTTTTTCCAGATTCGATGAGTTCCTAAGGACATAAAATCGTTCATGAGATCATATTTGTTATAAACTTTATCAAATACACCTTGAACTAAACCTTTTTTATTTTGAAGATTTTGTTGCATAATTAATTTTATATTATCAATATAGTATTAAATGCCAGAATTACCAGAAGTAGAAATTGTAAAAAAATCTTTAAATAAAAAAATTCGACAAAAAAAGGTTAAAAAAGTAATTATAAAAAATAGGAATTTGAGAATTAAAATACCTAGAAATTTTGAAAAATTTCTTGAAAACAAAATAATAGATAAAGTCTCAAGATTTTCTAAGTATCTAATTTTTTATTTGCCTAATAATGAGTTTTTTTTAGTTCATTTAGGTATGTCTGGAACAATTCACTTGGTTGATAATAAAATTAAAAAAGATTTTACAAATTTAAGTTTTTATAATTCACCTTTTTTACCAAAAGAACATAATCATGTAGAAATTATTTTTGATAAGTTTAGAATAATTTATAATGATCCAAGACGCTTTGGTTTTTTTCAGATAATTAAAACTACTCATAATTTAAAAAAAAGGTTTTCAAATTTAGGACCCGAACCATTTGATAAAAAATTTAATCTTAATTATTTTAATAAGTTTAAAAAGAATAAAAATAGAAATATTAAAAACATTTTAATTGATCAAAAATTTGTATCTGGAATAGGAAATATATATGCAAGTGAAATATTATTTTTGAGTAGAATAAATCCTAATAAAAAAATTAAATTTTTAAACAAAAAGGACTGTATACAAATCATATTAAATTCAAAAAAAGTACTTTTAAAAGCAATACAAAAAGGGGGTTCCAGCATAAGAGATTTTAAAAATATAGATGGTTATAAAGGTGGTTTTCAAGATAATTTTAATGTTTATCAAAGAGAGGGTTTAATTTGCAAAAGAACTAATTGCAAAGGCATGGTTAAGAAAAAAATAATTAATAATAGATCAACTTTTTTTTGTAATTTTTGTCAAAAATAAATAATTATTTGATTGACCGATATAAATTCTCAAGTTATACCCCTGCGCATATGGCAAACACAAAATCAGCAATTAAGAGAATTAGAAGAATTTCTAAACAAACAGTTGTGAATAGAGCTAGAAAAAGTAGGTATAGAAACGCTTTGAAGAAGATTAAACTTTTAATTGAAGATAAGAAAAAAGAAGAGGCATTAAAATTCTTGCCCAAATTGAATTCTGAACTAATGAAAATTGCCAAGACTGGAATTATAAAGAAACAAAACGCGTCAAGAAATGTTTCTAGAATTACAAAAAAAATAGCCTCACTATAATCTTAACACCTGTAGTTGATTCAACCATAATGATACGCATTATATGTCATTATCAAATTAATACTGTCTACATTTAGATTTATTAAATAAAAATTTTAAATTAACTGTATTAAAAATTTTACAATTTTAAAAAAGAAAAAAAATTCTTGTCAAATAAAAATTATTTTTTTTTTTAAATTCACACAATCCTAGATTACATTTTTTTTTAATTATAAAAAAATATTTCTTGCAAATATTTTCATTATGGTACTTAGTAAGATTGACCTCCAAAAATATGAACACAAGCTTTACAAAAAAAAATTCAGAGAATTTTAAATTAGAAAATTTGAATTGGGCTGTAATACAGTCACAAATGAAAAGTAAATTAGGAATTGAAATATATGAGAGTTGGTTAAAAAAAATAAATTTTGTAGAAGAGTTTAACAATTATATTCTTTTAACAGTTCCTACTAGATTCATAAGAGACTGGATTACTTCAAGATATTTAGATCAGATATTACAAATAGTGAGAAGCTTTAAAAAAGATATAATTAGAATTGAATTTAAAATAGATGATAAGAAAACTAATGAAATTGATGAGAAAGAAAGCGAAGTTCAAAATTTTAAAAATAAAGAAAATATATCATTTATAAAAGACTCCTATCTACAATATAATCGCATTGATCCAAATAAAAGATTCGATAATTTTTTAACTAGTTCTAGTAATAAACTTGCTTACGAAGCATCAATTAAAGTATCTGAGGATGTATCACATTATAATCCACTATACATTTATGGGGGCGTTGGTATGGGAAAAACACATTTATTAAATGCAATTGGTTTGGAGCTAAAAAAACAAAATAAGGTAATGTTTATTTCAGCAGAGCGATTTATGTATCAATTTGTTAAATCGATTAAATCTAATGATATGGTAAAATTCAAAGAATATTTTAGAAATACTGATGTTTTATTAATTGATGATATTCAGTTTATGAATGGAAAAGAAGCAATGCAGGAAGAATTTTTCCATACATTTAATGCTTTATTAGACAAGGGATCACAAATTATACTCTCTGCTGATAGAGCACCCAATAAATTATCAAGAATACAAGAAAGGATTAAATCTAGATTTTCTGGTGGTTTAGTGGTTGATATTCAAAAACCTGATTATGAGCTAAGAAAAAAAATTGTTGAAAAAAAAACTAGAGAATTAAATGATCTTTATTCAGAACAAATTAATATTTCTAGAGAAATTCAAGATTATATAAGTACTGAAATTACTGCTAGTATTAGAGAGATTGTTGGTGCAATTAATAGAATAGTTTCATTTTCTCGGGTTTATAACAAGACACCGAATTTAGCAGAGACAAAAGTTGTATTAAAAGATTTGTTAAATGTTTCAGAAAATAAAGTGACGATTGATTTGATACAAACTCTTGTATGTAAATTTTTTAAAATTAGTAAAAATGAAATGTTATCATCTAGAAGATCAAGATATTTAGTTAGACCAAGGCAAACAGCTATATACCTAACAAAAATTTTAACATCAAAATCGCTTCCTGAAATTGGTCGTGAATTTTCAAATAGAGATCATACTACGATTATACATTCTGTTAAAACTATAGAAAAGTTGAAAGAAAATGACCCTGAAATGGTGGAGAACATTAATAAACTTAAAAATCAGATATTGTATAATAATAAAAATAATGAAATTTAATATTAACCAGCAAGATTTACAACAAGCTTTAAGTTATTGTCAGGGTGTTATAGAAAAAAGAAGTACTCTTGAAATATTATCTAATGTTTTGTTGGATGTGAGTGATTCAAAATTAACAATAACAGCAACTGACTTAGACTTAATATTTGTGCATCAAATTAAAAATATTGAGGTTATCGAGGAAGGAAAAACTACAACAAGATCATCACTTATGTATGATATTGTGAGAAAATTTTCTTCGGGAAAAAAAATAAATCTATTATTATCTGATAAAAGTAAACTCCAATTAGAATCTGAAAAATCAGTTTTTAATCTAAATTGTATTAATCCTTCAGAATTTCCATTAACAGACGAAAATTTTAATGAAAATGAATTTTCTATAAATTCTAAAAGTTTATTAAAACTTTTGAATAAATGTAAATTTTCAGTCTCGAATGATGAGACAAGACATTATTTAAGTGGCATATATATTCATCGAACAGAGGTTGATGATAAGAATTATCTTACAGCAGTTGCTACTGATAGTCATAGAATGTCTATTTCTAAAGTAAGACTTAATGAAAAAATAAATTTTGATCCAATAATTTTACCTAAAAAAACAATTTTTCAGCTTGTTTCATTATTAGATAATTATGATGGGGATGTTAAAATTTCTAATATTAAATCAAAAATAAAATTTGAATTAAATAATAGTATTTTAATTTCAAAATTAATTGATGGTAAATTTCCAAATTATATTCAAGTTATCCCAAAAAATAATCAGAAAAAACTTGAAATAGACTTAAAACTTTTCTTGGGTTCTGTAGATCGTGTTGCATCAGTATCATTAGATAAAAAAGATGGAGTTAAATTTAATTTAACAAAAGATATTTTGAATCTATCTGTAAATAATACTAATAGTGGAGATGGTAATGAAACTTTAAGTGTAAAATTTGAACACGATCTAGAAATAAGCTTTAATTCTCGATATTTAATTGATGTAGCATCTCAGTTAGACGGAGAAAAAATAGAAATTTTCTTTAATGACACAGGGTCTCCTGCTTTAATTAAAGATCCAGGCGATTTTGATAGTATTTATGTTGTTATGCCTATGAAAGGTTAAGAAATTTTATCTAGTTCAGAGTAAATTTTTTTTTCTAAATTATTGATAAATTCCAATTTTTCCATTCCATAATTTATTGGCTGAAGTATAGAGATTGTTATTTGTTTATTTGCTGTTTTAAAACCTTTTTTAGGCCACACATAACCAGAATTAATAGCAATAGGCTGACATGAAATCTTTAGTTCTTCATATAATCTTGAAACACCTTTTTTAAAAGGAGGTCTTTCCTCTGGTTTTGCTCTTGTGCCCTGAGGAAAGATAATTAATGGTCTATTAGTATTATTAATAATTTTTTTTATATCATCAAAAAAACTTAAATTATCTTTTGTAATTTTACCTCTTTTTATTGAAACGGATCCAATTTTTTTTAAATACCATCCAAAAATTGGAATAAGTAATAATTCTCTTTTTAAAATGAAAACAGGAGAATTAAATATCGTTTGAAGATAAAAGGTTTCAAACATTGACTGATGAGAAGCTGCAATAAAAAACTTTTTATCATGAATAATATTTTCTTTTCCTAGTATTTTAATCTTTACAGATAAAATATTATGTAAACAAAAACTTGTCCAATGGCCCATTAATTTACCACCAAATAAAACTAAACTTTGTGGAAAAATTAAAGATGGCAAAAATATTAGCGAAATGAAAATTATGCCTGAAAAAAAAATAATAGAAAAAAATAGATTTCTTAACATTTTTAAAATGTTACATTAATTCAGATATTTTTTGTCTTTTACTTATAATCTGAATTTTTGATCCCTTTATTAGTATTTCAATTGGTTTAGGTCTTACATTATAATTTGAAGCTAGAGAAGTTCCATATGCACCTACATCACATATTACCAAAAAATCTTTTTCATTTAATTTTTGATATTTTCTAACAGTTGAAAATGTGTCTGTACTTTCACATATAGGTCCTACAAATTCATAATTTTTGTTTTTATTATTTCTTACTTTTTTAGTAGGTATAATTTTATGATTAGCACCATATAATGCCGGTCTCATTAAATCATTCATTGCAGCATCTAAAATCACAAAATCTTTCTTATATCCTTGTTTAATATATATAATTTTTGTTATTAAAATCGCTGAATTACCCACAATAGATCTACCAGGTTCAAAAATAATTTTGTAATTATTTTTTTTTAAAAACTTTTCAATATCTTTATAATATTTTTTTAAATCTATTTTTGAATTATTATGATTATAATCGATACCCATTCCTCCACCTAGGTCTATGTATTCAAATTTATGATTTGTTTTTTTTAGAATTTTGTCAATTACTTTAAGCATACTTTGGTATGGTTTGTGGCTTAGAATTTGACTACCAATATGAACACTTAAGCATTTTAAATTTAGATATTTTGATTTTTTTAAATAGTCTATTAGTTGTAGAAATATTTTTTGATTAACTCCAAATTTATTTTCTTTTTTACCAGTTGAAATTTGATTAAGAGTTTTTGCATCAGTATTTGGATTTAATCTTATACCAATATCAACATTTTTTTTTTTAATCTTTGCTATTTTTTCAATTTCTAAAATCTCACTTTTAGATTCAGCATTTATTAGTAATATATTTTTACTTATAGCATATTCAATTTCAGCCTCAGTTTTACCAACACCTGAAAAAACTATTTTTTTGGGTTTAATACCTGCCTTAAGGGCCTTCATCAGCTCACCTAAAGACACAACATCAGCACCTAGGTTTTGTTTTTTGATTTCTTTTAAAATATTAAGGTTAGAATTTGCTTTAACTGCATAACAAATTAGTGGATCAATTTTTTTAAAATTTCTTTTCAGATTTTCAATATTATCTTTAATCTTTTTAAGTGAATAGCAATAAATCGGAGTTTTATATTTTTTTCCTAAAAAACTAACATCAAAACCCTCTATGGTTAGTTTATCTTTTTTATAAATCATGAAGTGGTACTCATTTGAGTACTAAGTATTTTCGAATTTTGTTTTTCCTCTTTATAAACAGGGTCGCCTTTTTTACCACAAGAATAGAGTAAAATAGTAATAAATAGAAATATAAAAATTTTTTTTATCATTTGTTTCTTTTATATTTCATTATCATTTTTTTTATGTTTTCAAAAGATGTTCCTCCATAAGATTTTTTTGAGTTTATTGAATTTTTTATATCAAAAACTTTTAAAACATCATTGGTAAGTTTAGGTTCTATCTTTTTTAGCTCTTCAATTTTAAGCTCTGTTAACTTCTTTTTTTTGTTTTCAGCAAAATTTACTATTTCAGCTGTTTTTTTGTATGCTTTTCTAAAAGACATCGAATGATTTTTAACTAAATAATCTGCCAAATCAGTTGCTGTGATAAATCCTGAGTCTGCTAATTCGTACATTTTTTTTTTATTAGGTGTAATATTTTTTAAAATTTCATTAAAAATTTTTAAACAATTAATCAATGTGTCATAAGATTTAAAAACTATCTCTTTATCATCTTGCATATCTTTAAAATATGATAAAGGAAGACCTTTTAATATAGTCAACATAGAAAATAAATTACCAAACGTTGTACCAGTTTTACCTCTTAAAAATTCTATTAAATCTGGATTTTTTTTTTGAGGCATTATTGATGAACCCGTGACTACTTTGTCTGAAAGATGAATTAGATTAAAACCGTCTGAATTCCAAATTATAAGCTCTTCTGCTATTCTAGAAATATGCATAGAACAGACTGAAATACTAAAAAGAAAATCTAAGACAAAATCTCTATCTGAAACAGTATCAATTGAATTATTAGTTGGATTACTGAAACCTAATTTTTTTGCAGTATAATTTCTATCAATATTAAATGATGTACCTGTTAATGCTGCAACTCCAAGTGGGCTTTCATTTAGGCTTTCAAAGTTATTGATGAATCTTCTTTTATCTCTTTTAAACATTTCAACATATGCCATAAAGTAATGACCTAGTGAAATTGGTTGTGCATTCTTTAAATGTGTAAAGCCTGGCATAACAGTTTCAATATTTTTCTCAGCAATTTTGATAGTAGATTTAATAATTTTATCTAAATAAATATTTATTTCTTGAGTAGCTGATTTAATCCAAATTTTTAAATCAGTAATAACTTGATCATTTCTTGATCTAGCAGTATGAATATATCCCGCTTCTTCTCCAATTATCTGAAAAAGTTTTTTTTCAATATTCATATGGATATCTTCATATTTCTTATTATATTCAAATTTATTTCTAGATATTTCTTTTTCTATTTTTTGTAATCCATAAATGATTTTATTTTTAATTTTAAAAGTAATAATTTTTTGTTTAAATAACATTTCTACGTGGACAATTGAGCCTGCAATATCTTCTTTGTATAGTCTTTTATCAATATCTATAGAGCTTCCTATTTTTTCAAAAAGTTTAGATGTTTTTTTCTTAATTCTTGTATTCCATATTGCTTGGTTGTTTTTATTTTTAGTCATGATAATTAATTATACCTTTTAATATGAGATTTTTAATAATTTTTATATTCCTTATTTCAAATGTGTTAGCAAATGAACGTCCAAATATTGAAAATATAGTAATCAATAAAGAATTAAAAACATATGATAATATTACTTTTCTAGACACAAATGATGAAATAATTAAGTTATCCGACTATAAAGGTAAATTAGTATTACTTAATTTTTGGGCTACTTGGTGTGCGCCTTGCAAAGAAGAAATGCCTTCTTTAGATACTTTAAAGTCTAATCCAAACTTAGATAATATAGAAGTATTTCCTATCAATATTGGTAAAGACAACTTAAAAAAATCAAAAAAATTTTTTAAAGATTTAAATATAAAAAATTTAAATATTTATTTTGATAACACCATGACATTAGCTAAAGATTTAGCTTTAAGAGGAGTTCCAACGACAATTTTATTTGATAAACAAGGCAAAGAATTTGCAAGGGTGATAGGTTCAATTGACTTTAGTGAGGAAGAATTTCTTAAGTGGATTAAAAACTATAATTAGTTTTTAAAAAAATAAGCAAAAGCTATAAGGGCTATTATTGCAACAAATTGCAAAAGAACTCTCAGTTGCATTAATTTGTTTGAATATTTTTTACTTGTTTCTCCACCTTTAAATAAAGTTCCTATACCTAGGACTAATACTATACCTACAGCAATTAAAAGAATTATAGATAAAATTTTAACAAATATTCCAGTAAACATTTTTATATTGTAAAGTGTTTTTAAAAATAAAAAACAAATTAAACTTACTATGACATTTTGTCTTGAAAGCACAATAATTAAAACTGAAAAAAATGAGGATATTAAAAATATAGTTGTTTTACTTCATGGTTATGGGGGAGATGGAAAAGATATAAGCATGTTAACATTAAATTGGAAGAGGTACATGCCAAACACAATATTCATTTGCCCGAATGGTCATGAACCGTGTGAAGTTAATCCTTCAGGTTATCAATGGTTTGATCTTACAAATGATGATCCTAATTATATATTAGATGAGTCTCTAAAAGCAGAAAAAAAACTTAATAAATTTTTAGATGAAATCAAAAAAAAATACAAAATTGATAATGATAGAATAATTTTATCTGGATTTAGTCAAGGTTGCATGATGTCAATTAATGTTGGGCTTACTTCAGAAAAACCATATAATTGTATTTTAGGTTTTTCTGGAAAGATCATTAATTTAAATGATTTAAAAACAAGAAGAAGAAATTCTACGAATACTTTGCTCATTCATGGTGATCTGGACGATATTGTCTCACCAACACATTTATTAGAAGCAAAAGATTTTTTTTTAAGAGAAAATATTAGTGTGGAAACACATTTAATTAAAAATTGTGGACATCATATTCCTATTGAAGCATCAAGTATAGCTTTAAATTATATTTTAAAAAAAATTTAGTGCTCTCGTAATATTGATATCATTATTCAATTGATATAAGATTTATTTAATGAATGAATTTGTTGAGCAAAATGTTTCTTTAGAAAAGTGTCCAGCACTTGTTCTTAACGCTGATTATAGACCTTTAAGTTATTATCCACTTTCCCTATGGTCTTGGCAGGATGCTATAAAATCAGTTTTTTTAGATAGGGTAATTATAGTAAGTAATTATGATAGACAAATTAGAAGTCCATCATTAGAGATGAAGCTTCCAAGTGTTATTGCTCTAAAAAGTTACATTGTGCCTCAATCTAAACCTAGTTTTACAAGATTTAATGTTTTCTTACGAGATCGATTTTCATGTCAATATTGTGGAAGTGGAGAAGAATTAACATTTGATCATTTATTGCCTAGATCTAAAGGTGGAGAAACAAACTGGAGCAATGTTGTGACTGCTTGTTCAGATTGCAATGTCAAAAAAGGAGGAAAATTACTAAAGTCTTCAGGTATGCAATTAAATCAATATCCATATCAACCATCTACAGAAGACCTTCATAAAAATGGTAAACATTTTCCACCAAACTATTTACATAAAAGTTGGATGGATTATTTGTATTGGGATGTTGAGTTAGAGTCTTAATTTTTTCTAAATTTTTTCTGAAATATTAATTGCTATTTTTGATCCAGTTTTAATAATTTTATCCATTATTGAGTAAAAACCTTTTTTTGTTGCCCCTTCTTCATATGCAATATCTTTGTGATCTAATTCATCATTTCTGAATTTGGTAATTTTTTTTTTTAATTCTTTTTCTTCGTTACCTAATTGATTAATTTGATTCAAATAATGTTTATCTATCACTTCTTCAACTGATGCAGTACATAGCATTGCAGCTTTTTTTCCTAGAAGAGCTGAACCAAACCCAAGCCCAACACCCAGTAAATCCCATAAAGGTAAAAATTTTGTTGGTTTAATATCTCTTTTCTTAATTTCATTCTCAAAAAATTTACAGTGTTCCACTTCATGAACTTTCATTTCCTCAATTTTTTTCTTTAAACCCTCATCTTTAATTAAAGTATTCAATGCAAGAAGCTGGCCTTCGTAAATTTTAACAGCACCTCTTTCACCTGCATGATCTACTCTTATGAATTCTTCTATTTTATTTTTTGATATCATAATTAATATAATAAATCTTAGCTGATATTAAAAACATCAGTATACTTATAAATATGTTATAAGTTGTAAGGGATAATCCAAAAATTTTAAATGCTACATCTTTGCAACTTATATTAAAATTTTGTAAAGACTTCAAAATATCCTCTTTTGTGATTAAATCTGTATTATTGGTGCTGCATAATACTGATTCACTTATAAAACCTTGTTCTATGCTTAAATGGTAAACTGAAATTATAAAAGAAAAGAAAAAAATCATTAGTAACAAGACAGAAAAAAAAATTTGATCTTTCTTAAATTTATAGTTAAGGATTAAAACAATTATTGCAAGAGCGTAAGGAACTCTTTCTATCAGACATAGATTGCATGGCTGATAACCCAAAATATATTGAATAACATAAGCAGCTAATAAAATTAAAATACTTAAAATAAATAAGATTTGTAAATATTTTTCTTTTTTAAAATTATTCATAAAATTTTATTAATAGATAAAAAATAGTTGCTAAGATTACAATTAAAATACCAATTATTGTAAACCATCTTTGTCCATATTGATTCATAAATTCTGTAAAAGTAGAACCAAATTTTGATGATAAATAAGAAACTATAAAAAATCTAAGACCTCTAGAAATTAAACTTATTAAAATAAAAATAGCTAAATTAAAACCGATTAGCCCGCTTACTATTGTAAAAACTTTATAAGGTAAAGGTGTGAATCCAGCTAAGAATAAAATTCCAAGCCAAGTATAAAAACCATCACCTCTGGTAAGAGTATTTTTTAAATCAATAACTTTCTGTTCATAATTATAAAATTCCACAATATTCATAGCAAAATCAAAAAAATATGCTCCGAGCATGTATCCAAACATGCCTCCTAAAACTGAAAAAATTGTAGCAATTAAAAAAATTTTAAAATAATCATTTTTTTTGGCTATTGCCATTGGTGCGATCATAACGTCAGGCGGAATTGGAAAAAATGAGCTTTCTAAAAAAGAAATAATAGCTAAAAAATAGTTTGAATATTTATGAGCAGCTAACTTTAAGCATTTATTATAAAGTTGAGTAAACATTTTTTTGTTTTTAATATAATTTTTGTTCTTATACTATTTAAATAATATTTTTTTAAATTAAGGGCGAATGGCGGAATTGGTAGACGCGCACGACTCAAAATCGTGTTTCGCAAGAAGTGAGAGTTCGATTCTCTCTTCGCCCACCAAAATTTTATGAAACTAAACAATTATAATAATCTTTTAGAATTATTTTTTTCAAAATATGAAACTGAAGATAAAAATAGTATTTTTTTACAATCTTTAAAAGATAAAAATTTAAATTTTACATGGAATCAAACTTATAATTGTATTCAAAAATTATCAAATCATATCCAAAAATATATTTCTTCAAAAGACAGATGTTTATTAATTTCAGAAAACAGACCTGAATGGTTGATTTGTGATTTAGCAATAATGCTTGCCGATGGAATTACAGTGCCAGCATACACAACATATACCGAAAGAGATTATGAGTATCTTATAAATGATTGCAAACCTTCAGTAATAATAGTTTCTGATAATTCTCAATTTGAAAAAGTTAAAAATATAATTTCAAAAGTAGATTTTATTAAAAATGTCATAAGTTTTGAAAATATTGAAATAAGTGAGATTGAAATAACAAATATAAATAAAATTTTTGAAGAAACTAATTATTTTGAAAAAAATTTTCATAAAATAAACTTAACAAGAAAAGATATTTCATGCATAATTTATACCTCGGGCACTCAAGGAAACCCAAAGGGAGTAATGTTGAGTCATGGAGGTATATTAAATAATTGTGAAGGTTCTGCAGAGTTACTTAGTGAAATAATTAATTATAAACCTAAATTCCTTACTTGGCTGCCATTATCTCATTCATATGAACACACAGTTCAATTTGTACAGATAGCTGTAGGAGCTAAAGTATTTTATGCTGAAAGTATAGATAAGTTAGTTAAGAATATGAATGATTGTAGTCCAGATATCATGACTGCCGTTCCTAGATTTTATCAAAATCTGTACCAAAAAATATCGTCTACTTTTAATAAAGCTACAGGTATAAAAAAGTTTCTAGTTCAATCAACTTTAAATTTAGGTGAAAAAAAACTTTTAAAAAATTCTCTTTCTTTATACGAAAGACTTATTAATTTAATTTGCGAAAAATTAGTAAGAAAAAAAATTAAGTCACAATTTGGTGGTTCACTCAAAGCATTTATATCTGGAGGAGGTGCACTAGATTATAAAGTTGGTGTTTTTTTAAATGCCATTGGTCTACCTACTTTACAAGGATATGGTTTAACTGAAACATCACCGGTTGTAAGTTGTAACTCAATTAAAAATATTAGAATAGACACAGTTGGTCCTCCATTCAAAGGCAATGAGGTAAAGATTGCAGACGATGGTGAAATTTTAATAAAAGGTGAAAATGTAATGTTGGGTTATTGGAATAATTCAGTTGAGACAAACAAAGTAATTAAAAATGGATGGCTAAATACAGGTGATATTGGTCATTTTGATAACGGTTTTTTAAAAATTACTGATAGAAAAAAGGATATTCTTATTACCCCTGGAGGAGAAAATATTTCACCCATTAAAATAGAAAATGATTTAATAAAAATAGAATTTATAGAGCAAGCATTAGTTTATGGAGATAATAAACCGTTTTTAGTAGCATTATTTGTTTTAAGTAGTGATAAAAAAGATATTAGTAATGAAGTTATTAACAATGAAGTTGAAAAAATAAATAAACATTTAAGTAAAATAGAAAAAATAAAAAAATTTATTGTTGTGGATAAACAATTTTCAATTGAAAATGGTTTAATGACACCAACTTTAAAACTAAAAAGATATAAAATAATTCAAGAGTATAAGAATCAATTAGAAAAACTTTACAAATAATAATAAAAAAACTTGTTATTTAACGCATAAACACTAACTTTTTTAATAAAAGAAATTAAATTTTTTTAATTTCTTTTTAATCTAAATTTTTTTTTAGTTTTTTTTTTAATTAAATTAAAGAATTGACATAACTTGTTTAAAAAAATAAAAATAGGTTAACAACGAATCACTTTGATTCGTTTAACTAAAACAGGGAGCTAAAGATGGCTAAAAGAAGAAAAAAAGCTGCTAAGAAAAGCAAAAAGAAAGCTAAGAAAAAAGCTAAGAAAAGAAGAAGAAGATAATAACTTAGTATTCTTTATTAAAAACGCTTCTCATAACGATTTACGTGTGAGAGGCGTTTTTTTTTATTCATCAATAGGATCTGCTTCGTCAGTTTCTCCAATTGGTTCTTCAGTTGGTAATTCAGTTGTAGTTTTTGAAGTCATGGCTGGAGCTTGAGGTTGTTGAGTAATTCCTTGATTTCTTTTTAAGGCCTTATCAAGTTTTTTTTGAGTGTCTTCCATGGATACACCGAGTACAATTTGAAATTCTGAAAGAATTCTTTCATAAGCTTTTTCAAATAACTGACGTTCACTATAAGATTGATCAACCATAAGATCATCACCCTTATTTAAGTCCCTAACAACTTCAGCTAATTCATAAATTTTTCCAGAAGATATTTTAGTTTCATATTCTTGAGCTCTTCTACTCCACATTGATCTTTTAATTTTTGGTTTACTTTTTAAAATTGAAACACATTTGTTGACTTGGTTTATCGTTGCCAAAGGACGTAAATTTGATTGTTTATTTACAGGAACCATTCCATTAGCTTTGTCTTTTTCAAATTTAATAACGTATGTTTCAACATCAATTCCACCAATATTAATTTTTTTAAATTCAGTGATTTGACCCACTCCATGCTTTGGATAAACAACATAATCTTTAACTTTATATTCTTTTTTTGCAGTTTCTTGTTTTTTAACTTTTTTAATTTCTGGTTTTATTTCATTACTTTTTGTTATTCGTAAATTTTCATTATTTTTTTTAATTTCATTAGTTTGTTGTTTTTTATCAATTTTCGTTAATTTTCTTTTTGTTACTTTTTTTATAATTTTTTTTGATGAAACCTTTTTTGCTTTTTGGACTTTAGATACTTTTTTCTTTGTAACTTTTTTTTTTGTAACTTTTTTCTTTGTTTTTTTGGGAGTATTTTTTTTAAAGGTTTTCTTTAAAATATTTTTCAAACTTATTTTGCTCATTTTTATATTTTTCGTGATCCGGTGGAGGATCTTTTTTCTCACTTATGTTTGGCCAGATTTCAGAATACTCTTTATTAATTTCTAGCCATTTTTCGCTACCTGGTTCTGTATCAGCTTTGATTGCATCAACTGGACATTCAGGCTCACAAACGCCACAATCTATACACTCATCCGGTTTAATTACAAGCATATTTTTGCCTTCATAAAAGCAATCTACTGGACAAACATCTACACAGTCCATCAGTTTACATTTAATACATTTGTCATTTACAATGTAAGTCATTACAAATTTTCTTTTTTGATTTGTTCTTTAATATCTCCCATAGTTTTACTGTCAATATATAACAGTCCAGCTAGTCGTCGCATTAAATTAGTTTCGTAGATATCAGCATCTTTGTTAGAGTAAATAATTCTCCATAGTGCTTTTATAATTTTAATTTTATTTATTTCTTCAAGATTTTTAATTTCTTTTGTAAAATCTAGTATTTGGTTGGCATTTTCTTCTTTTTGTTTGGCTTTAGATATTAAAGTTTCTAATTCATTATGATTTGCATCAAGATCTAACAAAGTTTTCTTTATAATTTCTTCCTCTTTATTTGTGTATTTTTCATCAATTTTTGCAGCATGTATTAATAGTGCCGCTATTTTAATTAGATAAGAATTAGTAGATTCATTTTTTTTTTCTTTATTAAAAAACATTTTTTATCTAAAGTTAAAATTTTTTAACACCTTAAAAGGATTTTCTTTATCAGTTTTTTTATTAAAAATTTTTTTGAATTTTTTCTGGGGCACATATTTAAAAAAAATATCTTCATTTCTCTTAATTACTTTATAATTCATCTTTTTTATAAGTTTTTCAAAGTTATCTTTGTTGCAGCCTAAAAGATTTAACATTTCTGGAATTAATTTAATTTCTTTATTTTCCTCAGATCCAGAATTTATAATTTTCATAAATAATCTCTCTAAAATATCAATCCTTACAAAAAAATTGTCAAATTTCTCAAAACCACAAAGTAACATGAAATTTTTATTTCTATTTTCTTTATCTTCAATAAAATTCAAACCAAAAGTTGGAGGATTAAGTTTAAAATATTTTTGATGATAATTTTTCCAAAGCAAAGTTCTTATTGTAACAGGTTCTGGTTTCATTAGTTTATATAAAAATACATGATACCTACCAAACTTAACTCCTAATTCTCTTAATATTTTTCTTTCATGCTGTCCTAAGTTTTTCAAATATTCAGTAACATTTTCTCTTATTAACACGCCGTTATTTTCATAAAGTTGATAAGCTAATGCTTTTATAGATGAATGTTTATCTTTTAGATTTTTTAAATCTATTAAACTTTGTAGAACTGTATCAATTTTATTTTGTAACCATTTTTTTATAAATGAGCTTAATTTTTGTCTTTGATCTCGCTCAAGAATATCATCTACAATTAACTCAAAATTAGGATTTAAATAATCATTTCCTTGAGTTAATTTTGCAATAGCAAAAGATTTCCAATAAATTTTAAAGTCATTATTTAGTTCAACTAAACCTGTATCAATTATATTTTGAATTCTCTTTTCTAACTCTGGTCCAATTGTTTGTCTTGCCGCTTTTTTAAGAGATTTAATATCAGTTTCTAAAGCACCTTTTTTAAGATCTAATTCTAGTTTTAAACCATTAATTTTTCCTATAAATTGATTGTCAATTATTACATCATTGTTTTCAAGTATTTCTGTTTTAAATTCCATATCTTGTTTTAAACCTCTTGCTAATATACTTGCTCTTTTGTCAATAAAAGTTTTTGTAAGTTCCTCATGAAGTCTATCTGAAAGTCTATCTTCTAATAATTTTGTTTTTTCTATCCAATAATCTTGATTTTCTATCCAATTATTTTTATTTGAAACATATGACCAAGTTCTAACATTTGCAATTCTATTTGATAAAGAATCAACATTTCCGTCTAATTTGTCTAATTTCATAAGCTGTAATCGCATATATTCATTGGTAATCTTCTCTTTTTTACTGCTTAGAAATTTAAATACATTTTCTATTACCTCATAGTGGTTTCCATAAGTCTTTTTAACAAAGTCTGGTATTTGACAGCATTCCCAGAGTAAATTGAGCTTTTTTTTGTCAAAACACACATTCTCAAAATTTTTATCTCTAAGAAAATATTTTAAAGCTTTTTCATCCTCGCATTCGTGTATCTTTCTTAGCCATTCTTTTTGTGGTTTTTCTTCTAAAGATTTAATTAAGCTTTGTGGGTTATCAAAATTAAGATTAGAATTTCTCCAAAATAAAGTTTTGTTTTCTTCAAATTTATGATTTTCTAATAAATCAACCTCTTCTGCATTGATTTCTTTACAATCTCCCGTTATCCCAAAACTACCATCGTTAAGGTATCTTCCAGCTCTTCCAGCAATTTGTCCTATTTCAGACAAGTTAAGTTTTCTCAATTTTTTTCCATCAAATTTTTTTAAATTAGAAAAATAGACATTGTCTAAATCCATATTTATACCCATACCAATGGCATCTGTTGCTACTAAAAAATCAACATCTCCAGATTGATATAACTCTACTTGTGCATTTCTTGTTTTAGGACTTAAAGATCCCATTACAATTGCAGCCCCACCCTTTTGTCTTCTAATTAACTCTGCAATTGCGTAAACTTCTTCAGCAGAAAAAGCTATAATTGCGGTTTTTCTATTGATTCTAGAAATTTTTTTATGCCCCATATATGTAAGTTTTGATAACCTATTTCTATTAATAAACTCAATATCTTCATCTAATTTCGAAACAATATTCTTAATAGTACTAGATCCCATTAACATTGTAAGTTTACTTCCTCTCATGTTTAGCAATCTATCAGTAAAAATATGACCTCTTTCATGATCCGCACACATTTGAATTTCATCAACAGCAATAAAATCTAATGATTTATCAATTGGCATAGACTCAACAGTGCATAGAAAATATTTTGCATCAGTAGGAATAATTTTTTCTTCACCAGTGATTAGAGCAGCTTTATTTTGACCAACTTTACTGATTATTTTATCATAAACCTCTCTTGCTAATAATCTAAGTGGAAAACCAATCATTCCAGTGTCAAAAGACAACATGGTTTCTATAGCCAGATGAGTTTTTCCAGTGTTTGTCGGACCAAGAACAGCAGTAATTTTATTTTTAGTCATTTCTATCTTTGGTATGCTTTTTATTTTGACTACCAGATATTGTTGGTGTCAAAGAACAAAAAAGGTCTAAAACATGTCCGAATCGTTGGATAAAATGTTCTCATTTTTTAAAAGGTTCTATCCCCCAGGGCCAAAATTTGAAGGTTTTATTTTAATTATTTTCCAAACTCCAGAAGCAGATGTAATAATTTTATCATTACATTTTAATTCACAAAATAAAAAAATTAATGTTTTAGTTTTTTTTAATATTTTAACTCTACCTATAATTTCATCACCTACTTTAGAGGCTCCTATAAATTTTAAATCTAGAGAGATTGTCACACAAGATGCATTATCTGCTGAACGATGTGCTGCTGTCCCCGCTCCTGCATCTACTAAAGCTGATAAATATCCTCCATGTGTAATACCAGCTGCATTCAAATGATTTTCATTAATTGTAGATTTAAATTCGTATTCAGTATCTGAAATATTTCTAAACATTACTCCACCGTTATGTTTCATAAATCCTGGCTTTAAACTAATTTGTTCAAATTTTTCAGACATAATCTATTTTTTATAATATAAAAGTTAAAATTAATAAAATCATAAAAATGATTAAAAAAAAATAAATCACAGACTTTTGAAGAGAAGATTTCATTAACCATTTAAACATATTATTACCTTTTTTTAATGGTGCGCCTGCTAGGAGTCGAACCCAGAACCTCCTGGTCCGTAGCCAAGCGCTCTATCCAATTGAGCTACAGGCGCATTTTTTAATTTTATTTAATTATAGTATATTAATTTTTAGTGTATTTTAATGATAAGACAAATTTAAAATTTTATGATTAATAAAGAAAAAGAAGTAGTTATTGTAAGTGCGATTAGAACCCCAATAGGTACTTATAAAGGTTCATTAAAAAATATTAGATCAGATCAACTTGGATCAATAGTTATAAAGGAAGTATTAAAAAGATCTAAATTAAATAAAGATGAAATAGATGAGGTAATTATGGGTCAAGTATTGACTGCTGGAGCTGGACAAAACCCAGCAAGACAAGCCGCGATTAATGCTGGTATACCTATTTCAAAACCAGCTCACATAGTCAATCAAGTATGTGGTTCTGGACTTAGAGCTGTAATATCAGGATATCAATCAATCAAATTAGGAGAGTCAAAAAATATAATTTCTGGGGGTCAAGAAAATATGTCAATAACTCCATACTCTATCTTTTATCAAGATGGAAAAAAAATTTCTAAAGATAAATTTATAGATACAATGATTAACGATGGATTAACAGATGCATTTAATAATTATCATATGGGTGTTACGGCAGAAAATATTGCGAAAAAATTTAATATATCAAGAGAAGAACAAGATGAATTTGCTTTAAATTCTCAAAAAAAAACATTAGCAGCTATTAAAAATAATAAATTTGATGATGAGTTAGTTCAAATAAATCAAGATGGTTATATCTTAAATAAAGATGAACATCCAAGAGTAGATTTAAAATTATCTGATTTAAAAAAATTAAAAACTGTTTTTCATGAAAATGGATCGGTTACTCCAGGAAACTCCTCAGGAATAAATGATGGAGCTGCTGCATTACTATTAACTACATTAGATGAAGCAAAAAAAAAATCTATCAAGCCATTAGCAAAAATAGTGTCTTGGGCCTCAGTTGGCGTAGATCCCGCTCTGATGGGGTTAGGGCCTATAGAAGCTGTTCGTGAAGCTCTTAAAAAAGCAAAATGGAAATTAGATGAAATTGATTTATTTGAAATAAATGAGGCTTTTGCTGCACAAAGTATTGCCGTGATTCGTGAATTAAATATTGATCAAAATAAAGTAAATGTTAATGGAGGTGCTATAGCTCTTGGTCATCCTATCGGAGCTTCAGGAGCTAGAATATTGGTGACATTAATACATGAGATGACTAGACAAAATAAAGGTAAAGGTTGTGCAACACTTTGTATAGGTGGTGGAATGGGTATAGCTTTATGTATTGAGAAAATTTAGGAATTAATCTTTCCGTATTTCTCCTCTAATAAAATTTTTTGTATCCAAGTTTTAGCATCAATATATTTACTAACTTTTGGTTGAATTAGTGCATTTAATAACTTTTTAATCATTTTTGAAGCATCAACTTAAAGAGTGTCAAAAAATTGGAGAGAATGTGTTAGAATTTACAATTGTGTAGGTTTTTATGGTGTATAAAAATAAATAGTAAATGATAGAAAAATTATTAGTTCCAGATATAGGTGATTTTGAAAATGTAGAGGTAATTGAACTACTAGTTAATGAAGGACAGGAAATTACAAAAGATGAGCCAGTTATTACAATTGAAAGTGATAAATCCAGTGTTGAAATACCATCAACTTTTGCAGGTAAAATAGAGTCTATAAAAGTAAAAGTAGGCGATAAAGTCTCAAAGGGAGACTTAATTCTTAATATATCAAAGTCAAATCAAGACTTTAATGAGTCTAAAATCATTCCAAAAGATACTGAGAACTTAATACAAGAGGCAGAAAATGTACTAAAAAAATCTCAAGAACAAAAAACACTTATTAAAAAAAAAGAAAAACCTGAAATAATTCAAGTAGTTAAAGATGGTGATTTAGACCCATTAGAGACTAAAGAATGGCTTGAATCTTTATCTGCTGTGATTGAAAAAGATGGAAATCTGAGAGCTCATTATTTAATCAAAGAATTAATAAATAAAGCTTACATGGAAGGTGCTAATATACCTTATACTCAAAACACTCCTTATATAAATACAATTCCAGCTAATGAAGAAAAGAAATCAAATGGCGATCAGAATATTGAAAGAAGAATTAGATCATTAATTAGATGGAATGCTGCTGCAATGGTTGTGAGAGCTAACAAAAAGTTTCCTGAACTAGGAGGCCATATAGGAACATTTGCATCAGCAGCAACTTTATATGATGTTGGTATGAATCATTTTTGGAGAGCTAAGAACAATAAGTTTGGGGGAGATTTAGTTTATTTTCAAGGACATAGTGCACCAGGTATGTATGCAAGAGCATTTCTTGAGGGAAGACTTAATGAAAAACAACTAGATAGTTTTAGACAAGAAGTTAATCCTGGAGGATTATCTTCTTATCCTCACCCGTGGTTAATGCCTAATTTTTGGCAGTTCCCAACAGTATCCATGGGATTAGGACCAATGTTAGCAATTTATCAAGCAAGATATATGAAATATTTGATTAACAGGGGTCTTATCAAAGATGAAGGACGGAAAGTATGGGCTTTCTTAGGAGACGGGGAAATGGATGAACCAGAGTCTTTAGGAGCAATTGGTTTAGCAGCTAGAGAAAAATTAGATAATCTAATATTTGTGATCAATTGTAACCTTCAAAGATTAGACGGACCTGTAAGGGGTAATGGAAAAATCATACAAGAATTAGAGGGTATTTTTAGAGGAGCTGGTTGGAATGTTATCAAAGTTATTTGGGGTTCTTATTGGGATCCGTTATTGGCTAACGATAAAACTGGCCATTTAATTAAAGTTATGAATGAAACTGTCGATGGAGAATATCAAGCGATGAAAGCAAGAGATGGAGCTTATGTGCGAGAAAAGTTTTTTGGCAAATATCCTGAAACTAAAGAGTTAATCTCAAGCCTTTCAGACAAAGATATATGGAGATTGAATAGAGGTGGACATGATCCTCACAAAGTTTTTGCAGCTTATGATAAAGCCTCAAAAAATATTGGAAGTCCAACAGTTGTGATTGCTAAGACTATAAAGGGTTATGGAATGGGCAAAAGTGGAGAGAGTGTAAATACAACACATCAAACTAAAAAATTAGATATAGACGATTTGATGTATTACAGAGATAGGTTTGATGTTCCTTTAACTGATAAACAAGTAGAAAATATTGAATATTATAAGCCAGACCAAAACTCACCTGAAATAAAATATATCAAAGAAAGAAGACTTCAATTGGGAGGATTTATCCCAGAAAGAACTACTTATGCAAAACCTATTAAAGCTCCACCAAAAAACATTTTTGACAATATGAAGGAATCAACAGGTAAAAAAGAAATGTCTACTACGATGGCATTGGTAAGAATGCTAACTAATCTTCTGAGAGATAAAAATGTTGCACCAAGATTAGTACCAATTATTCCTGATGAGGCAAGGACTTTTGGTATGGAGGGTTTTTTTCAGAAAGTAGGAATATATGCTCATGAAGGCCAAAAATATGAACCTGAGGACTCAGCACAATTAAGTTCTTATAGAGAAGAAAAAAGTGGACAAGTCTTAGAGGAGGGAATTACTGAAGCAGGAGCTATGTCATCTTGGATAGCAGCAGGAACTTCTTACACAAATCATGATATTGAGATGATCCCTATTTATCTTTTTTATTCAATGTTTGGTTTTCAAAGAATAGGTGATTTAGCTTGGGCAGGAGCAGACAGTCAATCTAGAGGATTTTTGATTGGTGCTACAGCTGGAAGAACCACTTTAGCAGGTGAGGGACTTCAACATCAAGATGGCCATAGTCATTTAATAGCATCAACAATACCTAATTGTATTTCATATGATCCAACATTTCATTATGAACTTGCTGTAATTTTTAGGGATGGCTTGAGAAGGATGCACGAAAAGAAAGAAAATATTTTTTATTATATCACAACAATGAATGAAAATTATCCTCATCCTGCAATACCAGCTGAAAAATCGTGTGAAGAGGGAATTTTAAAAGGAATGTATAAAATTAAAGAATTTAACAAGTATAAAAAAACCAAAATTCAATTTTTGGGATCAGGCACAATTTTAAGAGAAATGATAACTGGTGCTGAGATTCTGCAAAAGGAATATCAAATTGATAGTGAGGTTTGGAGTGTAACTAGTTTTAACGAATTAAGGAGAGATGGACTGGAGGTTGAAAGGTATAATTTGTTAAATCCTGAAAAAGAACCAAAAAAATCATATGTTGAGAGCTGTCTAGGCAAAACCGAAGGTCCAATTTTGGCTGCATCAGATTATATGAGGATGAATTCTGACCAAATCAGACCTTATATTAACAAGAGCTTTTACTCGTTAGGAACAGATGGATTTGGTCGAAGTGATACCAGAAAAAATTTGAGAAAGTTTTTTGAAGTTGATAAAGAGCATGTTGTTGCTTATGGGCTAAGTGTTTTAGCCAAAGAACAATTAATTGCTTCTAAATACGCTCAAGAAGCAATATACAAATATAAAATTGATAAAGATAAACCAATGCCAACAAAATTATAATGTCAAAGAAAGATATAAAAGTTCCAAATATTGGTGAATTTAAAGACGTGGAAGTCATCGAAGTTTTAATTAAAAAAGGTCAAAAAATAAAAAAGAATGATCCACTAATAACTATAGAAAGTGATAAATCAAGTGTGGAAATACCCTCTTCTGATGATGGAACTATAATCTCTTTGAATGTTAAAATTGGAGACAAGGTATCGGAAGGCGATAAGATTATTGAAATTGAAAGTGAAAAAGAAATAAAAGAAACAAGTGCTCAAGAATTACCAAAAAGTCAATTTCCAAAAGAGACAAAAAAAGATGAAATAAAAACAAGCAATGAGTCTGAAAATATAATAATAAAGAATTTTTCAGAAAAAGCTTCTGCTTCACCAAAAGTTAGAAAATTTGCGAGAGAACTTGGAGTTAATATCAACAAAGTCCCTGGTAGTGAAAGACAAGGTAGGGTTACCGAGAGTGATGTGAAGTTATTCGTTTCAACTAAATCTGATAAAAGTTTCAAAGATCAGAATACAACTGAACAAAAAATTGAAATAGAGTATTCCCATTCAGATTTTGGAGAAGTAGACATTAAAGATATTCCCAGAGTGAAAAAATTGTCGTCTAAATATTTAATGAACTCTTGGACAAAAATTCCTCATGTAACCAATCATGACGAAGCTGATATAACCGAATTAGAGGAATTTAGAACTTCTCTAACAGACGTATATACTGGTGAAAAAAAAAAAATTACACCACTAGCTTTTATTGTAAAAGCATTAACAACATCATTAAAAAAATTTCCAAATTTTAATACCTCAATCGACCAAATTGAAAATGGTAAAATGACTGTTAAAAAGTATTATCATGTTGGCATAGCAGTTGATACTTCACATGGTTTGATGGTTCCTAAATTAAGAAATGCAGATAATAAAAATATTTCTTTAATAAGCACAGAATTAAAAAAAATCAGTCAGCAATGTAGAGATCTTAAAATTGATAAAAAAGAGTTATTCGGAGGTTCTATGACGATAACTAGCCTAGGGGGAATTGGGGGATCTTTTTTTACCCCAATTATAAATTATCCTGAAGTTGCTATTTTAGGAGTAGGAAGAGCAGAAAAAAAACAAGTATTCATGGATGGAAAATTTGTAACGCGTACTATGTTGCCACTTTCACTATCTTATGATCATAGAATTATTGATGGTGCAGAGGCAGCTCGATTTAATAATGATTTAAAAGAAAATCTTGGTAAAAATTTTGCTTACAAGTTAGCCGTTTAATAAAAATTATGTCTAAAAGTGTTTCATTGTTAAGTGCTTTGCTGTGTACATTTATTTGGGGAACTACATTTATTGCTCAAGACACTGGCATGGATGATATTGGTCCATTTACATTTAACGCTGTAAGATTTTTTGTGGGTTTTTTGGCAATTCTTCCTTTAGCATTGTTATTTGAGACTAAAAAATTTAAATCTGAATTTAAAACTGGTTTTAGATATTTTGCTATTCTATCTTTTTTAATTGGATTGTCGTTATTTTTAGGATCGGCATTGCAGCAAGTAGCTTTGCTTTATACAGATGTAGCTAACGCTGCTTTCTTTACGATTTTTTATGTTCCGATGGTACCAATTATTATTTTTATATTTAAGAGAGATTCATTGCATTGGAGCGTATGGCCTTCAGTTATTTTATGTTTAATTGGTGGATATCTTTTAACCAATTTTTATGATGCTACAGTAAGACTTGGAGACACATTGGTCATTCTTGGAGCATTATTCTGGAGTACTCACATCATATTTACTGGAATGATTGTTAAAACATATAACTTACCTCTAACATTAGGTGCAATCCAAACTTTATTGGTGGCTTTATTTTCTTTTATTATTGGTTTGATTTATGAAGAATTTGTAATTGAAAATATTCTCAAAGAGATAGACTCTATACTCTATGCTGGAATTTTATCAGGAGGTTTTGCATTCGTTCTACAAATTTATGCTCAAAAAAATATAACACCTGCACCAGCAGCTATAATTTTTTCATTAGAAGGTGTATTTGCTACTATTGCAGCATGGTTTTTATTAAGTCAAATTTTAGATTTTAATAATATATTAGGGTGTTTGTTTATATTATGTGGTGTTTTAATTTCCCAATTATTACCCTTGATGAGGAAAATAAATTATCAATAATAAAATTAAAGCAATCAAAATTCTATAAATTACGAATACAGTTAGAGAAAAATTTTTAACGAATCTTATAAAATATTTTACAGTGATAAATGAGAAGATAAAAGAAAGGGTAATCGCAATTAATAATAAATAATTGAATTCAACAGATTGTTGTACAGCATCTTTAAGACCTAAAAAACTTGCTCCAGCTAACGCAGGTATAGATAATAAAAAAGCGATTTTACTTGAGTCAACTCTATTAAATTTTAGAAATCGAGCTGCTGTTAAAGTTATTCCTGCTCTACTCACACCAGGTACGAGTGCTAAAATTTGAAATAGACCTATGAATAATATTGTTTTTATATTCAAGTTGGTTGATATATTTTGATCAGTATCTCTTTTATCTGATAAAAATAGGACTAAACCAAATAATAGAGTTGTCCATGCAATAATTTCTATATTTCTTAAAAGATTAATTATTTCAGTAGAATATATTATATACCCAAAAATTATAAGAGGTATCGAGCCAAATAAAATCAAAACCAATAACTTTTGATTGTTTCTTAAATTTAGTAAATCTTTTTTAAAGTAATAAATTATTGCAAATAAAGAACCTAAATGCAGACCTATATCAATAAATAAAGAGCTTGAGTTAAAATCATAAAAATTTGATATTAAGATTAGATGGGCTGAAGAGCTAATAGGTAAAAATTCAGAAATTCCTTGGACCGCAGAAAGAATTAGGATTTCTATAAAATCTTGAAGCATTAAGATGTCGTAACTTAAAAAATATTCATTTTAAACAATTCGATTTAATCATAATAGTTATGCAAAAAATAAATTTCTTATAGTTTATGCTAAATAAAAGCAATTATAGGTCATATTTATTGACCTAAATAATACTTTTAATAAAAAAAACAGTGTATAATTTGCCTTAAATTTAAAGATTCTATGACTGATAAAATGTTAAAATTTGTGAAAATAGGTCAACAAACTCCACCTAAAAGAAAGATTGGCACTAGAAAAGAAGATTTTAATGAGATCTATGACGAGTTTGTTACCAAAAAAGCTGAAGAACAGTCAAGTAGATGTTCTCAATGTGGAGTTCCATTTTGTCAAGTACATTGTCCTTTAAGCAACAATATTCCAGATTGGTTAAAACTAACAGCTGAAGGAAGATTAAAAGAGGCCTACGAATTATCTCAAAGCACTAACAATATGCCAGAAGTATGTGGAAGGATTTGTCCTCAAGACAGATTGTGTGAGGGTAACTGCGTTATTGAGCAATCAGGACATGGAACAGTTACTATTGGTTCAGTTGAGAAATATATTAATGACAAAGCGTGGGAACAAGGCTGGATTAAACCCATTTCTTTAAAACATGAAAAGGACCAAAGTGTTGGAATAATTGGTGCCGGTCCTGCAGGATTAGCTGCTGCTGAGCAGCTAAGGAAAAATGGATATAAAATTACTGTTTATGATCGATATGATCGTGCAGGTGGATTATTAATTTATGGAATTCCAAATTTCAAACTTGAAAAATATGTAGTTGAGAGAAGAACAAATTTGTTAAAGGAGGGTGGAATAAAATTTATTCAAAATTTTGAAGTTGGTAAAGATGCAACTCTAGAACAGTTACGAAAAAAACATGATGCAATTTTAATAGCGACGGGTGTATATAAACCAAGAGAAGTTGAATTACCTGGTAACGATTTAGGTAATATTTTTCCTGCAATGGAGTTTTTGATAGCATCAAATAAAAAAGGCTTAGGAGATAAAGTAGAGTTATTTGATAAAGGAATTTTAAACGCTGAGGGAAAAGATGTTGTAGTAATAGGTGGCGGTGACACAGCTATGGATTGTGTAAGAACTTCAGTAAGACAAAAAGCAAAGTCGGTAAAATGTTTATATAGAAGAGATAAAGAAAATATGCCCGGATCTGCTAGAGAGGTTGCAAATGCTGAGGAGGAGGGTGTAGAATTTGTTTGGCTTTCTAGTCCAAAAGAATTTAAAGGAAAAAATAAAATTGAAGATTTAGTTGTTAATCAAATTGAATTAGGTGAACCAGATGAGTCAGGAAGACGAAAACCAGAAATTAAAGAAGGTTCAGAATTTACTGTAAAAGCCGATATGGTAATCAAAGCTCTTGGATTTGATCCAGAAAATTTACCATTATTATTTGATGCACCAGAGTTACAAGTGACAAGATGGGGAACAATTAAAACTGACTTTAATACGATGGAAACAAATCTAAAAGGTGTTTTTGCTGCTGGAGATATTGTAAGAGGAGCTTCATTAGTAGTATGGGCAATAAAAGATGGGAGAGATGCAGCTTCTTCTATGAAAAACTATTTAGAAAATATGCAACTAAAAAAAACAAAAGTAGCATAATGGAAAATTATAAAAAAAATTTAGAGTTGCTTACAAAAAATCATATTTATTCAAAAGAGATGGAACATGATGCTTGTGGAGTCGGTTTAATCGCATCTACAGAAGGAAAAAAATCTAGGGCTATAGTTGAGTATGGAATTGAAGCATTAAAAGCAGTTTGGCACAGGGGCGCTGTCGATGCAGATGGAAAAACGGGCGATGGAGCTGGAATACATGTTGAAATTCCAAAAGACTTTTTTATAGAAAAAATCCAAGTTACTGGACACGATTATGATAATTCTGAAATCTGTGTAGGAATGATTTTTTTACCTAGAAATGACTATTCAGCGCAAGAGAGTTGCAAAACAATAGTTGAGAGTGAACTAACTAAGAATAATTTTAGTATATATGGTTGGCGACAAGTGCCAGTTAATTTAAAAGTTTTAGGAGAAAAAGCTCTTCAAACCATGCCAGAAATCATACAAGTTCTTTTTAAACCTAATGATCCAAATTTATTAGATAAAAACTTAGAGAGAAAAATTTATGAAACAAGAAAGAGAATTGAAAATAAAGCTTTTGATGCCTCATTAAATAATTTCTATATTTGTTCAATTAGTTCAAAATCTATAATTTATAAAGGGTTATATTTAGCAGAGGCATTATCTGACTTTTATTTAGATCTTAGAGACTCAAGATTTATTTCAAGATATGCAATTTTTCATCAAAGATTTTCAACAAACACCGCACCGAGCTGGAGCTTAGCTCAACCATTTAGGGCCATAGCGCACAATGGTGAGATAAATACTTATAAAGGAAATAAAAACTGGATGAAAGTTCACGAACAAGAAATGAGTAGCCCACTTTTCGAAGATATAGAAAATTTAAAACCAGTAATCCAAAAAGGTGTCTCTGACTCTGCAGCTTTAGATAATGTATTTGAATTATTAAATAAATCAGGCCAATCTGCTCCATTAGCTAAATTAATGCTAGTACCGGATGCATGGTCGAAAAAAAATAAGACATTATCTAAAAGTCATCAGCGATTATTCAATTTTTTAAATAGCACAATGGAACCATGGGATGGACCTGCTGCTATTGCAGCTACAGACAATGAATGGGTTATAGCTGCAAATGATAGAAATGGTCTTAGGCCTTTGAGATATGCCATTACAAAAGATAAAATGATCTTCGCAGGCTCAGAAACAGGAATGATTGATTTAAATGAAAAAAAAATTTTAACCAAGGGAAGACTTGGTCCCGGTGAAATTATCGGGGTCAGAATTGAAAAAGGTAAAGTTTTTTCTAATAGTCAAATAAAAGATTATTTAGCTAAAGAATTTAAACATTTTAATTCTCAAATAATTGATCTAGATGAAAAATTATCAATCTCCAATGAAAAACATAATTTTGATGGCGAAAGTCTAAGGAGAAGACAATATACTTTCGGAATAAGTTTAGAGGATTTAGAACTTATCTTACATCCAATGGCAGAAGATGCAAAAGAGGCAACAGGTTCAATGGGTGATGATACCCCTTTAGCCGTCCTATCTGATAAGTATAGACCACTTTACCATTTTTTTAGACAAAATTTTAGCCAAGTAACTAATCCACCAATTGACTCTTTACGAGAAAATAAAGTGATGAGTTTAAAAACTAGATTTGGAAATTTAGGTAATATTCTTGATTTTGATACTTTAACTAAAGAGAATATTTATGTTTTAAATAGTCCTATTCTATCAAATTCACAATTTAACAAGTTCACTAATTTTTTTGGTAAAAGTTCAGTGACTATTGATTGCTCATTTTCAAAAAATGATAATTTAGAAAATTCTATTGACAGGATCCAAAAAGAATCTGAAATCGCAGTAAGACAAGGTATTACCCAATTGATTTTAAGTGACAAAAATCTCTCATCTGAGAGATTGCCAATGCCAATGTTATTATGTGTTGGAGCCATAAACACATTTTTAATACAAAAAAAATTAAGAGGTTATGTTTCTATTAATGTTCAGTCTGGAGAGGCTATAGATACACATTCGTTTGCAACATTAATTGGAGTTGGAGCAACTACAGTAAATCCATATCTGGCTTTCGATAGTTTATATCAGAGATATGAAAAAAAACTTTTTGGCCAATTTAGTTTTGATGAGTGTGTACAACGCTACATTAATTCAGTTAATGCAGGTTTATTGAAGATAATGTCAAAAATGGGGATTTCTGTTTTAAGTTCTTACAGAGGTGGATGTAATTTTGAGACAGTAGGATTGAGCAGAACAGTCGTAAATGAATACTTTCCTGGAGTTACCTCGAAAATTTCAGGTATTGGTTTAGTTGGAATTGAAAAAAAAATAAGAGAAATTCACAAAGAAGCATTTGAAAGTACAGAAACTATATTGCCAATTGGAGGTATTTATAGATACAGGAAAAACGGAGAAACTCATCAATATCAAGGGAAACTAATTCATTTATTACAAAGCGCTGTAGGCTCAAATTCATATGAGGCATATAAGAAATATGCTGATGGTATATATAGTTTACCACCAATAAATTTAAGGGATCTAGTTGATTTTAGAAAAAAAAAATTGGGTTCATCAATAGATTTATCTGAAGTTGAACCAATAGAAAAAATATTAAAAAGATTTGGTAGCGGAAGCATGTCCCATGGTGCTTTATCCAAAGAAGCACATGAAACACTTGCTATTGGAATGAATAGAATTAAAGGAGCCTCTTGTAGTGGTGAGGGGGGAGAAGATGCAGAAAGATTTAAGGTAATGGATAGCGGTGATAGTGCAAATTCTAGAGTTAAACAAATTGCATCCGCTAGATTTGGTGTGACTGTAAATTACTTAAATAATTGTAATGAAATAGAAATTAAAATGGCCCAAGGCGCTAAACCAGGGGAAGGTGGTCAGTTACCTGGCTTTAAAGTAACAAAGGAAATTGCAAGACTACGACATTCCACACCAGGAGTAACATTAATTTCTCCACCTCCACATCACGATATTTACTCGATAGAAGATTTGGCACAACTGATTTATGATTTAAAGCAAACAAATCCAAAAGCACGAGTTGGTGTTAAGTTAGTTGCATCATCTGGAATTGGAACTATTGCTGCAGGTGTAGCTAAAGCAAAAGCTGATATAATTTTAATCTCAGGCCATAATGGAGGAACAGGTGCAACTCCACAAACAAGTGTAAAATATGTTGGAATTCCTTGGGAGATGGGTCTTACTGAAGCTAACCAAGTTCTTACATTAAATAGTTTGAGACATAAAGTTACTTTAAGAACTGATGGAGGTATTAAAACTGGAAGGGATGTTGTTATTGCTGCAATGATGGGAGCAGAGGAGTATGGAGTTGCAACAACAGCTTTAGTTGCAATGGGATGTATCATGGTTAGACAATGTCATTCTAACACATGTCCTGTTGGTGTTTGTACACAAGATGAAAAATTAAGAGAAAAATTTACTGGTACACCAGATAAAGTTGTAAATCTTTTTACTTTTATTGCTATGGAGGTACGAGAAATTTTAGCTGAATTGGGATTTAAATCACTCAACGAAATAATTGGAAGAACTGATTTGTTAATGCAAGTAAATAAAGCATCACCAAATTTAGATGATTTAGATTTAAATCCACTTTTTGTTCAAGCAGATCCAGGAAATAATGAAAGATATTGTAAAAAACAAGAAATAAACAAGGTTCCTGATACTTTGGACCAAGAGATTTGGCCAGAAATTGAAAAGTCTTTGGATAATTTAGAATCGATTGAAAAAGAATTTATTATTAAAAATACTAATAGAGCTGTTGGTTCAAGAATTTCTCATTATCTTTATAAGAAATATGGATATGAAAAATTAGATGAAAATTTTCTCACTTTGAATTTTAATGGTTCAGCTGGACAATCCTTTGGAGCTTTTTCTACAAAAGGGCTTAAACTAAATCTCAAAGGAGATGCTAATGACTATGTTGGAAAAGGATTATCAGGGGCAACTATTACAATAAGTCTTCCAGACGAAAGTAATTTGGTTTCTAACGAAAATACAATTATTGGAAATACGGTTCTCTATGGAGCCACGTCTGGTAAGCTTTTTGCTGCAGGTCAAGCTGGTGATAGATTTGCAGTAAGAAACTCTGGAGCTCTTACTGTGATTGAAGGTTGTGATTCAAATGGTTGTGAATATATGACCGGAGGAACAGTAGTGATTCTAGGAGAAGTAGGAGATAATTTTGCGGCAGGTATGACTGGAGGTATGGCATTTATTTATGATAAATCTAAAGAATTTGAAAAAAAAGTAAATACGGAGTCCGTTGTTTGGCAGAATGTTGAAACAGAATATTGGATAAACTTTTTAAAAAAATTAGTTTTAGAGCACTCAAAAGAAACTGGTTCTAAATTATCAAAAAATATTATTGATAACTTTGATGAAGAAATAAAAAATTTTGTTCAAGTTTGTCCAAAAGAAATGTTAGATAAACTTGAAAATCCAATTACATTCAAAAAGACAATTAAACAAGTTGTTTAGATTATAAAACTTAATTCTTTAATTAAAATTTTTAGCCATTTTTTTGATGAAAGACTATGATCGCCTTTTTTTACAATAATTAGTTTTTTTTCTCCTCTTTGAAAAATTTTAAGTACTTTTTTAGAGTAACTTACAGGTACAGACTTATCCTTTTCGCCATGTATTAAAGTAACTTTTAATTTTTGATAAATTTTTTTCTTTAAAACCTTATTTTTTTTACCATCTTTAATTAATTGGTAAGTTATTGGATATTCATAATCTCCATGTTTTAAGTTTATAATTTTTTTAATAGAAATTTCTTTTTTCATTTGTTTTGAAAACTTCTTCCACATTAAATTTTCTAAAAATTCAGGTGCAGAACCAATTCCTAAAAAACCTTTAATCTGCTCTTTAAAAATCTTAAATTGATTAAGAGATATCCATGCACCCATACTTGAACCAATTAATATAAAGTCTTTCTTTTGAACAACTTTTTTGATCAATAAAGTTGTTTCTTTACTCCATTTACTGATATTACCTTTAATAAATTGACCAGATGATTTTCCATGACCAGAGTATTCTAAAGCTAAAAAACCTAACTTTTTTTTAATTGCATATTTTAAAAAGGCCTTTGGCTTTTTACCGTCAAGGTCAGACTTAAAGCCATGAAGAAAAACGATATAGGGTTTGTCCTTTTGATTATTCATTATATATCGAATTTTTTTTGATTTTGATAATCTATAATATTTGTATTTAATCATTAGAGTTTAATACTTAATTCTATTCATGTATAATCATAGCAGATGTCTTCTAATTTGAAAGTTTTACAAGTAATTCCAAAGTTAGGCTATGGCGGTGCTGAAACAGGATGTTATGATATCGCTCATTATTTGCCTGAAAATAATTGTGAATCATTTATAGTTACAAGTGGCGGAGAGTTAATTAAATTTATTAATAAAGATAAAGTTAAATTAATTAGACTGCCTGTTCATAGTAAAAATCCATTACTAATTTTATTTAATTCAATTGCTATAATTTTTATTATTTTATTCTATAATATATCCATAGTGCATGCTCGTAGTCGGGCGCCAGCATGGTCTTGTCTTTTAGCTACAAAAGTCACTGGAAGAAAATTTGTTACTACTTTTCATGGTACCTATAATTTTAATAGTAAAATTAAGAGATTTTATAATTCAGTTATGGTTAAATCTAATCTTATCATAGCAGGATCTAATTTTATTTTTTCACATATAAAAGAAAATTATTCAGATTATATAAATGCTAAAAATAAATTATTAGTAATTTTTAGAGGAATTAATGTAGATTATTTTGATCCAACAACAAAAACAGAGCATGAAGTTAATAAATTAATTAAAAAATGGGAAATAGAGGAAAACAAAAAGATAATATTGTTACCTGGGCGATTAACCTCATGGAAAGGTCAAGAACTTTTTTTGGAAGCAATAAATTTAGTAAATATACAACTTGGTTATGAAGCTTTTTATGTAGTTATTCTTGGAAGTGAGCAAGGTAGAGATTTATATAAAAAAAAACTTATTAGGTTGAGTGAACAATATAGGATGACTAAACAGGTAAAATTCATAGATCATTGTAAAGATATGGCGCTAGCATACAAAATTTCTGATATCATAGTCTCATCGTCTATTGAGCCTGAAGCTTTTGGAAGAGTAGCTGTTGAAGCCCAATCAATGGAAAAAGTGATAATTGCTAGTAATATTGGTGGTTCTAATGAAACGATTATTGATAAAAAAACTGGCTTTCTTTTTGAGTCTGGAAACCCTAAATCCCTAAGTGAAACAATTCTTAAAATATTGAATTTAGATGATACGACATTGAAAATAGTTGGTATTGAGGGTAGAAAAAATATAGTTAATAAGTTTAATGTTGAAAAAATGTGCTTTTCTACTTATTCAGAATACAAAAAATTAATTAATTAAATGCCAATAATAACTTTACCAGACGGAAATAACTTAAAATTTCAAAATAAAGTAACAGGTCTTGAGGTTGCTGAAAAAATTAGTAAATCACTTGCCAAACAAGCATTAGTGATAGCAATTGATGGTGAATTGAAAGATTTAAATTTTATAATAGATAAAGATTGTGCTGTAAAGATATTTACCTCAAAAAATGAAGAAGGACTTGAAACAATAAGACATGACACAGCTCATATTTTAGCAATGGCCGTACAAGAGCTTTTTCAAGGAACACAAGTAACGATTGGTCCTGTAATTGAAAATGGTTTTTATTATGACTTTGCTAGAAAAGAACCATTTACAGAAGATGATTTAAAAAAGATTGAAGAAAAAATGAGAGAAATAGTAGACAGAGACGTGATTACCAAAAGAGAGGTTTGGCAAAGAGATAAAGCTATCAAGCATTTTAAAAAAAAAGGTGAAATTTATAAAGCACAATTAATTGAAAGTATTCCTGAAGGAGAAGAAGTATCAATTTATTTCCATGGTGAATGGCATGATTTATGCAGAGGTCCACATTTATCATCGACTGGTAAAATTGGAAAATTTTTCAAACTTACAAAAGTAGCTGGTGCATATTGGCGAGGGGATTCAGACAATGAAATGCTTCAAAGAATATATGGAACTAGTTGGGCTTCACAGAAGGATTTAGATAATTATTTAAAAAGGATTGAAGAAGCAGAAAAAAGAGATCATAGAAAATTAGGTAAGGAAATGAATTTGTTTCATTTTAGAGAAGAAAGTCCAGGTTCTGTTTTTTGGCATGAGAAAGGATGGGCGCTATTTCAGAAATTAATTGATTATATGAGAATGAAACAAGATATCGCCGGGTATAAAGAGATAAATACCCCTGAAGTATTAGACAGAACTTTATGGGAAAAATCAGGACATTGGGAAAAATTTGGAGCGAATATGTATACTTCAACAACTCCAGATGAGAAAGTTTTTGCAATTAAACCCATGAACTGTCCGGGCTGCATAGAAGTTTTTAATCAAGGTCTTAAAAGTTATAAAGATTTACCTTTAAAAATGTCAGAATTTGGAAAAGTACATCGTTATGAACCTTCAGGAGCATTACACGGGTTGCTGAGAGTAAGAGCTTTTACTCAAGATGATGCACACATATTTTGTACTGAAGATCAAATTACAAAAGAATGTTTGATAGTAACAAATCTTATTTTAGAAATTTATAAAGATTTAGGTTTTGAAAATGTAATTTTAAAATATTCTGATAGACCAAACTTAAGAGTTGGAGATGATAAAGTATGGGATAAAGCTGAGTCTGCTTTATTAGAGGCAGTTAAGGCTACCAAATTAGAGTATAGTATAAACAAAGGTGAGGGTGCATTTTATGGACCTAAAATTGAGTTTGTTTTAAGAGATGCAATTGGAAGAGATTGGCAATGTGGTACTTTACAAGTTGATTTTAATTTACCTAGCAGACTAGGTGCTTCATATGTTGACAAAGATGGTTCAAAAAAAATTCCTGTTATGTTACACAGAGCTTTGTTTGGTTCACTAGAGAGATTTATTGGAATCTTAATTGAAAATTATGCTGGTAAATTTCCTTTTTGGATTTCTCCTCTTCAAACAGTGGTAATTCCGATATCAGAGGAATTTGATCACTATGCAATCCAAGTTTCACAAAAAATAAAAGAAGCTGGAATGAGCTCAAATGTTGATTTAAAAAAGCATAATTTGAACAATAAAATCAAAGAACATTCGCTTGCAAAAATACCTCTTTTATTAATTTGTGGTAAAAAAGAAGTTGACAGTAACTCAGTAACTATTAGAAGATTGGACTCTAGTAAACAAGAAAATATGGATTTAAATTTATTCTTAAAAACATTCTCTGCTCTAAATAAAGCATCCTCAAATTAAGTGGCAGATTTTAAACAAAATTATTTTCAAAGAAGAACTAAAGATCGCGGACCTAGATCTAATAATAGAATTTCATCTCCTGAAGTGCAAGTTATTGCAAGTGATGGAGAAAACTTAGGAGTTCTTAATACCAATGAAGCTATATCTAAGGCTAAAAATGAAGGATTAGATTTAATTGAGATAGCACCCAATGCCAATCCACCAGTTTGTAAAATTATGGATATGGGTAAATTTAAATATGATGCTCAAAAAAAAGCAAACCTTGCAAAGAAGAAACAAAAAGTTGTTTTATTAAAAGAAATTAAAATGAGGCCAGTAACAGAAACTCATGACTACGAATTCAAAGTAAAAAATGCAAAAAAATTTATATCAAAAGGAGATAAAGTAAAATTTACAATTCGATTTAAAGGCAGAGAGTTACAGCACTCCCATCTAGGAAATGAATTGATGTCGAAGATAAAAGAAGACATGAGTGAAGTAGGGAAAGTTGAGCTACATCCAAAGTTTGATGGGAAACAAATGATTATGGTAATTCAGCCTTTATAAGCTTTAATTTAGGTTGTAAATTCAAAACTTTCTTTGTATAACCTCGCAGAAATTATGCCTAAACTTAAAACTAAAAGCTCTGCAAAAAAAAGATTTAAAATTTCAGCTAGAGGAAAAGTTATAACTGCTCAAGCTGGTAAAAGGCATGGCATGATTAAAAGAACAAATTCACAAATTAGAAAATTAAGAGGCACGACAACGATGTCAAAACAAGACGGTAAAATTGTTAAGTCGTATATGCCCTATAGTTTAAGAGGATAAAATGGCAAGAGTAAAAAGAGGTGTAACTAGTCGTGCTAAACATAAAAAAGTTTTAAAAGCTGTTACTGGTCAGTGGGGCAGAAGAAAAAATACCATCAGAGTTGCTAAGCAAGCTATGGAGAAAGCTATGCAATATGCATACCGTGATCGAAGAAATAAAAAAAGAGATTTTAAATCTTTATGGATTCAAAGAATCAATGCTGGTGTAAGAGCCGAAGGGCTGACTTATTCTAAATTTATAAATGGTCTTAGCAAGTGTGGTATCGTAATAGACAGAAAAATACTTGCTGAAATTGCCTACGATAGCCCAGAAGCATTCAAAACAATAGTGCAAAAAGCTCAATCTGCTTTAAACTAATCTTCTCTATTGTTTTTATTTCTTAAGGAAATAATCTACTAGTTATGTCAGACATAAAAAATATTAAAGATAAATTTATATCAAAACTCAAAAATGATTTAAGTATTGATGAAATAAATGAAATCAAAACGGAGTTGTTCGGCAAAAATGGATTAATTTCATTAAAATTTAAAACAATAGGATCAATTCCTGAAGTAGATAGAAAAAAATTTGCATCAAATTTAAATCAAGTGAAAGATGAACTTCAAAATTTGATAACATTTAAAATTAATGAGATTGAAGGGAAAAAAATAAACGAAAAATTAGAAAAAGAAAAAATAGACATAACTTTACCTGAAAGACCATTCGTAAGAGGAAAAATTCATCCTGTATCACAAACTATTGATGAAATTTCATCTATCTTTTCTGAAATAGGCTTCAGTATTGAAGAGGGTCCTGATGTTGAAAATGAATATAATAATTTTACTGCTTTAAACACACCTGACAACCATCCGGCAAGAGATATGCATGATACATTTTACTTGGATGAAAACAAAGATGTTCTGTTAAGAACTCATACATCACCTGTTCAAATTAGAACTATGTTAAAAGATAAACCACCATTTAAAATAATTGCACCTGGTAGAACTTATAGATCGGATAGTGATCAAACACATTCTCCTATGTTTCATCAAGTTGAAGGCTTACATATTGATACAAATATAAATATGGGACATTTAAAAGGTTGTTTAAATTATTTTATTAAAGAATTTTTTGAAATTGAAAAAATTAAAATGAGATTTAGACCTAGTCATTTTCCATTTACAGAACCATCTGCTGAGGTAGATATTGGGTATGAGATAAAAGATGGTAAAATAATCATTGGCGAAGGAAATCAATGGTTGGAGATTTTAGGTTGTGGAATGGTACATCCTAATGTTTTGAAAAATGTAAAAGTAGATCATTTAAAATACCAAGGGTATGCTTTTGGTATAGGCATAGATCGATTAGCAATGCTTAAGTATGGTATCAATGATTTAAGAGCGTTTTTTGATTGTGATTATAGATGGCTAAATCATTTTGGTTTTGATCCACTAGATGTTCCATCAAATTATAGGGGCTTAAGCAGATGAAGATCACATATGATTGGTTAAAGGATCATTTAAAAACAAATGCTAAAGAAGATAAACTTCTTGAAAAATTAACAGATATTGGTCTCGAGGTTGAAAGTATAGAAAATTTATCTGAAGGACTAGATTTATTTAAAATAGCAAAAATTATAAAAACCGAAAAACACCCTAATGCAGATAGACTCAAAGTTTGTGATGTTGATATTGGTGATAAAGAAATTAAAAAAGTTGTTTGTGGAGCCGCAAACGCAAGAGAGGGACTTCTAACTGTCTATGCTCCACCAGATGCTATTATTCCAAAAAATAAAACTAAACTAGTTGTTGCTAAAATTAGAGATGTTACATCTTATGGAATGCTTTGCTCTGAGTCAGAATTAAATTTATCTGATGAAAGTGATGGGATTATCGAATTGCCATCTACAAAATATGCAAAAAAAAAAGGAAAAAGTTTTTTTTCTAAAGCTAATTTTAATCAAATAGATTTATCAATTACTCCAAATAGACCGGATTGTCTTGGTATCAGAGGAATAGCAAGAGATTTATCAGCTGCTGGCTTTGGTAATTTAAAATCAGTAAAAGATAAAAAAATAAATTCAAAAAAGAAACAAACACTAAAAGTAAAAATTACAAAAGAAAATAATCAAGGCTGTCTATCTTTTGGTAGTTGTTTAATTACTAATCTTAAAAACATAGAGAGTCCTAAGTGGCTAAAAGATAAATTGATCTCAATAGGTCAAAAACCGATATCTGCAATCGTTGATATAACGAATTATGTTATGATTGATATTAATCGTCCGTTGCATGCATATGATGCAGATAAAATTGAAAAAGGAATAATTGTAAGAAATTCAAAATCAGGAGAAGAATTTACAGCACTAGATAATAAGAATTATAAATTAGATAATGGTATGTGTGTAATAAGTGATGCTAAAGGAGTTTTAGGCTTAGGAGGAATTATTGGCGGCACAAGATCTGGAACAGAGCTAGATACCAAAAATATTTTATTAGAGTCGGCTTACTTTGAACCAAGATCAATTAGAAAAACTGCTAAAAAACTTAATATAGATACTGATGCAAAGTTTAGATTTGAAAGAGGTATTGATCAATTATCTATAGAGGAAGGATTAAACAAAGCTGCTAATTTAATTAAAGAAATTTGTGGTGGTGAAATTAGCAAAATAGATATTCAAAAAATTGAGTCCTATAAAAATAAAACTATAAAATTTGAACCAAAAACATTTGAAAAAATTACTGGTTTTAAAATTTCAACTAAAGAAATGATAAATATTTTAGATAATCTTGGCTTTAAATTAAAAAAAGAAAAAAAGTTTTTTAAATTATCGGTTCCATCTTGGAGACCAGATATTATGCAAGAAATTGATATAGTTGAGGAGTTGGTAAGAATTACTGGTTATGAAAAGATCAAAATAGAAAATCCTATTAAAGATAGGACAAAAAATACTCTTAATCAAATTCAAAAGTTATTTCACTTTATTCAAAGATCAATTGCATCTAAAGGGTATTTAGAAGCAATTACTTGGTCCTTTGCAGATGCCAAATATAATGATCACTTTAAAGAATCCAATAAAGAAATAAAAATTGTGAACCCAATTAGTTCTGAGTTGGGTGTATTAAGAAACTCTATTTTTTCAAATTTAACCATGTACATGAGTAAAAACTTAGATAGAGGAATTAAAGATCTATCAATATTTGAAATAGGTCCAATATTTTATGGATCACAACCCGGAGAACAAAATACTGTTGTTTGTGGTTTGTCAGCTGGGAAAAAATCTAGACTCTCATGGCTTGAAAAAGAGAGAAATGTTGATGTTTTTGATGTAAAAAGAGATGTTATACAAACTTTAGTGGAAGCTGGTAATGACTCAGAAAAATTCTACATAGATCATAAAAGTCCTGATTATTATCATCCAGGAAAATCAGGTAGAATATTTTTAAACAAAGGAAAAGATGAAGTAGCCGCTTATTTTGGTGAAATTCATCCTAATATTATAAAAACACTTGATATAAAAACAGAGTCTTTAGTAGGTTTTGAAATATTTTTGGATAATCTAAAATTAACAAAAAAATCATTAAAAGATCAAAAAACAAAATATTCAGTATCTGACTTCCAAAAATCAGAGAGGGATTTTGCATTTATTGTTGATAAAAAAATAAGTGCACAAGATTTAGTAAGTGTAATATCAAATATTGACAAAAATTTAATTTCAAACATTAAAGTATTTGATGTTTATGAGGGAAATAATATTCCTGAAAATCAAAAATCAGTTGCTATAAGTGTTACTATTCAATCATCAGAAAAAACTCTAAAAGATAATGATTTAGAAAAAATTAATAATTTGATTATAGAAACAGTTGAAAAAAAAACTGGTGCTAAAATTCGATCCTAAAAATTAATGAGTACAATCAATAATATAAGAAATTTTGCAATTATTGCACATATTGATCATGGTAAATCTACAATTGCTGATAGGATTATTCATTCTTGTGGTGGATTAACAGAGAGAGAAATGAAAGCACAAGTTTTAGATTCCATGGATATTGAAAGGGAAAGAGGGATTACAATCAAAGCTCAAACTGTGAAATTAAATTATAAAGCTAAAAATGGAAAAGACTATATCTTAAATATCATAGATACCCCAGGCCATGTTGATTTTAGTTATGAAGTTAGTAGATCTCTATATGCATGTGAAGGTTCAATTTTAATTGTAGATAGTACGCAAGGTGTAGAAGCCCAAACTTTAGCAAATGTTTATCAAGCTCTAGATACAAACCATGAAATAGTTCCTGTTTTAAATAAAGTTGACCTACCTGCATCAGATTTGGATAGAACAAAGAAGCAAATTGAAGAAGTAATAGGTATTGATACTGAAAAAGCAATTCCTTGTTCGGGTAAGACTGGCGAAGGTATAGAAGATATTTTAGAACAAATAATTACAGTTTTACCTGCACCAAAAGGAGAAAGTTCAGCAGATTTAAAATGTTTATTGGTTGATAGTTGGTATGACACATATTTAGGTGTGGTGATTTTAGTAAGGGTAATAGATGGTAAACTTTCAAAGCATATGAAAATCAAAATGATGTCTACAAATCAAGAATATATTGTTGAGAAAGTTGGAGTTTTTACTCCTAAACCTGTTGACATTAATGAACTAAAGACAGGAGAAATAGGATTTATTACAACAGGTATAAAAGTTTTGTCAGAAACAAAAGTTGGAGACACAATCTGCGATGTATCAAAACCTTTAAAAGAGGCACTTCCAGGCTTTAAGCCAAGTAAGCCAGTGGTTTTCTGTGGATTATTTCCAGTGGATAGTTCAGAGTTTCAAAAATTAAAAGATGGATTAGCAAAACTTCAACTGAATGATGCAAGTTTTTCTTTTGAACAAGAAACATCTTCAGCACTAGGCTTAGGTTTTAGATGTGGATTTTTGGGATTGCTTCATTTGGAAATAGTAACAGAAAGATTAGAAAGAGAATTTGATGTAAATTTACTTACAACTACCCCAGGTGTAGTTTATAAAGTTCACTTAAATAATGGAAAAATTGTTGATTTACAAAATCCATCCAGCTTACCTGATCCAACTTTAATTAAATTTATTGAAGAACCTTGGATTAAAGCAACAATTATAACTCCGGACCAATATTTAGGCTCTATAATTAAGATGTGCCAGGATAAAAGGGGTGTGCAAAAAAATCTAAGTTATTCTGGAAACAGAGCAGTTATTAATTACGAGTTGCCTTTAAATGAAGTTGTTTTTGATTTTAATGATAGATTAAAATCAATGACTAGTGGTTATGCCAGTTTTGATTATGAAATTAGTGAACATAAAGAGGGTGATTTAGTAAAATTGGGAATTTTAGTTAATAGTGAACCAGTTGATGCATTAGCCATGATGATTCACAAAGATTTTGCTCAAAAAACCGGAAGAGAGGTTTGTGAGAAATTAAAGGATTTAATTCCAAGACATAATTTTATGATACCTGTTCAAGCAGCGATTGGAGGGAAAATTATTGCAAGAGAAACAATTAAAGGATTTAAAAAAGATGTTTTAACAAAAATTCATGGAGGCGGGGCAACAGATAGAAAAAGAAAATTATTAGAAAAACAAAAAAAAGGTAAAGTAAGATCAAAACAATTTGGTAAAGTTGAAATACCCCAAGAGGCTTTTATTGGTGTCTTAAAAATTGCTAAAGATTAATGATTTTATCAATTAAATTTAAATCTTTTTTACAAAGATTTATTTTATATGGATATTTGGTATCAGTATTATCTGGCTTTGTTTTGATCCTAAAATATTTTAATTTCAAAATTTTACTTATCCTCTCACATTTTCTACTTGGATGATCAGCCGGAATTATTTCAATTATTTTAGTTCCAGGTTTACAAAATATGATATTTGTAAATGCCGCTCCATGCGCACCTATAATTATGGAGGAGTTATTGAATATATTGATTTGTTTTCTAAAAGATAAAATTTCTGGTTTATATATTTTAAATTTTTTTTTAATTATCAAATTTTTAATATCATCATAATTAGTTATTTGACAATGATTATATTTTGATTGAGAGCGATCTAAAAAGATTTTTTTTTTAGCTTTATTTTTATTTTTTTTCAAAAAAATTTTTCTGTTTTGAAAAATTATCCATCTTGGAATTTTTTTTACACTTTGTTGTATATAACCATTAGAATACCAAGGATGATCTACACAATAAACTTCTTTCGCAAAGATATGTTTATTTTTTTTGCTACTTAATAATTTTTTATCATTAATACCTAAGATATTTAAAATTTTGACTTGCCATCTTTTTGGATCTGTAACATAAAAATAATCAATCTTTTTTAAATCTATTTTTGAACTAAGAAGATAAATTTTAGGAAGAATATCAAATATGAAATGAAAATAATTATTTCCACTATCACCTTGGCATAAATTAAATACTTTCCCTTTAATTTTTTTAATGAAATCTGGTGTGCCTTGATTTACGACTGAGTTATATTTTGCACTTTTAAATTTTCCATTAATTTGTTGATAAGAAACATGAGGCAAAACTAAATTATTTTTAATTATAGCTACATTTTCATTATTATCAGTATAAATTCTTGCATCTTTTATTTTATAGATATAATAATTTTTGTTATTATATGATTTAAATAAAGAATCATTAATTTTTTCTTTTTTTACAAATTGAGCGCTTGTTGTTGATATTAAAATTCTACCATACAAAAATTTAAAAATAATTTGTACAGATGACCTATAATACAATTTTAATTTTTTCTTAATCATGTATTGTAAATTTAAGTATTAAATGAAACATACAGTTAAATGGGGCATTATTGGTTTAGGGAATATAGCATTTGAATTTGCAAAGTCATTTTATAATGTAGATAACGCAGATTTAATAGCTGTTGCAAGCAGGACGAATGAGAAATTAATTAAATTTAAGCAAAATTTTAATATTAATGATGAAAATCATTACAATTACTACGAAAAAATATTAGAAAATGATAGCATAGATGTTGTTTATATAGCTTTACCAAACGCATTTCATTTTGAATGGATACTAAAAGCAATCGAAAAAAACAAAAATGTTTTTGTAGAAAAGCCAGCATTTACGTCACTCAAACAAGCAGAAACAATATTTAATCATAAAAATTTTAAGAATATTTTTTTTGGTGAAGGATATATGTACCGATATCATCCGCAAATCATAGATATTATCAAAATTATAAAATCAAAGAAAATAGGAAGACCTATTTCAATGGAATCAAATTATGGGATTAATTTAATCCATAAAAAAAATTTTCTTGGATTTAAAAAAATAAAAATAAACAAGAATAAAAGAATTTTTAACAAAGATTTAGATGGGGGAGTTATTCTTGATCAAGGGTGTTACACTACTTCTATGAGTTTATTAGTTGCATCATTAGTAGAAAATCTTGACTTAACAAATTTTAGTTTATCAGATATTAAAACTGAGTATATGTTGGATAATATTGATGTATACAGTCAAGCAAAAATAAATTTTGATAATAAGTTTGTATCAAATGTAAAGACTTCATTTAAAGATGATATTGGAAAAGAAACATTAATATCATGTGAGAATGGAAAAATTATTATTAAAAATAATTGGAATTCTGAGTCTTCAAAAATTGAGCTAATTGGAAAAGTTAATAAAATATTGGAGTTTGAAAACTTAGAAAACATTTATTCTTTAGAAATTAAATATATTAGTAATGATATTATTAATGGTAAAACTGAAGCAAGTGAACCTGGTATGAGTAAAAAAGATATTTTATTAAATGCAAGTTTAATTAATCATTGGGTAAATGGAAAAAAATAAATTAATAGACTGTGTCACATTTTTTGATAATAAACGAATGTTTGATTTAAGATTTAATGTTTTAAAAGATTACGTAGATTTTTTCGTAGTTTGTGAGTCAAAATATGATCATAGGAATAATTTAAAAAAATTAAATTTTGATTTAAATTTTTTAAAAGATGATAAGGTAAAATATATTGTTTTAGATCAGCCATTCCCAAGTAAAACAGATTTATGGGAGAACCAAGCTATTCAAAGAGAATTTTTATTGAGTAATTTAGATTCATTCGTTGATGAAAATGATTATATTTTTTTTTCAGATCCAGATGAGATACCTAATCCTAAATTGCTTATTAATTTTGATTTGAAAGAAAGATACGGTATTTTTTTTCAAAAATGTTTTAATTTTAAATTCAATTTATTTAATCCTTATGAAACCCCGTGGGAAGGAACTAGAGTTTGCAAAAAAAAAAATTTAAAATCAATAGATTTTATGAGGCAAAAAGTAAAATCTAAAAACTTGAAATATAGTTTTATAAGATTTGATAAAGAAAAAAGTATCGAGATAATTAATAATGGAGGTTGGCACTTTAACAATATTATGGAACCAGAGGAAATTTCACTAAAATTAAAAACATTTGCTCATTCTGAATTTAGCGACAAAAGTTATTCAGATGTCGAAATAATTAAGTCTAAAATTGAAAAAAAAATTGATCTATTTAAAAGAGGTCATAAGTATGAAAAAGTTAAAATAGATAGTTCATATCCAGAATATCTAGTTATTAATTATGAAAAATACAAATCATACATATTAGATTAAATTAGGGAGAGGTGGCCGAGTGGTTGAAGGCGCACGCTTGGAAAGCGTGTAAAGGAGCAATTCTTTCATGGGTTCGAATCCCATTCTCTCCGCCATTTATAATCATTATTAATAAATCTTTTTATTAATAGATCCCAGATATTAACTATATATTTGATAATTGATTTATAACATGAAAGTATATTTCTAATTTAATGAACTAAAATAATGGGTCTCAAAACTTTTATTAAAAAAAATTTATATACACTTAAATATATAAAGAAAAAAAATAAAAAAATTGAAAACAAAAATATTTTAATAACGGGGGCAAGTTCAGGAATTGGATTAGGAATTTGCAAAACTCTTGTTGAAAAAAATAAAGTATTAGCAATATTCAATAATAATGAAGAAAATTTAAAAAAAATAAATAATTCTAATTTAATTTTTTTTAAATGTGATTTAAGTAATTTTGATAATTATAGTAAAATAGAAAAAAAGATAATAGAAAATGACATTCAAATAATTGTTAACTGCGCAGGTCAATTTGGTTCAAGCAATCAGTCAATACATAATATAGATTTTGAAAATTTTTTACAAATTTTAAAAATAAATTCTCTTTCAATTTTAAAAATATTACAATTAATGCACAAAAATGATAAAATAAAAAATGTTGAAAAAATAGTTAACATTAGTAGTGATGGTGGAAGTGTAGAGCTAAATAATAAGGGTAACGCTTATGTATACAGAACCACAAAATCAGCTTTAAATTCTATATCCAAAAATTTATCAATTGATTTAAAAAGAAGATTTGGAATTTCAGTTTTAACTATTGATCCAGGAAACGTAAAAACTAATATGAATAATAAAGGTTATTTAAGTCCTAACAAATGTGCAGAATACTTGATTGATATTCTTTGTGATAATACAGATCATAATGGTACCTTTATAAATTTGTTAAAAAAAAAAATTCCTTGGTGATAAAACTTTAATTTTTTTTTAAGATTTTTTAAATAAAAAATGCTATAAGTATTACTTCATTATAAACAATGCCAAATAAAAAAACATACGAAGCCGATTCCATTAAGGTTCTTAAGGGACTTGAAGCAGTCAGAAAAAGACCAGGAATGTATATTGGTGATACTGATGATGGAACTGGCTTACATCATATGGTTTATGAGGTTGTAGACAATTCAATTGATGAAGCTTTAGCTGGTTACTGTAATAATATTTTAGTTAAAATTAATTATAATGGAACTGTAACGGTAAAAGATGATGGACGAGGCATACCTGTCGATATGCACAAAGGTGAAAGAAAATCTGCTGCAGAAGTTATAATGACCCAATTACATGCTGGTGGAAAATTTGATCATGACTCATATAAAGTTTCAGGAGGCTTACATGGAGTGGGTGTTTCAGTTGTTAATGCTTTATCTGAAAAATTGGAGTTAGAAATCAATAGAAATGGTAAAAAATATTTTGTAGAATTTATAGATGGTGAGGCTAAAAAGCCTCTTAAAGAAATAGGTAAATCGAAAGAAACAGGGACTCAAATAACATTCTTGCCATCGAAAAATATTTTTTCCTCAATAAAATTTAGTGGAAATATCTTGATTAAAAGAATGCGAGAATTAGCATTTTTAAATAGAGGAATAAAAATAACTTTTATAGATGGATCTCAAAAAAAAGAAAAAATTCATGATTTTAAATTTGATGGCGGTTTATTAGAATTTGTTGAATTTCTTGATGAAAAACGAGAAAAACTTCAAAATAAAAATAACAATGATCTATTTAAAAAACCAATTTTTATTGAAGGTAAGAAAAATGAAGTTGAAATACAGTGCTCGTTAAAATGGAACGCTGGTTATTCAGAAGATTTGCTGCCTTATACTAACAATATTTTTCAGAAAGATGGTGGAACCCATGTTTTAGGTTTTAGGAGTGCTTTAACTAGAATAATAAATAAGTATGCAAATGAGCATAATCTTTTAAAAAAAAATAAATTAACTATTTCAGGAGATGATATTAGGGAGGGATTAACTTGCGTATTATCTGCAAAGATTCCAGATCCAAAATTTTCATCACAAACTAAAGATAAATTAGTTTCTTCAGAGGTTAGAATGATTGTTGAAACTATTATTAATGAAAGATTATCTATTTGGTTTGACCAAAATCCATCGATTGCAAAAATTATTCTTGCAAAAATAATTCAAGCGGCAACAGCAAGAGATGTTGCGAGAAAAGCAAGAGAAAATGTTAGAAGAAAAGGTGCTTTAGAGTTAAGTGGTCTACCTGGCAAACTAGCAGATTGTCAAATTGGTAAACAAGAAGGCACAGAATTATTTATCGTAGAGGGAGATTCTGCAGGTGGTTCTGCGAAACAAGGTAGGAATAGATCTAATCAAGCAGTTTTACCTTTGCGCGGAAAAATATTAAATACTTATGTTGAAGATTTTACATTAAAGAAAAATGGAAAAAAAGATGGTTCTGACCAAAGAACAAAAGCATTATCAAAAATGATTTCTTCAAATGAAATTGTAACTTTGATAAATGCATTAGGTTTAGATCCAAAAGCTCAAGAAATAGATTTAAAAGATTTAAGATATGGAAAAATTATCATTATGACAGACGCAGATGTCGATGGATCACACATAAGAGCTTTATTATTAACATTTTTTAATAATAAACCTTTCAATAAACTAATAGAGCAAGGCCATGTTTATTTAGCTCAACCTCCATTATTCAAAATCAATAAAGGTTCTAAAGGAATTTATATTAAAGACGAAAGAGAATTAGAGGAATACATTGTAAAAAATAATAGCGATCTAAAAAAAATAAAAAAAGGCTCTAAAGATTACTTTAAAAAAATTGATTTAGAAAAATCTAAAATGAATATTCAAAGATTTAAAGGGTTAGGAGAGATGAATCCTGAAGAATTATGGAGTACAACTCTCGATCCTGAAACTAGAAATTTATTACAAGTTCAATATTCTAAAGATCTAAAAAAAGATCAAAGTTTAATTCATACCTTAATGGGGAATGATGTTGCTTTAAGAAAAGATTTTATTATTTCAAATTCTATAAATGTTCAAAATTTAGATATATAGAATGAAGTTTTTTGAAACTTCAAAATATCATTTTTTTAAAAAATCTACTTATGTTGGTTTAAGATGGATAGGTATAATAGGGCAACTAATAACAATTTATTTTGTTTATTTTTATTTAAATTTTAAATTTAATATAATTATTTCAAATATAATAATATTGTTGGGGATTTTAAGTAATCTGTATTTAATCTTTATTTATAAAAAAACTCAATTATCAGACAGATCAGCTTTTATTTTTTTAGTGATAGATATTTTTCAATTAGGTGCATTACTTTATCTAACTGGAGGAGTTACTAATCCATTTGTAATTTTTCTATTGATCCCAAGTGTTTTTTCATCTTCAAACTTAAGTTTTAAAACTAATCTCTTACTTCAAATTTTAACAATAATGGTGATTATTATTTTAACTTTTTACTCTCTAGATCTACCTTCACCAATTAGTGATCATTTTCATGTGAGCCCATACTATTTTTATTCTATACCTATAGCTCTTATAATTGCTTCAATCTTTTTAAATTATTTAGCAATGACTTTTGGAAAACAATCAAGATTAAGAAGAGAAGCATTAGCAAAAATGGAAGAAGTAATGGCTACTGAACATGAGCTTTTGTCTTTAGGTGGTCAAGCAGCAGCTGCAGCTCACTCGCTAGGAACACCTCTATCGACAATAAAAATAATTACGCAAGATTTAATTAAACAATTTAAAGGAAATAAAGAAATTGAAAAAGATATTATATTATTATCTAGCCAAGTTGAAAGATGTAATAAAATTTTAAGAAAATTAACTCTTAATCCTGTAGAAGAGGATGTATTTATAGATAAAGATATTTCGATAAAAGAGTATTTAACTGAAATTATTTCTTCATTTAAAGAGATTAGTAAAAAAAATTTTATTTTAACTTTTGATCAATATTCAAATGAAAGAAAAATTACTAAATCAATTGAAATTGTTTATGGGTTACGAAATTTTATTGGAAACGCCAATAAGTTTTCTAATGAAAAAATCTATATTAATCTTAAGAGTGATAGCAAAACTACAGAAATTATAATTGAGGATGATGGAAATGGTTTTTCAAGAGATATTTTGTCCAAAATTGGAGAACCGTATTTAAAATCAAATGAAATTATAGATAAATCTAAAATTGGACTCGGACTTGGTTTGTTTATTGGAAAAACATTATTAGAAAAAAATTTTGCAACAGTTGATTGTAGAAATTCTCAAACAAGAGGTGGAGCGGAGATTCTTATTAAATGGAATAATGAAGATTTATTTAATATTTAATTAAATTTCTTTTTATTATCAAATAATGAGCTTAACTCTGATATCATAACATCTCCAAGTTCATTCACATCTGTAATTTTAATAGCTTTATTATAATATCTAGACACATCGTGACCAATCCCTATTGCTAAAATTTCAATTTCAGTTTTTAGTTCTATAAATTTCACCATTTTTTTCAGATGTTTTTCTAAAAAGTCTCCTGAATTTACAGAAAGAGTAGAGTCATCAACTGGTGCTCCATCAGAAATAACCATCAAAATTTTTCGTTCTTCTTTTCTTTTTTTAATTCTACTGTAAGCCCATGAAATGGCTTCTCCATCAATATTTTCTTTAAGCAAACCCTCTTTAAGCATTAAACCTAAATTGTTTTTAGATTGGCGCCAGTGTGTGTCTGCTCCTTTATAAACTATATGTCTTAAATCATTTAATCTTCCAGGAGTTTTGGGTTTTAAATTTTTGTTCCAAAGTTCCCTACTTTTTCCACCTTTCCAATTTTTTGTTGTAAATCCTAAAATTTCAACTTTTACAGAGCATCTTTCTAATGTTCTGGATAAGATATCTGCACATATTGCTGCAATGGTAATAGGCCTTCCTCTCATTGAACCTGAATTATCAATTAGTAAAGTTACAATTGTGTCTTTGAAATCTAAATCTTTTTCTTTTTTGAAGGATAAAGAATTGTAAGGATCCATAATTACTCTAGGAAGTTTTGAACTATCCAATAATCCTTCCTCTAAATCAAATTGCCAAGCTCTGTTTTGTTTTGCTAATAATTGTCTTTGCAATTTGTTTGCAAGCTTTGTGACAACATCTTGAAATCCTATCAATTGTTGATCTAAAGTTTTCCTTAGCTTATTAGCTTCATCTGCTTTTTCTAAATTTTCAGCTTTAGTAATTTCATCAAATTTTGTTGTATAGATTTTGTACTCAAGGTTTAAATCATTCAAATTTTTCTTTTGAATTATTTGTTCAGAGTTTTGTTGATCTGATTCTGTGTCAACTAATTCTTCATCTAATTTATACTCATCAATATCATAATCTGAGTCTAGATTTGCCTCTGTTTCATGTTCATTATTTTCATCCTTTTTTTCCTCACTATCACTTTCATGGTCATCATTTGATGGATTATTTTGGCCTTCATTTTGATTTTCTTTTTTATCTTCCTCATTTTCTTCTGTTTGAAAAATATCCATTTCTTGTAAAATTTTTGAAAATTTAGAACTATATATATTTTGGTTTTCAAAATTTTCTTTTAAAAATTTGGCATGTTTATTAATTGATTCATCAAAGTCTTTCTCCCAAAAATTAAGCATTTTTGAAGAATGCGGATTTAGATTTAAATTATAAAATTTTTTTAACATATAAAGCTCAAATGCTTCCGCTACTGGCACGTCCTCTTTTGTTTTTAACTGATCTTTTCTTTTTAAATTTATCATTTGATTGTAATTTTCTTTGAGGTTTTTTTCGATACCTTTAAGCATATTACCACCTAAAATTTCGTATCTTATCTTCTCAGCAATTGCATACAATGACTTACAGTTCGAATTTGTTGGAAGATTTTTTTTATATATTTTGTCATTAGAAAATTTTTTTCTTACAGCGGAGGAATCTGCTTCAGCTCTTGCTTTTATAAAATCAGTTTTATTACTTAAATTATTTAATTCAAAAAAATCAAATTTTTCAGATTCTTTTATTTCTTTATTTTTTTTCTTTACTACTAAATCATCTGAAATTACCCTTATTGTAGAGGCTAGAGCTTGTCTTAATTTTTCTTTAAGATTTGTGTCTTTATTATTCATTAAATTTGAATATTTATCAGAGATTCTGGTAAATCTTCACCAAAACATCTTTGATAATATTCTGCGATTGTGTTTTTTTCCATATCATCGCATTTATTCAAAAAGGTTACTCTAAAAGCGTAGCCAGTATCTTTAAATATTTCTGCATTATCAGCCCAATGCAATACAGTTCTAGGACTCATAACTGTTGAAATATCTCCAGCTATAAATCCTTTTCTAGTAAGTGAAGCCACTTTAATCATATTAGCAATTTTTTCTTTTCCTTTAGGGTTATCTAGTTTTTTATTCTTTGCTAAAATCACATCCATTTCTCTCTCAAGACTTAAATAATTAAGTGTTGTTACTATATTCCATCTATCCATTTGACCTTGATTTATTTGCTGTGTCCCATGATAAAGGCCAGTTGTATCTCCTAATCCAACAGTATTTGATGTAGCAAACAATCTAAAAAATTTATTTTGTCTGATTACCTTATTCTTATCTAGTAAAGTAAAGCTACCTTCTGATTCTAACACTCTTTGAATTACAAACATCACATCTGGTCTACCAGCATCATATTCATCGAATACAAGAGCTACAGGATTTTGAATTGACCAAGGCAAGATACCCTCTTTAAATTCAGTAACTTGTTTCCCATCTTTTAGAACTATTGCATCTTTTCCAATCAAATCAATACGACTTATATGGCTATCTAAATTTACTCGAATACAAGGCCAGTTTAATCTAGCTGCTATTTGTTCTATATGTGTAGATTTTCCTGTACCATGATAGCCTTGCACTAAAACTCTTTTGTTAAAAGAAAATCCTGAAATTATAGCAAGCGTTGTATCTCGATCAAATTTATATGTTTTATCAATTTCTGGGACATACTCATTTTTTTTAGAGAAAGCGTTAACCTCCATATCAGAGTCTATTCCAAAAGTTTGTTTTACTGATATTTTTATATCTGGTTGTAAGTCAAGATTAGGTATCAATTTTTTCTCTATAAGTGTTTTTAAGTTGGGTATAAGCCAAAGTTATTTGTTTAAGTTTTTCTTCGTATTTTTTATTTCCAGCATTTATATCTGGGTGAAATTTTTTGACAAGTATTTTGAATTTATCATGAATTTTTTGCCATTTTAAACCCACAGAAACTCCCAAAATACTAAAGGCTTTGATATCTTTATGATCAAATTTAAATTGACGCAGATGATTATAATCACTTTTAAATTTATCATTATTCGACTCATCTTTTAAGGTATTATTCCATAAAACTTTAAAAAAATTATCAGAAGAACTAAAGCTTTGCGTGGGTTTATGCCAAATCATGTCTGATTTTAAAAAATCCATAACTTGATCGTCATTCATACCTGAAAAATAATTCCAATTTTTATTAAATTCTTTAACGTGAGCTAAGCATAAGAGACGATATTTTTTACTATTATCTTTTTCTACAGGAGCTTTATATTCTCCTATTTCTTTACAATTATTCCAGTCACAAATATTTTTCATGATATAGTAAGTAATACTTATGGATAAAAATAATTTAATTGCAATTATAAAAAAAAAATTAAAGGGTGAAATTGCAATTGAAAAAATTGAAGTTGAGGATAAGTCATTTCTTCATAAAAATCACTCAGGTCACCAAGAAGGCAAATTTCATTTAAAATTAACTATTGATTCAAGAGAGCTAAAAGAATTAAATAGGATTGATAGAAATAAAAAAGTTTATAAAGTTCTAAGCAATGAAATGAATACATTTATTCATTCCTTGCAAATTTTAATTCGATAGTTCTTTTTTTAAAAATTTTTTGATTTTTGAGTTGCTATACTCATTAGTAATTTCAGTTAAACCCACTTTCTTTAACAAGATCAAATTAATCTTTTTTGAAATATTTTTTTTATCTTTCATCATAAAATTTAAAATTATGTTTAGATCTTTGGGTAAAAAATAATTTTTAATATCTGAAGGTAGTCCTAAACTATGTACATGATTTATTATTTGATTAAATTCTTTGAATTTAATTAGTCTGTTATCAAGACTAAATTTTAGTGCTGTTCCTATTCCTAATATTACTGCTTCACCATGATTTAATTTTTTAGAGTATCCAAGTGTTGCTTCATAAGCATGTGCAAAAGTATGACCAAAGTTTAATATCTTCCTCATATCCTTCTCGCGCTCATCCTTCTCAACAATTAATTTTTTTATTTTACAGCTTTCAAAAATAGCTTTTTCAATGAATGGTTTTTTTAATTTTAAAATATTTGAAGAATTTCTATTTAAATATTTATAAAAACCTTTATTTAGAATTAGAGAGTGTTTAAATATCTCACCGTATCCACAGACAACCTCCCTCTTAGGTAAAGTTTTTAAAAACTCAGTATCAGAAATTACTATTTTAGGTTGATAAAAACACCCTATAAGATTTTTACCCTCTCTTGTATTTATACCTGTTTTACCACCAATTGATGAATCTACTTGAGATAAAAGAGTTGTTGGAATATTGATAAATTTCAGTCCTCTTTTATATAAGCTTGCTGCAAAACCACCTACATCACCAGTGATACCACCTCCAACAGTTATTAAACTATCAAATCTAGAAAAGTTTTTATTAAGTAAAATTTTTAAAATTTTATTAACATTAAAAAAATTTTTATTTTTTTCATTTGCATTAAATAAATATTTAGATATTTCTTTCTTTTTTAAAGACCTAGTAATTTTTGAAACCATTTTTTTTGG
>CACJEC010000002.1 GCA_902592325.1 uncultured Pelagibacteraceae bacterium
TTCATCTTTATTCCAATGTTTATAAATTTGATTATTTGAAAATACCAAGAGATCTGTTTTTGATTGATCAATGATTATAGGAATAAACAAAAATTTTTCTTCAATAATTTGTGCAGGAAATATATTTTTTGAAACTAAATATTCATAAATTTTTTTTTTATTAAACGAAACACCCAAATTTAAGTTATAAGTTTGATTAATAAATTTTTCCTCTTTAATCGAAAAAGAATCGATCATACTTTTAATTTCATTTAATCTTATATTTTTGGTTTTATCTAAATCTTTAGATTGAAGAAGCTTAACCATTAATTCTTTAAAAGCTTTTTTAAAACCTTTGTTAATAAGAATTTCTTTGTTGAAATTATTCTCTAGTTTTTCTGAAATTTCTATTTCATTTATTAAAAAAGCTTTAGCATTTACTTTGTTTGTGGAAAAAAAAGATAAATATAGAGCTAGAACTAAAAAAAAAATATATAAGATTTTCTGATAATGCATAATTATTAATGTAATATTCTAATGAATAAAAAACTCTTTACCTATAAAAAAAGTGGCGTCAACATTAGAGCTGCTGATAAATTTGTTAATTTCATATCAAACATATCATCAAAAAAAAAAGGCAACAAAAAGTTTAATAATATTGGTGGATTCGGCTCAATTTCTCATCTTCCAAAAAACATTAAAAGACCTAAAATTGTTGCTTGTACAGATGGGGTTGGCACTAAGGTAGAAATAGCAAATACTTTAAATAAATTTGATACTATTGGTATCGATTTAGTTGCAATGAGTGTAAACGACCTAATTGTACAAGGTGCAAAACCTATTTTATTTTTAGATTATATTTCAATAAACAAGATTGATCTTAAAAAGCTTAAATCTATCATTAAAGGAATAGTTGAGGGCTGTAGAATAGCCGACTGTGAACTTGTGGGTGGTGAAACTGCAGAAATGCCTGGCACCTACGAAAAAGGTAAATTTGATATTGCAGGATTTGCAGTTGGTGTGGTTGATGAAAATAAAATTTTAGATAAAAAAAAAATTAAAAAAGGTGATTTAATTTTAGCAGTACCCTCTTCAGGAATTCATTCAAATGGATATTCATTAGTTAGACATATACTTAAAAAAAAGAAAATAAATATTAAGCAAGATATATATCTTAAAAATGAATTAATTAAACCAACTAAAATTTATGTTAATGAAATTCTAAATTTATTAAATAACAATTTGCTTAATGGTTGTGCGAATATTACAGGTGGTGGACTAGCAGACAATATTAAAAGAATTATACCCAATAAATTATGCGCTGAAATAAATTTAGATGATATAAAAACTTTAAAAATATTTAATTGGCTAAAGCAAAAAAATATAACTGATAAAGAAATGTTGAAAACTTTTAATTGCGGAGTTGGTTTTTGTTTAATTATAAATCCAAAAAACTTGAAAAAAATACAAAGATTCTTTTCTAAAGAATTTAAACCTTATTTAATTGGAAAAATCACAAAGGGTAAAAATAAAGTAAAACTAAATGCCAAGATTAATTGGAGCTAAAAAAAAAAATATTGCAGTATTCATATCAGGCAATGGGAGCAATTTACAAAATTTAATCAAACATTCTTTGAAAAAAAATTCTGGGTTTATTGTTAATTTAGTCATATCAAATAAAATAAAAGCTAAAGGTCTCAAATATGCAAAAAAATATAAAATCAATAAAAAAGTTATAAATTATAGAAATATTAAAATGGCCGAAAAAAATATTCTCAAAGAATTAAAAGAAAATAAAATTAATTTAGTTTGTCTAGCTGGATTTATGAAAATTTTATCTGGTAACTTTATTAAAAAATTTAAAGGAAAAATTATTAATATTCATCCATCATTATTACCAAAATATAAAGGTCTCAAAACTCATCAAAAAGCAATTAATAACAACGAAAAATATTCTGGTTGTTCAGTACATTATGTTAATTCAAAACTAGACTCTGGGAAAATTATTCTTCAGAAAAAAGTTAAAATTTTGAAAGATGATACAGATGTTATGTTAGCAAAAAGAGTTCTTAAACAAGAGCATCTTTTGTATCCCAAAGCTTTAAAAAAAGTCTTAACTAATCTTTGAAAAAAAAATCAATCTCTAACTTTGCATTTTCTAAACTATCAGAACCATGAACTGAATTTTTATCTATAGATAAACCATATTTTTTTCTGATAGTTCCGTCTATTGCATCCTTTGGGTTAGTTGCTCCCATCAATTCTCTATTAGCTAAAACAGCATTTTCTTTTTCTAAAATCATAACAACTATAGGTCCTGAAGATAAATATTCGCATAAATCTTTGTAAAATGGCTTTGTTTCGTGGACTTTATAAAATCTTTCTGCCTCAGATTTTTCTATTTGGATTTTTTTCTCTTGAACAATTTTAAAACCTTTGTTTTTAAACATTAGCTTAATTTCACTATCAAGGTTTCTCTCCACTGCATCTGGTTTAATAATTGAGAGTGTTTGTTCTGAATTACTCATAATTATCCTCTATAAGTTGATTTAATAATCTTATACCAAAACCAGTTGCACCACTTGAATTTAAAGCACCACCGTATTTAGAAAAAGCCATACCTGCTATATCAAGATGTGCCCAGGGTGTTTTGTTCAAAATAAATCTTTGTAAAAATTGAGCAGCTGTTGTTGAACCTGCTCCACCAACATAATTTATATTTTGCATGTCTGCATTTTTTGAATTTATAAGTTTATCAAAATTTTTGTGAAGAGGCATTCTCCATAACTTTTCATTTACTTTTTCGCCAGCTTTTAATAATTTTTTCGATAATTCATCATTATTTGAAAAAAGTCCTGCATATTCTGAACCTAAAGAAACAATTATAGCTCCAGTCAAAGTTGCTAAATCAACGATAAATTTGGGTTTAAATTTTCTTTCAGTAAATGTTAAAGCATCAGCCAAAACCAATCTTCCTTCTGCATCTGTGTTTAATATCTCTATTGTTTTGCCACTGTAAGATTTAACAATGTCCCCAGGTCTTTGAGCGTTTCCACCTACCATATTCTCTACAAGTCCAACAACGCCAACTGCATTAATTTTTGATTTTCTCAATGCAAGGTTCATCATTAAACCGACTACTGTGGCTGATCCAGCCATATCATAGGTCATATCTTCCATAAATTTTGCAGGTTTTAATGAATAACCACCGGTGTCAAAACAAACTCCCTTTCCAACAAAAGCCAAAGGTTTAGAATTATTTTTTGCACCATTCCATTCTATAGTTACAAGGTATGATCCTCTTATGCTTCCTTGACCTACACCAAGTAAAGCATTCATTCCAAGTTTCTTTAATTTTTTCTCATCATATATATTTATTTTTAAACCAATTTTTTTCAGTGAATTAATTCTTTTAGCATATTCATCTGGATGAAGAATATTTCCTGGCTCAGAGACTAAATCTCTTGCAAAAAAAGATCCTTTTTCCAAAGCTTTAAATTTTAATTGTTTTTTAGATAAAGATTTAATTTTATCTCCATATATATTCATATTGATAATCTTTTTTTCTTTTTTCGTTTTGTACTTATCAAATTCATAAGATTTCAATTTTAGTCCATGCAAAAATCTCCCTATAAAATCTTTGCCAGGTTTAGCTTGGAGGCTTTTAGAATTTATAGCTATATTTGTTATCTTGTTAATTTTAATAAAATCATATAATTCTGCTCCAAGATTTTCTACATCTGAACTGTTCGATTTATCTTTTATATTTACTAAAATAATTTTTTTTTTGGAGTTCAAATCAAAGCTAAGTATATTTTTTTTGAGATCACTTCCTTTTAAAAGGTCATTTACAAAGGAAAATTCGGTGTCTGAAATGTGTTTCTTTATGGGTTTTATATTAAATTTTTCACCTACAAATAGGACTAGACTGCCTATAATGTTTTTTAAACCACCATTTTTATAATTTATTTCAATAGTCATAAAATTTAAATTCAATCTATACGAGATGAATGGTATATAAGTGATAAGAACATAATTTCAATGAAAAAATTAATTTTTAAAAATTTTATCCTAGATGTATTAACCTTTTTTGTTGCCTCAATTTTAATTATGGGTGTAATTGTTTGGACCCTACAAGCTGTAAATTACTTTGATTTTGTATCAGAAGATGGCCATGGATTAAAAGTTTATTTCGCCTATACTTTTTTAAATTTCCCAAAAATTATACATAGAATACTTCCTTTTATGTTTTTCATTTCATTATTTTATTCAATAATCAGATATGAATTAAATAATGAATTAAATTTATTTTGGATTAATGGAATAAGTAAAATTAAATTTTTAAATATTACAATTATTTTTTCTGTAATCTTAATGATATTTCAAATTTGGCTTGGTTCATATTTGTCTCCTCTATCACAGCTCAAAGCAAGATTTCTTATTAAAAACTCAAACATAGATTTTTTTACTAGTTTAATTAAAGAAGGAAAATTTATCAACTCAGCAAAAGATTTAACAATTTTTATAGAAAAAAAAGATGAAGAAAATTTTTCAAATATTTTTATTGATGACTCTACTAAAGGGTATTCTAGGATGATTTATGCTAAAAACGGAAGAATAGTTTCTGAAAGAAAGACAAAAAAATTTTTACTTTTTGATGGAAAGGTAATAAATATTAACAATAAAAGAATAAATACTTTTGAATTCGATCAAATTGATTTTAATTTACAGTCTTTAGGTTCTAACTCAATTACAAAACCAAAAATCCAAGAAATTAATTCTTTGCATTTAATAAATTGTATATTCAATAAAAATATTTTGAGTGAAAAAAAATGTCAAGATGGATTATTAAATGAAACCAAACAGGAATTACTAAAACGTTTTTTTAAACCAATATATTTACCTTTGATTGCTATGCTATGTTGTTTTCTGATCTTATCAGGGAAATATAAACCTAATTATGAAAGAACAAAAAGATATATTTTTTTAATAATTTTATTTTTAATAATTATTTCTGAAACTTCCTTAAGATACTCTACAAAGTCAGATCTTTTATTAATTATTTATTTTTTAATACCTTTTTTATTATTTACACTCTTTTATACCTTAGCCTATATCAAATTAAAAAATGTTTAAAACTTATCACAAATATATTTTTCAAAACTTTTTTAATAAGTTTATTATAATTTCTTTAGTCTTTTTATCTTTAACAATTATTTTAGGTAGTTTAGAAGAAATTTCTTTTTCAAAAGATTTAAATATAAAATTTTATGTTCCTTATTATTTAACTTTACTAAACGCACCAATAACATTATTTGAAATGTTCCCGTTTATTATGTTATTAACCACTCAATTTTTATTTTATGATTTATTTAAGAAAGATGAATTAAACTTATTAAAAACTAATGGTTTAAATAATTTATCAATTATAAAAATTATATTTTTAATAGCATTTTTAATTGGATTATTTAATGTAGCTATTTTTTATAATTTAGCTTCTAATTTAAAGTTTCATTATTCTAACATCAAAAATAATCTATCTAATGATAACAAATACTTGGCTATGGTTACTAAGAGCGGTTTATGGATTAAAGATGAAATTAATGAAAAAAAACTAATCATTAAATCTAATGTTATCAAAGAAAATTTAATCTCTGAAACTGTAATTAATGAATTTAATAAAGATTATGAATTAATCAGAGTAATTCAATCAGATAAAATAGATATTAAAGATAATTCATGGATTATTTATAATCCGATAATAACAAAAAATAATTTAACTAATAAAGAAAAAAACCCTATGATTTTAGAAACAAACTTTAATTATGAAAAAATTAATAACCTTTTTTCAAATGTATCTACATTAGATATTTTTAAACTTTTTGTTTTAAAGAAGGATTATGAGAGACTCGGTTATTCTTCAGATGAAGTTCTTATACACTTAATAAAACTCTCTACTACTCCATTAATTTACGGAATTTTAACAATTTTATCTGCGATCATAATGTTTGGCATGACAAAAAGTAACTCTGTACTTTTCCATATTACAATTGGTTTTTTAGTTTCAGTTTTAATTTATTATTTGATGTTTTTTTTCATTTCGATGGGAAATAATGGAAAAATACCGGTTTTATTGTCAGTTTTATTCCCTATTTTAATTATGTTTATTATTTCAATTATAGGTTTAATTAATGTCAATGATAAATAAAATTATAAATTTAATTTTAATCTTAATATTTTGCGGAAGCTCATCGCTCGCTCAGGAACAATTATTTAATTTTAAGACAAAATCAATAGAAGTGATTGATAATGGAAATATAATAATCGCAAAAAATGGAAAAGCAATTTCCAATGATAAAAATTTAGAGATAATTGCTGATAATTTTCGGTATTTAAACAATACAAAAATATTAAAAATTAATGGAAATGCAAAAATTTTCATAAATTCAAATAAATTAAATATAACATTTGATAAAGGTATTGTTAATCAAAATGAATTTACATTCGAGGCTTTTGGAAAAATTGCGGTAGAGGATTTAGATAAAAAACTGAAAATCTATTCTAAAAAGATAATCTTTAATAATAAAAATGAGCTTCTTTTTTCACCTTTTGAATCGATCATAGAAGATGATAATGGAAATAAGTTAATTGTTGATAGTTTTAATTATGAAATTCAAAAAGATTTATTAAAAGTTAATAATCTTAATTTTACTGACAAGAATAATAATGTTTTAAAATCTTCTGTTGCCTATATTAATACAAAATCAAATAATTTGTACGGAAAAGATGTTTTTGTAAATTTAGATAATAAAACATTAAATGAAAATAACGAACCAAGATTAAAAGGTAATAGTATTATAGATAATGCTGATAATACTGAAATCACAAAAGGTGTATTTACAACATGTAAAAAAAGAGATGGTTGTCCACCATGGGAATTATCAGCAAAAAAAATTATTCATGATAAAAAGAAAAGACTTATTAGATATGAAAATGCCCATTTAAAAATTTATGACAAAACTGTAGCTTATTTCCCAAGCTTTCACCATCCAGATCCAACAGTAGAAAGAGAGTCAGGTTTTTTAACACCTTCATTTAAAAATTCCTCTAATAGAAAAAATTTTTTATCACTTCCATACTTTTTAGTAATTGCGGATAATAAAGATGCAACTTTTTCTCCAAGATTTTATGATCATGAAGAAATTTTTTTGCAAACAGAATATAGGCAAGCAAACAATAAAAGTGATCATATTTCAGATTTCAGTTTTAAAATAGATAAAGACAAAAAGTTAAAAAGTCATTTTTTTTATCAATATAATAAAGAATTTAATTTAGATAATTTTATTGAAAGTGATTTTGATTTTAAAATTCAAACAACATCAAAAGATACATACTTAAAAAAAAATAAAATAAAATCAAAATTAATTGATGATGAAACTGTTTTAGAAAATTCTGCAAAAATCAGTTTGTATAAAAATGATATATCAATGAATTTTGAAACAATAGTATATGAAGATTTAAAAAAAGGTAATTCCGACAGATTTGAGTATATAATGCCAAAAATAAACCTTACAAAAAAAATAGATAATAAAACCAGTTTAAATGGAGATTTTACATTAAATTCTCAAATCCTTTCAACAAATTACGATACTAACGTATTTGAAAAAGTGAACATAAATGATCTAGCTTTTAATTCATTTCCTAATATTACTGAAAAAGGTTTCTATAATAATTATGAGTTTATTATTAAAAATTCTAATTCAGACGCACAAAATTCAACAACAATTAAAAATAAAGAAAATATTTTTCTTTCTGGATTAATACAATTTAACTCTTCTTTGCCACTAATGAATGAAAATGAGAATTATCAAAAAATATTAAATCCAAAGTTAGCTTTAAAATTAGCCCCGACCTACACTAAAGATATTCGGAAAGAGGACAATAAGATAGATATTAATAACATCTACTCATTAAATCGAGCTGGTCAAGAAGATACAATTGAAGGTGGTATATCATTAACTTATGGGAATGATTTCTCAATTCTTAATAAAAAGGACTCTAGAGAGATATTCAGCTTCAAGGTAGCAAACAATCTAAGACTAGAAGAAAATGATGATTTGCCAGGTAATAGCCAAATAGGGAAAAAAACCTCTAGTATTTTAAATGAAATTTTATTTCAACCAAATGAAATCATTAAAATAAGTTATAATTCTTCGATCAGAAATAATCTTAAAGAAGTTAATCATGAAAATTTAATTACAGAATTTAAGATTAACAATTTAGTTACAAATTTTGATTATCTAAATCAAAATGAGTCAGTGGAAAAAAATTCTTATTTAACATACACCACAGAATATTTAATGAATGAATCAAATTCACTTTCATTTTCATCAAGAAAAAATAAAACTATTGATTTAACAGAATACTATAGGCTTTCTTATCAATATAAAAATGACTGTTTGTCTGCTTCAATTGAATACGATAAAGAGTATTATAGTGACAGAGATATAAAGCCTAATGAAAGTCTATTCTTTAAATTAACAATTATACCATTTAATAAGAAAAAAACTTCTGATTTATAAAAATCGTGAAAAAGAAATTTAATTTAATTTGGATTATTATTTTATTTCAATTTTTAATTATAAATTCTTCTATCGCAAATATAAAAATTGTAACCTATGTTGATGAAGAAATAATTACTAATTACGATATTCTTAAAGAGGAAAGATATTTAAAAGTATTAAATCCAGGTCTTACCAATTTAAAACAAGAACAATTATCAGAATTAGCTAAACAATCTTTAATAAAAGAAATAATAAAAAAAAAAGAAATACAAAAAATAATTGATATTAAAAATGAAAATCCTTTTGTTAATGAATATTTAGAAAATTTATTAACAAAATTACAATATAAAGATGAAAAATCATTCAATAATGCCTTATTGGCAAATCAAACTTATACAATTCAAGAAATAAAATCAAAAATTAGAATTGAACTTTATTGGAATGAGCTAATTTTTACAAAATATAATCATCTTTTAAATATAGATGAGAAAAAATTATCTAAAAAAGTTGAAAACTTAAGAAATAAAAAAGCGAGAGAATTTTTTTTATCTGAAATAGTTTTTAAAAAAAAAGACGATGAGAAAATAGAAGATCTTATATCCAAAATAAAAAGGAGTATTAATGAAATAGGATTTAATAATACTGCTAATATATTCAGCATTTCTGAAAGTGCAAAACTTGGTGGAAAAGTAGGATGGATTAAAGAAGATACATTATCAAAAAAAATATATGAAAAAATAAATAAACTTGAAATTAATGAATATTCTGAGGTTTTAAAATTAGAAAATAATTTTATTATTTTAAAAGTAGATGAAATTAGATTTATAGAGAGTGATATTGATAAAAAAAAAGAATTACAAAAGTTAATACAAATTGAAAGAAATAAAAAGTTAGAAAAATTTTCTAGAATTTATTTTAGTAAAACAAAAACAAATTATTTAATTAATGAAAAATAATCCAATTATTCTTGTTGCAGGTGAGCCTAATAGCGTGTTTTTAGAAATTTTCTTTAAAGCAATTAAACAAAAAAAATACAAATCCCCATTAATTCTCATCTGTTGTGAAAAATTGTTAAAATCTGAAATGAAAAAAAATAATTTTAAAAGAAAATTAAATATTTTAAATTTAGATAATTTTAGAAACTACAAATTAAATAATAAAGCTATAAACTTAATTAATGTTAATTATCTGACAAATAAGAAAAGACAAAATATAAATTTAGTAAATAGATATATAACTAGTTCGTTTGATATTGCTTTAAAACTGATAAAAAATAAATATTCATCAAAATTAATAAATGGACCAATAAATAAAAAAACCTTTTTAAATAAAAAATTTCCTGGAATTACTGAATATATTGCCCATAAACATAAAGTTAAAGAAGTGGCTATGTTAATATTTAATAAAAAACTTTCAGTATGCCCATTAACTACTCATTTACCGATAAAATTAGTAGCAAAAAAAATTACAAGGAAACTTATTGAAGAAAAGATTCAAATAATTCATAATTTTTTCAAAAAAAAGCTAAAATATAAACCTAAAATTGCTGTCACAGGAATGAACCCCCATTGTGAAAGTAATCTAAATTTTAATGAGGATGAAAAAATTGTATCTATTGCTATCAATTCACAAAAAAAAAAGGGTATTTATGTTAAAGGTCCTTATCCTGCCGACACTATTTTTTTAAAAAAAAATAGAGATAAATTTAATGTCATTCTTGGAATGTATCATGATCAAGTAATAACCCCTATCAAAACTTTATTTGAATTTGATGCTATAAATATAACAATGGGTTTACCTTTTTTAAGGATAACCCCTGACCACGGTCCAAATCAAAAAATGGTTGGAAAAAACATTTCTAATCCTGTCAGTTTAATTAATGCTATAAAATTTTTAGACAAAATTGATTAGAGCAAAAAAAAGTTTAGGTCAAAATTTTTTAATTGATAGTAATATAATCAATAAGATTCTGGATATAATTGACATAAAAAATAGAAATATATTAGAAATTGGTCCTGGTACAGGAAATCTAACATCAAAGATTTTAGATAAAGCGCCAAAAAAAATGATAGTAATTGAAAAAGATAAAAATTTAGTCAAGATACTTAGAGATGTTTATGGTTCAAAAATTTCAATTATAAATAAAGATGTGCTTACGGTTAATGAAAATTTTCTTGAAAAAGAAAAACTAACAGTATTTGGTAATCTTCCATACAATATATCTACAGAAATATTATGTAAATGGATAACAAATATTGACGATAACGATCTTTGGTTTGATTATCTAATTCTTATGTTCCAGAAAGAAGTTGCTGATAGAATAGTTTCAAAATTTAACACTAAAAATTATGGAAGATTATCTATCTTATCAAATTGGAAACTAAATATAAAAAAGATATTTGATGTTAAACCATCATGTTTCTCCCCAAGACCAAAAGTTGATAGTACAGTTTTATTATTTCAACCTAAAAAAAATTTTATTAAATTAGATAATCCTAAAAATTTAGAAAAAGTTACCAAAATTTTTTTTATGCACAGAAGGAAAATGATAAAAAAACCTTATAATTTTTTATTTAATGGCGATACAAAAGTAGCTGAAAAATTAAGAATTAAATTAGATTTAAGGCCTCAAAATTTAAACTTTGATACTTATTTTAAGCTCGCTAATGAATATGAAAAATTATGAAGTTAGTTTTTCGATATGATTTCTGATATATTCTGGGTCATAATCTTTCGACCCATCATTAATCTCAGCGTTAATTAAATTATGAATCTTATTATAGCAATCTTGTAAATCATCATTAATTACTACATAATCATAATTGATCCAGTGAAGAACATCTCTCCCAAACTGTTTCATTCTTTCTTCAACAATTAATTTGTCTTTCATGTCTCTATTTGACAATCTTTTAAATAAAATTTCTTTACTGGGAGGTAATATAAAGAAAGTAATCAATCTATAATCTAAGTTTTTATTCTTAATTTGATCAGCTCCTTGCCAATCAATATCAAATAATACATTTTCACCTTTGTTAAGTTTTTCTATAACTGGTGTCCGTGTTGTGCCATAGTAATTATTAAAAACTTTTGCATACTCTAAAAATTCTTGATTTTTAATTAATCTTTTAAACTCCTCATTGTTGACAAAATAATAGTCTTTATCTGGAGTTTCGTTCAGACGTGGTTGTCTAGTAGTATGCGATATTGATATTTTAAAATTATCTTGTTTTGATAAAAGTTTTACCAAAGTAGTTTTGCCTGCTCCGGAAGGAGAGGACAAAATAACCATTACCCCATCATTAGAAGCGGGCATCAGAAATTTTATTAGTTTGCTTTGCCTTCAATAAATTTAACAGCATCTCCTACCGTTAGAATTTTTTCAGCTTCGCTATCAGAAATTTCTGAACCAAACTCCTCTTCAAATGCCATTACTAATTCCACAGTGTCTAGGCTATCTGCACCTAGATCATCGATAAAACTAGACTCATCTGTAACTTTTGATTCGTCAATTCCTAAATGATCTGCAACTATTTTTTTTACTTTGCTTGAAACATCATCTGACATATAGATCCTTTTTGTTATAAAATTGTTAATAGTTTAATTGATTGTTTTGTCAAGCCATATACAAGCCACCATTAACATGTAAAGTTTCACCATTAATATAATCTGATTGGCTTGAAGCTAAAAAAATAACTGCATTTGCAATATCTTGAGGCTCTCCTAGTCTTGCTGAAGGTATTTTTGAGATAATTGTCTCTTTAAACTTTTCATCTATTTTATCAGTCATTGCAGTTTTAATAAATCCAGGAGAAATGCAATTAACATTAATATTTTTTTTAGCATATTCTATTGCCAAACTCTTTGACATTGCAACGATACCAGCTTTTGAAGCTGTATAATTTGTCTGACCCAAATTACCTGTATGACCAACAACCGAGGTGATATTAATAATTTTACCTTTTTTATTTTTAAGCATTTTTTTTATTGCAAATTTACTCATTAAGAAAGTAGAGGTTAAGTTTATATCTATTACTTTTTTCCATTCTTCAATGCTCATTCTAATTGCTAAATTGTCCTGAGTTATTCCTGCATTATTAACAATACAATCTAAACCTCCAAGTTCTTTTGATGCAATTTCAATAAACTCTTCAATTTTATCACTTTGGGAAATATCAAATTTTAATATTTTTATTTTTTCAAATTTTTTTTTTAATTCTTCAAGTTTTTCTACTCTAGTTCCAGATGCTAAAATATTTACACCGCTTTCATATAACTTTTCAACAATCGAGTTTCCAATGCCACCTGAAGCACCAGTAATTATTACATTTTTATTTTCCAAATCTTTCATATATTTATATTTTTTATCTCATCTAAATTATTAATAGATACAACTTGAACATCTTTATTAATTCTTTTTACCAAACCAGATAAAATTTTTCCAGGTCCAATTTCAATAAATTGAGTAATTCCTTTATTAATCATATTAAGGATGCTTTCTCTCCATCTAACTCTATTTTCAATCTGCATTACCAGTAAATCTTTTAATTCATTAGCATTAAAGATTTCATCTGCAGTTATATTTGAGATTAAAGGGTTGTTTCCTTTCTCAAATTTTAATTTTCCAAGCTCTTCTTTCATAATAGCGGTAGCTTTACTCATTAGACTACAATGAAAAGGTGCGCTTACAGGTAATTTTATATTTTTAATTTTATCTTCTTTTAATTTCAAAGTTAATTTTTCAAGATCTTGAATTTTTCCACTTAATACAATCTGACCAACTGAATTATCATTAGCAATTTCAGCTATAAAATTTTCTTTATTATTTCTTAAAATATTTTCAATATTTTCGACTGTGGTACCTAAAACTGCAACCATTCCACCTTCTCCATTTGGAACAGAATTTTGCATTGCATCACCTCTTATTTTTAAAATCTTAATTGTACTTTGAAAATCTAAATATCTAGCACATGCAATTGCTGAATACTCACCTAAAGAATGCCCAGCAAAAAATTTTGCTTTATTCAAATCAATATTAAACTCTTTTTTAATTACTTGAAATATTGCATAACTAACTAAAAAAATTGCGGGTTGAGTATTTGTAGTTAAATCTAATTCCTCCTTAGGTCCTTCTAAAATTATCTTAGACAAAGGTAAATTTAAAACTTCATCAGCCTCTGCAAATAAATTTTTTACTAAATTAAACTTATCATAAAACTCTTTTCCCATACCTACAACTTGAGAGCCTTGACCTGGAAAAATTACTGAAAACATATAAGAAATTAATTTAAATTTTGCCCTTTTTACTATTGTAATTGAAGTCTTATAATAGTATATCCTCACGTTTTATTAAAGAATTTAAATGAATTTATACGAACACACTATAATCGCTAGACAAGACACATCTCCTAGTGAACTAAAACAACTTACAGAAAAGTATTCAAAAATTATTGAGAAAAATGAGGGTGAGGTTGTAAAAGCAGAAAATTGGGGCTTACTAAACCTGTCTTATTTAATTAAAAAGAACAAAAAAGGGAGCTACATTCATTTTAAAATTAAAGGTAAAGGTAAAGTTGTAGAAGAATTAGAAAAAAATGAAGCACTTGATAAAAAGTTGATAAGGTATTTGACTGTAAAAGTTAAAGACTTCGATTTAAATACAAACTATTTCGCTAAAAAAGATGATAGCGAAAAAACTGAAAAGAAAGAAAAAAAAACTAATTAATTATGCCAAAAAGACAAAGTGGAAACAAAAAAGGAAAACAAAGTAACTTTGCAAAACTAAGTATTTTTCAACCTAATAAATATAAGTTTAAGAGAAGTTGCCCATTATCTGTAAAAGGTGCTCCTAAAGTTGATTATAAGAATATTAAACTACTTAAAAAATATATTTCTGAAAATGGCAAAATTTTACCTTCCAGAATTACAAATGTAAGTCAAAAAAAACAAAGAGAATTATCCTTATCAATTAAAAGAGCTAGAAATTTAGCACTAATATAAAATGAAAGTTATCTTGCTAGAAAATATCAAAAGAATTGGGTCTATTGGTGAAGTAATTGATGTTAAAAGAGGTTTTGCAAGAAATTTCTTAATTGCTAATAAAAAAGCCTTATACGCCTCAAAAGAAAATATTAAAGAGGTAGAAAAAATTAAATCTGAACTCGCTAAAAAGGATAATGATAAAAAAGCTGAAGCACAAAAAATATCTGATCAAATTAATAATAAACTATTTTCAGTTAAAAAACTAAGCACAGAAAACAACGAACTATATGGTTCAGTCAAACCGACTGAAATTGCAAAACTAATTCAAGAAAAAGATAAAATTGATATAAAACCTTCAATGATACAACCTGTTAAAGAAATCAAATCTTTAGGAAAACATAAAGTAAAAATCTCTCTACACTCTACAGTTGATGCAGAAATTATGGTAGATGTTAAATCAGCTGAAACAATTCAATAATTATACAATTTCATCCACAGTACTTTTTTTAAATTTTGATTAAATTTTTTTCGTATAAGTTATTCTTATGGAAAATAACCTTAGTATTGTAAAAGACAAATTTAAAGAACTTCCAAATAATACTGAGGCTGAGCAGTCTGTTATTGGTTCGATTTTGGTAACTAATGAAATCTTTGATGAAATTAGTACAATTATTTCAAATAATAATTTTTATGATCCTATGCATCAAAAAATTTATGCTGCTATTGAAAGTTTAATCTACAGAGGAATGTTGGCAAACCCTATTACTCTCAAAAATTATTTTGAGGAAGAAAAAGATGATTTAGATGTTCCGGAATATTTAGTAAAAATCACAAAATTTTCTACATCAATTAGACAAGCTATTGAATACTCAAAAATTATTTATGATATGTTTGTTAGACGTGAATTAATTAAAATTTCAGAACAAACTATAGATAGTGCAAAAATAAATGATTTAGATACTAATGGTCAAAATATTATTGAAAATTCTGAGAAGTTGTTATTTGATTTAGCTGAGAAAGGTTCGTTTAATTCATCTCTTGTTAAGTTTGATGACGCTATGAAACAAACCATTGAAATGGCTTCAGCTGCTTACAAAAATGAAGGTGGTATTGTAGGTGTTCCAACTGGTCTTAGAGACTTAGATGATAAACTTGGAGGATTACATCAGTCAGATTTAATTATTATTGCTGGTCGACCTTCTATGGGTAAAACATCTCTCGCAACAAATATAGCCTTCAATGCTGCAAAACATATTCAAGATAGTGGTAAAAAATCATCGATTGCTTTTTTCTCTTTAGAAATGTCATCAGAGCAATTATCTACCAGAATTCTATCTGAACAAGCTCGAATAAGTTCAAATGATATAAGGCGTGGAAGAATTTCTGACGATCAATTTGATCAATTTTTAGAAACTTCAAAAAATGTAGCTGAGCTTCCACTATTTATCGATGAAACACCGGCTATTAGTATTGCTGCGATGAGTAATAGAGCAAGAAGAATTAAAAGATTACATGGTCTTGATATGATTGTAGTTGATTATATTCAGTTAATGAGAGGAACAACTTACAATAAAGATGGAAGAGTACAGGAAATTTCTCAAATTACTCAAGGTTTAAAAGCTATTGCAAAAGAACTTGGTGTACCAGTTCTTGCGCTATCTCAATTGTCAAGACAGGTTGAACAGCGTGATAATCATCAGCCTCAATTGGCAGACTTGAGAGAATCGGGTTCAATTGAACAAGATGCAGATGTTGTAATGTTTGTTTATAGAGAAGGTTACTATCTTGAAAGATTAAAGCCTAGAGAAGCAACTGTAGAACATGCAGAATGGCAAGCCAAAATGAATGAAGTAGCACATTTAGCTGAAATTATAATTGGAAAACAACGACACGGTCCAATTGGTAAAGTAACTCTTGAATTTGAAGAAAGATTCACAAAATTTAAAGATACTCAAATTAATTAATTTCCAATATAAAAGAGTTTATGTTTGCTCATTTGTATGAAAATGTAGTTTTAAAAAATCCAAAGTCTATTTTTGTAATATTGTTAATTACGTTGCTTAATTTTGGATATTTTGCAAAAGATTTTAGGTTAGATGCCTCATCTGAAACCTTATTAATTGAAGGTGATCCAGATCTTGAATATTTAAGAGAGATTACAGACAGATATGGATCAAAGGAATTTTTGGTTCTTACTTATACTCCAAATGAGGGAATGGTAACAGATGGCTCAATTAATAATCTGTTAAGTTTAAAATATAAAATTCAAAGTTTAGATTGGGTTCATAGTGTTATAACTCTCTTAGATATTCCTCTATTAAGTAATTCAGACGCACCACTTCATGAAAGATTAGAAGGTTTTAAAACTCTTAAAGATGAAGATGTTGATAAAGAAAGAGGATTTAAAGAAATTTTAGAAAGTCCTGTTTTTAGAAATTTTGTAATCAGTGAAAATGGAAAAACAAGTGGTATCATAGTAAATATCAAACAAAATCCAAAACTAAAAGATTTAGAAAATAAATCTCGAAAAGAAATTGAGGAACATCGTGATAAAATAAAAAAACAAAACCATAAAAATATTTTAGAAATTAGAGATGTTATTGAAAGCTATGAAGACATTGGAAAAATATATTTAGGAGGTATTCCAATGATAGCTGATGATATGATGTCATTTATCAAAAGTGATATTGTTGTTTTTGGTTTAGGAGTTTTGATATTCATTGTTTTAACCCTTTGGTTTGTGTTTAGAAAATTAATTTGGATCTTAGTTCCACTAAGTAGTTGTTTTTTTTCTGTTATAATTATGATGGGATTGTTAGGTTTGCTTGGTTGGAAAGTAACTGTCATTTCATCTAATTTTATTGCGCTTATGTTAATTTTAACAATGGCAATGAATATTCACATTAGCACAAGATTTTTACAATTAAAAAAACTATATCCATTAAAAACTAATTTGGAAATGTTGACCTTAACAATGGGTAAAATGTTTTGGCCAATTCTCTATACTGTTCTAACAACTGTAATTGCTTTTTTATCTTTAATTTTTAGTGAAATTAAACCAATCATTGATTTCGGTTGGATGATGACCTTTGGATTAGCTACGTCTTTTATTATTACTTTTACACTACTTCCTACTTTATTAAATTTTACACCTACAAAAAAAATTTTTATTAAAGAAGATGGAGAATCAAAATTTACCAAATTTCTTGGAAATTTATCTTTAAATTATAAAATTCCTATTTTTGTTATAACTATAGTAATTGTTGGATCAAGCGTGTTTGGAATAAGTAAATTAGAGGTGGAAAATAGTTTTATTAATTATTTTAGTAAAAAAACTGAAATTTATAAGGGAATGAAATTAATTGATGAAGAGCTTGGAGGAACTACTCCTCTAGAAGTTATTTTAAAATTTCCAAAAGTAGAAAAAGAGGAAAGTGAAGAAAATGATGATTTTGATGACTGGGATGATGAAAATGAACAAGATGATGAGAAATATTGGTTTACAAAAGACAAAATTAACACAATTACAAATGTTCATAACTATTTAGATGATCTTCCACAAATAGGAAAGGTTCTATCTTTTTCATCTATTATTGAAGTTGCAACTCAATTAAATAACAATAAACCCCTCGGTACTTTAGAAATGGGGGTTTTATATACAAAAATTCCTGAATCTATTAAAACTGAAATTATAGATCCGTATATCTCAATTAAAGATAATGAGGCTCGTATCTCATTGAGAATAATCGACTCACAGGAAAACTTGAGAAGAAATGATTTAATCAATAAAATTAATTATGATATTCAAAATAAACTTGGTATAGAAAAGGATAATTATAAATTAGCAGGAGTATTAATTTTATTTAATAACCTTTTGCAAAGTTTATTTAAATCTCAAATTTTAACTTTAGGGCTAGTGATGATTGGTATTTTCGCGATGTTTATGATTTTATTTAGAAATATTAAATTATCATTAATCGGTGTTATTCCAAATTTTATAGCTGCTTTTTTTATTTTAGGAATTATTGGAATGCTAAATATTCCGCTTGATATGATGACAATTACAATAGCAGCGATTACTATCGGAATAGCAGTTGATAATAGTATTCATTATATTTATCGATTTAGAGAAGAGTTTAATAAGCTTAAAGATTACAAAAAAACTCTACAAACCTGTCATTCTACAGTAGGAATTGCAATTTTAAATACTTCAATTACTATAGTTTTTGGTTTTTCAATTTTGGTTTTATCTAAATTCATTCCAACCATTTATTTTGGTTTATTTACGGGACTTGCGATGTTACTAGCAATGATTTCAGTATTAACACTTCTACCTTCTTTGATATTACTCATTAAACCTTTTGGTAAGTAATTAATGTTAGAAATTCTTTCTGATTTTTATAATGCTTCGTCAATAATAGATATAATCTATCTTGTGATTACTATCTTATCTCTAATCAAGTGCTATAAAAAAGGGTTTGTGCTTAGTATTTTATCGATGATGAAATGGCTGCTTGCCTATATTATTACATTAATAATCTTTCCAAGGATAAAACCATTTTTAAAAGACATTATTGATAATGAGTATGTTTTAGATATAGGTCTTGGTATTACAATATTTGTTATCGTTATATTTTTGGTCTTAATGATTAACAAGGGAATTAGTAGAGCTGTTAGATATACAGGAATCGGAAGTTTAGATACATTATTTGGATTCTTTTTTGGATTTTTAAGAGCTTATATAATTTCAGTGTGTGTCTTTTCAGGTATCCATATCGTATATAATTATGATAAATGGCCAATAAATGTGGATAAATCTTATATCTTTCCATATTTAGAGAAAGGTAGTAATTATTTGTTGAAAGAATTCCCAGATGAAAAAACATATCAGGACTCTAAAGAAAAAATTGAAGAGCTTTAATCCAAAACTTAAAGAAGAATGTGGAGTTTTTGGAATAAGTAATATTGAAGATGCGTCTGCTTTAACCGCTCTAGGTCTACATGCCCTTCAACATAGAGGTCAAGAAGGTTGTGGAATTGTAACTTTTGATGGTGAACAATATTACTCAGAAAAAAGATTTGGTTTAGTTGGAGATAATTTCAATAAGGAAAAAGTTCTTAAAAGACTAAAAGGAAATTATGCAATTGGACATAATCGATATAGCACAACAGGAAGTAATACTTTAAGAAATATTCAGCCTTTTTTTGCAGATACTAACGCTGGTGGGATCGGGGTTGCTCATAATGGAAATTTAACAAACTCTATTCATCTAAGAAATAAGCTAGTTGAAGATGGTGCTATTTTCTATACTACTTCAGATACTGAAACAATTGTTCAATTAATTGCTAAATCTAAAAGAGCTAAGACAATTGATAAAATAGTCGACGCAATTTTTCAAATTCAAGGTGGTTATGCCTTAGTAATGCTAACACAAAAATCATTAATAGGCGTTAGAGATCCTCATGGAATAAGACCTCTTGTAATTGGAAAACTTAAAAAAAGTTATGTGCTTACATCTGAAACTTGTGCACTGGATATAATTGGAGCAACTTTTGTCAGAGAAGTCGAAAATGGTGAAATTGTATTAATTGAAAATGATAAACTCATGAGCATTATGCCCTTCCCCCCTAAAAAAGTTAAACCGTGCGTTTTTGAATATATTTATTTTGCAAGACCAGACAGTATTTTGGGAGGTGTAACAGCATATGAACACAGAAAGAATTTAGGAAAAGAACTTGCTAAAGAAAATGATATTGATGCAGATATTATTGTACCAGTTCCTGATAGTGGAAATGCTGCTGCTTTAGGCTTTGCACAACATTTAGGTAAAAATTATGAACATGGATTAATAAGAAATCACTATGTTGGAAGGACTTTCATTGAACCAAGCCAACAAATAAGAAGCTTGGGGGTTAAATTAAAACTCAATGCAAATAAAACAACGATAAAAGATAAAAAAATAATTTTAATTGATGACTCTCTAGTTAGAGGAACAACATCACATAAAATAGTAAAGATGCTCTATGAAGCAGGTGCTAAAGAAGTACATGTTAAAATTGCTTGCCCTGAGATAAAATATCCAGATTTTTATGGAGTTGATACTCCTACAAGAAAAGAATTATTAGCAGCTAATAAAACAAATGACGAAATCTGTGAATATATTGGTGCGAAATCTTTAAAATTCTTATCAATAAATGGAATGTATAGAGCAATTGGATTTGATAAACGAAATGAAAATTATCCTCAATTAACAGATCATTATTTTACTGGTGATTACCCAGTTAAACCTATTGATGAATTAGGAGATAATAAAATCACTCAATTATCTTTACTGAGCACTGCTTCAAATAATTAGATTTAAACTTTAGATAATTTGTGAAAAATTTAACAGATCAACAAAAAGGCTCATTACTAGCTTTTATAGCTGTAATGTTTATTACACCTGACTCTTTATTTATAAGACTTTCCAATATTGATACTTGGGGTTTAGTTTTTTATAGAGGAATCATTCCATTTTTTACTGTTTTTTTTGGAATGCTATTAATTTATAAATTAAATTTTTTTAAAATTCTTTTTACAAGTGGTTATCATGGACTTATTTATGTGGGCACATTTAGTGTAACGAATATTACTTTTGTAGTTTCAATTCAGAATACAAATGTAGCCAATACACTTGTAATGATTGCTACCGCTCCAATGCTGTCAGCAATTCTTGGTGCAATTTTTTTAAAAGAACCTCCTGACAAAAAAACTTGGATCTCAATAATCATTACTTTTTTAGCAATAATCTATATCTTTTTTGACTCTCTAAAATTAGGTAATTTTTATGGAGATATTTTAGGATTTATTACAGCAGTAGGGTTAGCAGTGGGTGCTGTAACTATAAGGTCTGCAAAATCAAAAAATCTGGTTCCTGCTGCTGTTATTGGCAAACTATTAGTAGCAACTTTTGCTTTATTATTTATTGAGAGTTTTGCACTTATTAAAAAAGACCTTATTATAGTTCCTTTGATGTGTATTCTCTGTGTAGCAATACCTTTTGTATTAGTAACCATAGCTCCAAGATTTATACCTGCAGCAGAAGTCAATTTATTTTTCTTATTGGAGACCATTATTGGTCCAATCTGGGTTTGGCTAATAATAAAAGAACAGCCAAGTATTGAAACCCTCTATGGAGGTGTAGTAATAATTCTTACCATTGCAATCCATTCTTTTTTAAAGCTTAAAAATTCTTGAGCTTGTCACAATTAAGACTTGATTTAATAATAGATCGCGAATAGTTACTGCAAATTTTATGAATAAAGTTTTAAAAAATTCTTGGGCTCTTTTTTTAGGAATGGGGTTCATTATGATGGCTTATGGTTTTCAAGGCTCCCTGCTGGGTGTTAGAGCGGTACAAGAGGAATTTAGTCTAACTTCTACAGGCTTTATGATGTCTGGTTATTTTGTAGGTTATTTTGTTGGTGCAGCTACAATTCCAAACATAATTTCGAGGGTAGGTCATATAAGAGTTTTTGCAGCATTTGCTTCATTGGCATCATTAGTTATTTTAGTCCACTCTATTTTAATTAATCCGTTTATTTGGTTTTTGTTAAGGGTATTAACTGGAATAAGTATGGTTTGTATTTATACAGTAGCTGAAAGTTGGCTTAATGACAGATCAAGTAATAAAAATAGAGGAAGTGTACTATCTATCTATATGGTTATCCTTTATGGGTCAATGGGTGTAGGTATGTTTTTACTTAATTTTAGTAGTCCTCGAAATTTTCAACCTTTTATACTAATATCTGTAATTACATCAGCTGCTCTTATTCCTATTTTGTTAACTAAAAAAAAACCACCTACCTTTAAAAGAATTAAAGCAATGACATTAAAAGATCTCTATGAGGCTTCTCCATTTGGAATGGTAAGTTCTTTTTTTTATGGAACAATTCAAGCAGCTTTGTTTACTTTACTAGCAGTTTATGCAACTTCAATGAATTTTACGATATTAGAAATATCAATTGTAACATTTTTATTAGCAATTTCTGGAGCTATATCACAATTTCCTGTTGGAAAAATATCTGACATATATGATAGAAGATTGGTTATTGTTGTCTCTACTTTTAGTGCAGCATTATTTGCGCTTTTAGCAATTTTAGTATCAAGACAAATGTATTTACCAGATGGTTTGGCTACTAGTAAAACTTGGTTTTATATATTTTTGATTCTTTTTTCTTTTTGTAGTTTACCTATGTTCTCTTTAATTTTAGCTCATACAAATGACTATATTCCAAAAGAAAAGTTTGTTGCAGCAGGTGCAGGCCTCCAATTTGTATTTGGACTAGGTGCAATGAGTGGACCTTTTTTATGTTCAATATTTATGGATTTAGTCGGTTCAAACGGATTTTTTATATTTTTATTTTTCTTTCATTCTGTAATTGGAGTTTTTGGAATTTATAGAATGAGAGTGAGACAAACTGTTGATAATCCTGACTCACAATTTGTTGCAATGCCTCAAACAATTACTCCAGCTGGAATTGAGTTAAATCCACAAACGGAGCCAATTCAAGAACCAAGTCCAGTAGTAGGAAATACTGAAAGTGTTATTGAAACCTCAAAAGAAAATAAATATTAACCTCTTAAAACTTTATCAATTGCTTTTGACATTTTAGCTAAAACATCTTTTTTATTAAGTTGGTCACTTCTAATTAGAATTGCATCTTTTACTTTTATCAATGGACTATTCTTTCTCTTTTTGTCTAGTAAAGTTCTTTTTTTCAAAGATTTTCTTACCTCTTTTAAAGGGACTTTCTTTTTTAGATCTTTCCACCTTCTGTAGGCCGCAACCTTTAAATCGCATTTAAAATAAAAAGCTACATCATATTTTGGATTTGTAGCTAAAATTTTACTTGCTATATCTCTTCCCTCAACACAAATTCTATTATTCATTTTTATAATTTTGATCTGCAGTTTGTTAACAATTTCTCTTACTTTTTTATTTTTAGCAAGAATTGCAACATGATTTGAAATTTCCTCAGAATGTAGTCTTTGATTTGAAATTGTTTTATATGAAATTTTTTTAAACTTTTTTTTTAAAAAAGGTATAAAATTTTTTGGCTTATGGAGAATAATCAGTTTACTGCAGTACCTATATAATAATCCTGAGTTAATAAGTAAAAGCTTATATTTTTTAGAAACTAACTTAGCGGCAGTGCTTTTTCCACTGGCGGACTCACCGTCGCATGCAATAATAAGTTTTTTTAATTTTACCATAAATGTTAATAGACTATTTTTTAAAGATTAAATAATAAAAAACAATTTTAAGTTGAGCCCAAAATAACCACATTTTTTGATAAAAATTAAAATATTGTTGAAAAAATACAATTTCTCTGATCAAATTTATTTGAAAAAAAATGATGCCGAAAAAGATTAAAAAAAAAAATAAAATTATTAAAAAAAGAAAGACTGCAATTGGTCTTTCAAAATTTACATCATTTACTACTGGTTCTATCTCGAAAGCATTTTCAAAGTATAAAAAGAAACAAGAAATAAAAAAAATTAAGGAAATCAAAATAAAAAAACTTGAAGAAAATAATCAAATTTTAAAAGACAAAAAAGAACTAAAAATTTGGGAAGAAAAACTTAAAAAAGAGAATAATAAACTCTATCAAAAAGAAGATGAATTAAAATTAAAAGAAAAAGAATTAAAGTTAAAGGAAGATGCTCAAAAAATAGAAAATAAAAGATTAATAAAAAAAGATGAAGACTTAGGAGCTATAGATAAAGATCTTAGAATGAAAGAAAAAGAACTCAAGTTAAGAGAAGAAGAGCAAAATAGAAAAGATATAGATTTAAAAGCGAGAGAAGAAGAACAACAAAATAAAGAACTTAAAGAAAAAAGAAAAAAAGAAAAAGCTTTAAAATTAATTATGGAGGAAGAAGAACGTAAAAAGAATTTTGAGTTTATAAGATTAAAAGAATGGGAAGAAAATTTTGATAGAGAACAAAAAATTAAAGAAGAAAAAGAATTAAGACGTGAACAAAAAATTAAAGATAAAGAGCTAGAAAAATTAAGATCCTCTACTTTAGAAAACTTCAATATAGATAAGTCTAAAGAAAATTAATTTGCATCTAAAACTGCATGTAAAAATTGTTTAGTTCTTTCATTTTGTGGATCCCCAAATAATTGCTCTGGTGGTCCTTGTTCAAAAATCTTTCCTTCATTAAAAAAACATACTCTATCTGAAATTTCTCTAGCAAAACCCATTTGATGAGTTACCATTATCATAGTTAAGTTATGTTCTTTATTTAAAGACCTAATTACATTTAAAACTTCTCCTACAACCTCTGGATCCAACGCAGATGTTATTTCATCTAAAAGCATTACTTTTGGTCTCATTGCAAGTGCTCTTGCAATAGCTACTCGTTGTTGTTGTCCACCTGATAATCTACTTGGATGTTGATCTTTTTTATCTGTTAAACCAACAAGTTCTAATAATTCTAAGGCTCTTTCCTCCGCCTCTTCTTTTTTCATACCTAATACTTCGACTGGCGCCTCTATACAATTTTGTAATGCTGTCATATGTGGAAATAAATTAAATTGTTGAAATACCATTCCAATTTTCGACCTTCTTTCTCTTAAATATTTTTCATTAGCTTCAGCTAAACTTCCATTAACGTCCATATGTGTTAAAGGTTCACCATCTAAATGAATTACTCCTCCATTTATCTTTTCTAAAGTCATCAAAACTCTCAATACAGTTGTTTTTCCTGATCCAGACGGACCTATAATTGATACCATTTCATTCTTTTTAATTTCTAGATTAAGTTTGTCTAAAACAACTAAATCAGCATATTGTTTGGTTACATCTTCAAACTTGACTATAATTTCATCTGAATTATTTTTTTTCATAGTTTATTTTTTAATTTTACCTTGTGCTATATTAACATCTCTTTCAAGTTTTCTAACCCACATTGCAGCAGGTATTGATAATGTTAGAAAAATAATACCTACTAAAGTATAAGGTTCTAAATATCTATAATTATAACCACCAACTGCTGTAGCTGCGTGAAATAATTCTGCAACCCCGATTGTTGATAGCAGAGGTGTATCTTTAAATATACCTACCAAATAATTTCCCATACCTGGAATTGCAATAGGAAATGCTTGTGGAAGAACTATTCTTCTATAGGTATAAATTGTTGAAAAATTTAAAGCTCTACAAGCTTCCCATTGTGTTTTTGAAACTCCTTCAAGCGCTCCACGATAAACTTCCGACATGTATGTTCCAAAGTGAAGACCAATAGTAATCATTCCACATACCCATGCAGATAAAGTAATACCAAACTGTGGGAGTACAAAATATACAAAAAATAACTGTATTAGTAATGGAGTTGATCTGATAAACTCAACTATTTCTCTATTAGCCCAATTGAAAATTTTTGAAGGTGTTCTTTGTGCTAATAAAAAAAATAATCCAACAATCAATGCGATTGCATAACCTACACCAGCTGCAAGAATAGTATTTAGTGTAGCAATCGCCATTTGTGGCAGTATTTCATAAGTAAAATCCCATCTCCAACCCATTTCCATGATTTAAATTTTCTCCCTTCCAACCTTTTTAGCAGCTAAAACTTCTAACCATCTTAAAAATGGAACTAATGCAAATCTAGCCATTATATAATAAATAAGTAATGCTGTTCCAAAACATTGAGCTGATAGCCATGTTATAGAGTTAATTTGTTTTGCTTCAAAAGTAAGATCTACCACTGTAACTAATGCTACTAGTGCTGTAGCTTTTAATAGTTCTACTGTTAAATTTGCTGCTGGTGGCAGTATAATCGGAAATATCTGAGGAATTATAATTCTCTTAATTCTTTTCGCTGGAGTAAAATTTAGTGAATATGCTGCCTCCCATTGTCCTTTTGGTACCGCAAGGATCCCTGCTCGCACTATTTCGGCTCCATAAGCACCAAAATTCAACCCCAATGCTACTACTCCAGCTGTAAAGGCCTCTAAAGATATTCCAAAGAATGGTAATACATAGTAAGCCCAAAATAATTGGACTAAAAGTGATGTTCCTCTAAAAAATTCTATATATACAGTAGCTATACCTTGTATTGCTGGATTTTTAGACAGTCTCATCAACCCAAATATCATAGAAATAACTACATAAAGAATCATTGAACATACAAGAACTTTCACAGTTGTAACTGTCCCAAGTAAAAGTGTTATTCCATGTTCATTTAAAAATTCAAAATAAGTCAATCAAATACCTTTAAATTTTAAAAACCAGGCAACAATTAAGTCGCCTGGTTTATCTTAATAATTTCTTATTAAATTATTTAGTTGAACAAGCCCACTCAGTACTCATGTCTGGTGGAGGAAGTTGAGCTTTATCATACCCATACTCTCCAGCTCTTTTCAACATAGTTGCTGGGTTAGCCATAACTTTAGCTAGAGCTACATTAAATGCTTCTCTAAATTTGTCATCACCTTTTCTAAATCCAATTCCTACAACGTTTAAAGTTTCTTTAGGCATTAATTTTGGATCAGTAACTTCAAATTTGCCATTAGTTTTTTTCTCATGCTCTTTAGCACCAAAGAATGTTTGCACTGCAACGTCAGCTCTTCCAGCTTTCATTGCTGCTAAAATACCAACTTCACCTTCAACTAAAAGCATTTGACTGTCAGGCACACCATATTTTTTAGCTGCTTCTACAGTATTAAATCCAGTCCCTGTAACTAATTTAGCTCCAGTTGAAATAACATCTGCATAGTTGTTAATGTTTTTTGGATTTCCTTTTGGTACTAGCATTGCATCACCAAATACTCCAATTGGATCTGAAAAGTCCATGTTTGCACATCTACTTTTTAAGATATACATTCCGCCAGTAATCATATCTGCACGGTCTGCATTTAATCCTGGGATTAATCCTGACCATTCAAAAACTTTTGTTTCATGTTCAGTGATACCCATCTCTTCTAGAACTGTTAATGCTATCATATTAACAAATCCTAAGGCCTCACCACCATCTCCAGCGTAAGCCCATGGCACTGCTGTTCCAAAACCCAGTCTTAATTTGTGTCCATCCGCAAGTCTTTCAGTAAGAGTTTTCGCACTTACTGTAGAAATTGAAAAAAGAAGCACAAGTAAAACTGTTAATGACTTAAATATTTTACTCATATTTATCTCCTCATTATTTTTAATTAAGAAATAAGTAAATCAAAAAAGATTTAAAAAGTATAGTTGAAAAATTACAATCTCAAGTTGATAAAAATTATTTTATAGAAACATTATCTCCAATATTTACTTGTCCATCATCGAGTGCAGTAAGATAAAGTCCCATATCAAAATGATTGTAAGTTTTTTTTAATGATTGAAGTAAATTCAAACTATTATCATCCGTATTTGGCTTTAAATTAATTGCAACACATCTTGGAATATTTTTTTCTACTTTAAATGATATATCATTTATTTTAATTATTTTTCCTACCCAGTTTCTCTCTTCCCATGCTTCAATTCCATCCACAAATAAATTGCCTCTAAATCTTTGAGATTCAATTTCTTGGTTGATTTTATCTTTAAAATCTTCAACACTTTTCTTATTTAGTAGAGATATCGAATGCGTTAATACAGTTTTATTAGAAATTGATGTGTCAAAAAAAGGAGTATCTTTATTTTTCATCAAAAAAAGAGGTTTTTGGATAGTATTTTCTAATTCTAATATTTTATTTGTAATTAATTCAAATTCTTCTGTTTCATTACTATTTATTGTTAAAATCTCGTTCTTATTTTGAGTTAATGTTAATTTATCATCATTTAATACAAAATTATATTTATTTAATGAAGGTGTATTTTTAAGAGTTAAAATTTTGTTCCATTTTCCTCTCCTCTCCTCGAGCTTTTTTTCAAATAACTGAGCTTGATTAAGATCTAAACTTTTAGAAAATGCAAAAATTCTATCTCCGACTATTCCAATATTTTTTCTAATTTTACAATTTTTAATAGTTTGAAAAGAAATGGATTTTACTGGGCAATAATTTATTGAAGTAATAGATATGCTCATATAATCTTTTAAAATAATATGACTTATCTAACCTCAAATCAACTTAAACAATATGAAGATGAAGGTTTTGTTTCACCAATAAATATTTTTTCAAAAGAAAAGGCAAAAGAAATTAGAAGCGAAATTGAGTTAATTGAAAAAGATATGCCAGAAGAATTAGAAAAATCAGGAAGATATAATGCTCATTTAATATCACCTTTATTAGACGAGGTTACACATAACTCTAAAATCTTAGACGCTGTTGAGAGTCTTATTGGAAAAAATATTCTTGTTTGTGGTACTACTTTATTTATCAAAAATCCTAATGAAAAAGGTTTCGTTAGTTATCACCAAGATGCAAAATATATAGGTTTAGAGCCATATAATTGGGTAACAGCTTGGGTTGCAATTACTGATTCTAATGAGAAAAATGGATGTATGAAAATGTGGTCAGGCTCTCATAGAGATAATCTCAAAGATCATGATCAAATGTTTAATGAAGGTAATTTATTAACTAGAGGTCAGACTATCAATAATGTTCCGAAAGAAAAATTAAAATCCCTAATTTTAAAAGCTGGTCAAATGTCTCTACACCATCCAACCGTAGTTCATGGATCACAATTAAATAAAAGTAATGATAGAAGAATAGGATTTGTTATCCAAAGTTATATTGGGACTGATGTTAAACAAGTTTTAGGAAAAAATAGTGTTCAACTAGCAAGAGGTATTGATGATTTTAAATATCATAAAAAAATCGGAAGACCCAAGTCATTAATGAATGATAATGATTTAAAAATAAAAGAAGAAGAGAATAAAAATCTTCAAGAAATTTTTTATAAAGGCTCTTCAAAAAAAGGAACTTATTAATTGATAAAATAAAGTTTTAGGTTGTATGAATAAAGAAAATGCAAGTAAACTGTGGAAAATGATGCAGGAAGCTGGCGATTATTTGGTTGGTCAATTACCAGATCATCCAAACCATCCAAAAGGAAGAAATCCTTATGCACATGTTGCTATATGTGTGAAAAATCATTTTAATGCGAGTTATAAAGATATTCCGGATGAAAAATTTAATGAAGTAGTAAAATATATTGAATTTTTAAAAAAAAATCCTAGTTAGAGACTTATACAATTTATTGTTTTGGAAAATAATCTTTTAAAGTTCCTTCTCGGTAAACATCTGCAGTGCAACAATGTAGTCCACCACCAAATGCATACGCATCCCTAAGTTCAACTGGTATTACTTCCATTCCAAGTTTATCTAGTTGATCTGCTTGATAAATTTCACTTTTTTCTACACATACTGTTTTTGGATCTAAAACTAAAACATTCATTGATAGCCATGTTGATGAATAACATAAAGGTGGTGGCTCATTATGTGCGGGTTGAGCACTGTCAATAATTTCCCAACCATTGTCTTCAAATAACTTTCTTTGTTCTTTTGGGAGTCTTCTTTGAGGATTATTAATAATTAATCCTTCTTTGATTGGAGTAAAAGTTGCATCTATATGAATTGGGTACGGGTCACCAGGGAAATTAACTGCATGAACTCTATGATCTTTGTAATGTCTTTTTAACCAATCAATTCCCTTTAAGTTTGTTGTAAAACCATGTTGTACAACTAAATCTTTACCAAATCTTAACACATCAGCTGCATCAAATAGTGGTTCTTCTTCTGTAGTTACAAAATATTTTTTTTCTGTCCACTCCAATCTTTTTTGAACACCAATTTTTTCTGAAAGATAATCTTTTCTATAATCTGCATCAGTTAATCTTGGTTTTGGAGCTGATTCATGTCTCATATTAGGATCAGAATTATAATATTCTTTTAAAAGAGGTCGGTAACACAGATATTCAAACCAACGACATCGATAACTCATTGTTGCCTCTAAAATTTCATTTCCAACAGTTAGCAGAACGTCTCTAGGAGGCATGCAACCAAACATAGTTTCGGCTTCCCAATCAGGTGTTGATGTTTTTTGATTAAAATCTATTGGAGTTGGTCTATCTACCTTAATACCTTTTTTTTCAAGCATATTTGAAAAATCATTTAAAAGTTGGTTAGCTTTATCAACTGTATCTTTAGTTCTAGGTCCAAATTGACCTCTCATATCACTATCCTCAGGAACTTTTGCATCTAATGCAGGCTCTGGTGCTGGAATACATGTGCCATCTGCTCGACCAACAATTACATGTTTTAAAGGATCCCATTCGTTCCAACTGTTAACGATTGTTTTATTTCCATTCATAATATCAGTTTCTTATAATATTGTGCTCAGGACCAAAAGGAAATTTTGTAATATTTTCTACACCATCTTTTCCAATCACTAAGATATCATGTTCGCGATAACCACCTGCACCAAGATTACCTTCTGGAATCATAATCATTGGTTCCATTGAAACTACCATGTTTTCTTCAAGCACTGTATCAATATCTTCTCTCAGCTCTAATCCAGCTTCTCTGCCATAAAAATGGGAGAGCATACCAAATGAATGACCATAACCAAAAGTTCTGAATTGAAGAAATCCAAGTTCAGCGAAAAGTTCATTAAGCTCATGACAAATATCTGAGCATTTAACACCCGGTTTAATAAGTTCTAGGCCTCTTTTGTGAACTTTTACATTTGCTTCCCATGCTTTTAAAGATGCGTCGTCTGCATGATCAACAAATAAAGTTCTTTCTAAAGCTGTGTAGTAACCTGAAATCATTGGAAAAGTATTTAATGATAAAATATCACCTTTTAATAATTTTCTGTTCGTTTTTGGATTGTGAGCTCCATCAGTGTTAATTCCAGATTGAAACCAAACCCAAGTGTCCATATACTCTGCATCTGGATAAGATTTAGCTATTTCTCTTTCCATTTTATCTCTACCAGCTATAGCAATTTCTAACTCAGTATTGCCCTCTCGAATATTTTTTACAATTTCCTCACCTCCGATATCAGCTATTCTTGCTCCATTTTTAATAATCTCTATTTCCTCTTTAGATTTTATCATTCTTAACTTCATTAAATCTTTAGAAATATCGCTAAATACTGAAAAAGTGAATATAGATCCTATTTTTTCTCTCATCTCTAGTGTTACATGATCATTTTCAATACCAACTCTTTTTGGAGGCTCGTCTCTTCCTATAATAGATACAATTGCTCTTAAAAAATTATCTCTTTTCCAGTCAGTATAAATTACATTATCACAGTGCGATCTACGCCAGGGCTGACTTGCATCAATATTTGCTGAAATAGTAGAAATTTTATTTTCAGTTATCACGCAACCATATGGTCTTCCAAAAGAACAATAAATAAAACCTGTGTAATAAGCAATATTGTGCATAGATGTTAAAATAATCATATCTAGATTATTTTTATCCATCAGCGACCTAAGCTTAATTAGTCTTTTACTGTATTCATCGTCTGAAAAAGGAAGTTTTACTTTCTCTCCATTTTTTAATTCAAAAAAATCAGGTCTTTCCATTTAATTCACCTTAGAAATTAATTTAATCCAATATATCGTTTATTCCATCTCATAATCAAACTGTAATAAAATAAAGATATGAATAAAAAGAAACCACCAATAATAGTATTTGTATCTGGTACCTCATTAATACCAAATAAAGGCAACCATACCCAAAAGATTCCACCAATTACTTCTGTTAAAGAAAGTAATGTTAATTCAGCAGCAGGAATTGCTTTAGAGCCAATAGAATATAAAATTAATCCAAGACAAACTAAAGTACCGTGTAATGAAAATAATGAACTATTGTAACTGGATGAAAAAAAAACTTGTCCTTTAAATAAAATCATTATTGTAGCAAAAATAAAACAAAAAAATCCTGCAAAAGCTACTGTTGTAAATTTGGGTGTTTCTTTTCTCCATCTTAGGGTAACTGAAAACACTGAAAAACCTATCGAAGAAGTAATTCCAAACACAAATCCAACAAGTGAGTTTTCTCCGGTATTTCCAAAAGCCATTATTATTATTCCTACAGTTGCAATAAAAATTGAAATCCAAACATTCAGAGAAATTTGTTCTTTTAAAAAAATAAATGCTAAAAGTGCTGTAAAGAAAGGCATTGCAGCTAAACATAACAAAGTAATTGCTGCGGAGGTGTTTGTAATTGAATAAATAAAAGATATCATGGCAATTCCAAGCCCTGAGCCACCAATAATTCCAGATATTCCTACTTTTAAATAATTTTTCCAAAAAGATAATCCTTCTTCAAAATATAAGTATAGATTAAGTAAAAGAAAAATTGTTAACCCTCGCCCAAAAATATATTGCCAAGGTACTTGATTAGGATTGTCCATATATCGGACCACTAAAGGTCCAAAAGACCATAAAATTCCAGCAAATAAAACAACTGGAACCGCTATTTTGGGATTTTTTAATTCAAGCATTCGCGTGAGACTAATTCTAAAAATTTAGAACTACAACAAAATTAGATATTCTTAGTCTAAAATTTTATTTGGATTGTTGGGCAAAAAGCATTCAATAATTTGACCTTTTTTAAATTTAGATTGTCCAGATGGCAGCAAGGCCCATACATTTGATCTAACAAAAGAGTTAATTCTAAAAGACTCTTGACCAGGTAATAATTCTACTTCTAGTTTACCATTTGTGGTTGTGTTTATTTTACTTTTTATAAATCTTGTAATTTTTTTATTTTTTTCAAAATTATTCTTCAAAATAGCAAGTATAGGTTTTTCATGCTTAAGATTTAAAATATTTTCAATAAATGGATAAACAAAAAATCTGAAGCATGCTGCAGAAGAAATTGGATTTCCTGGCAAACCAAATATTATTTTTTGATTAATTTTTGCAAATAATACTGGTTTTCCTGGTCTAATCATTACATTTTTAAAATAATGCGAGGTCTTAAATTGTTTAACAACACTGGGTATATAATCAAACTTTCCCGCAGAAACAGCACCTGAGGTAATAATTATGTCAGTTTTAGATTTAAGCATTTTATTTATCTTTGATTTAAATAATTGTTTATGATGATCTTTTAAAATTCCTCCATCTTTAAAATTGAACAAAAAATTATTATTCAAACTTTTAATGTAATGACTATTCGAATTTCTTACTTTCCAACTTGGGATTTTATTAGAATTAGAAATTTCATTACCAGTTGAAAAAAATAAAATATTCAATTTCTTTTTAACCTTTATTTTTTTTACCCCTAATGTCTTTAAAGCCAAGATATGATTAGGTTGAATAATCGTACCTTTCTTGATTATCAATTGTTTTTTTTTATAATCTGACCCTTTAAAACGAACATTTTCATACTTAATAGCCCTATGATCAATTATAATAAATTTTGGATTTTGTTTGTTGGGAAAAAAATTAATTTGTTCAATCGGAATAATTGTATTAAATATTTTAGGAATAATCCCCCCAGTCATTATTTCAACAGTTTCAAATTTTTTAATTTTTTTTTTTAAAGGTTTATTTCCAGCTGCAATGGAACCTATTATTTTAAAACGTTTTGGTTTTTTTTTATTTATATATTTTGTATCATTTGAATTTATAGCAAAACCGTCAAAAGCAGCATTATCCTCGAGTGGATAATCAGAAGGAGATAAAATATCTTTTGAAATAACTCTGTTTAAAGAGTTCTTAATTAAAATTTTTTCATCTTTAATATTAATTTTTGCTTTTTTTAAAATTTTTTTTGCTTGATAATAATTAATCATTTAAGATTTTGTTTGCTTTTTTTAAATCCTCTTGAGTATTAATATTAAAGAAAGGATCTTCTTTTTCAAATGACATATTAATTGTTTTAACTCCAATATTATTAGCCCATTTTTCAACTTTTCTTGATCCATTTTCTAAATCTTTTTCTAGCTGATCAATTAAACTTGTAGACCATAAACCAAATATATTGTGTCGTTTATTATTAAATGTCATAAAAAATAATTCACTCTCTTTTTCATTAACTTTTTTAAAAAAGTTATTAAGAATATTCTTTTTAAAGAATGGAGTGTCTGAAGGAAATGATGCAATCCATTTATAAGACTTATTTTTATCTTTTGCCCATTTCATTGCAGTAAAGATCCCTCCTAATGGCCCAAGATCTTTTCTAAAATCTTTTATTTTTCTAATTTTATTTGATGATAGATGTTTGATGGGGTCATTTGCGACAATAAGAATTTCATTAAATTCATCTATCAATTCTGACAAAATATAATCAATAAGGATTTTTCCTCCTAATTTAACTTGAGATTTATCTTCACCAAATCGTTTAGATTTTCCTCCTGCTAGTACTACGGGTAAAATATTGTTATGATCCATTTACAAAATATAAAACATTAAAATTTGAATTAAAGAAATATAATGGACCTCAAAATTTTGGAGATAGCATCACATACAGATAATAATAAGATTATTGAAGACTTTACCCACAAATCAAAACATAAAAACCCTCTGTGTGGAGATGAAATGGAAATAAGATTAATAATTGAAGATGATGTAATCAAAGATATGGGTTATCAATGTAAATCTTGTGTTTATTGCCAAGCGTCAGTAAGTTTACTCTCAAGAAAAATAAAGAATATAAGTATTGAAGAAATAAAGACATTTATAACGCATGGTGAAAAATTATTTGATGATGTAAAGGTTAATATTGATAAACACTGGAAGGATTTTAAAGAAATTTTTATTAAAAAAAATTTAAATAGAAAAGAATGTTTACTTTTACCGTTAAGAACAATTCTGAAAGCAATTAAAAAATAAATTATGAAAATTTCAAAATCTACTTTACAAAAATCACTTATTGCTGCTCTATTTTCTGTGATGACAATAGCAGCATTAACATTTTTAACTTACAGAACTGAGTTCGGAGTATTTTTATTAGCCTCATTTGGATCATCAATGGTTCTACTTTATGGATATCCTGAAAGTCCATTTGCCCAACCAAAAAATGTTTTTTTTGGTCATCTGGTTACAGCTATCGTAGGTTTACTTTTTTTACACTTTGTTCCATTACCAATATTTTTGACAATACCATTAGCAGTAGGATTTGGAGTTGGGTTAATGATACTATTAAATGTTACACATCCACCTGCAGGAGGTAATCCCATAATAGTAATTATTGGTAGCGTATCTTTTGATTACTTGTTAAGTCCTGTAATTACAGGATCAGTTATAATTATTATTTTTGCGATAATTGTTAACAAACTTATTTTGAAAAAGTCTTACCCAAGCTAAAAATAATTCTTTATGAAATTATAAAATTATTTTCAATAAGCAAACCTATTAATATACCTACAATCAATGCAAAAATTAATTTCTTCTTATTCACTTTTTTGAGCTGAGGATTTTACACTTTTAATACCTGATGAAGATAATTTTAATCTTATACTTTGCTTAAAATTTTCCCAAAGTTTTGCCATTCCTAATGGCTCATAGATCATGAAAATAATCATTAATAAACCAAATATTACTTGTTCGATAGATGATATAATTGTTGCATCAATAGCTCCATGAAATACATTGTTTCCTATAGCGTTTAAAAGAACTGGAAAAAGCAAAATAAATGCTGCTCCTATAAACGCGCCATTTATAGTGCCAAGTCCACCTAAAATACACATAAATAATATTTTAAAAGATAATTTTATATCAAAAGCAACTGGCTCTAAAGATTTAAGATAACAAAATGCAAAAAGTGCACCTGCAACTCCACAATAAAATGCACTAATAGCAAATGCTTGTACTTTTGTTCTTAATAGTGAAACCCCCATAGATTCCGCAGCGATATCCATATCTCTAACTGCCATCCAGTTCCTGCCTGTACTACCTCTAGCCATATTCATCGCTAGTAAAGTTAAAATCGTGGTAACAGCCAAACATACAAAATACATAGCTAATGGAGTTGTAAATGGTTTTCCTAAGATAACTATATCTTGTGCGGTTATAATTCCTGATGAGTCGTAGTTTTTAAACCAACCAAATTTATCTATCATCCATATAATAAAAAACTGTGAGGCTAATGTTGCTACCATAAGATAAATTCCTCTTACTTTTAAACTTGGTAGACCAAATAAGATTCCAAAAGCAGCAGCAATCAAACCTGACACTATAAGTGAGCCTACAAAACCAAGATCAGGTACTCGCAAAATAAGGTTAAACATAGCAAAAGCACCTGCAGCCATAAAGCCAGCTGCACCCAGAGCTAATTGTCCCGTATAGCCCATAACAATTTGTTGTCCAATTGTTGCTAAAGCCAAGCACAGCCAAGGGATTAAAATAGATGTGTACCAATACTCTGTTTTTATAAATGTCGGTATTATTAATACACTCAAAACCATACAAACAGCTAAGTTAGTTAGGTCTTTTTTTGTATAAGTCATAAAAACTGGTTTCATAAATTAAACTCTCCTAATAATTTTTTCTCCAAATAGACCCTCTGGTCTATATAATAAAAAGAATATTGCTAATACGTAAGGGGCCCAACCTTCAATAGCACCACCAAAAAACGGTCCAATATATACCTCTAATATTTTCTCTACCGCACCAATAATTAAGCCACCTACAATAGCTCCTGGGATAGATGAGAAACCACCAATAATTAAGACTGGTAAAGCTTTTAATGCAAGATCAACAAGGGCAAACTGAACACCAGCTCTAGCTCCCCACATACATCCAGCTACCAAAGCAACTACACCTGCAGCAGACCAGACTAATAACATTATATGTTTTAAAGGAATTCCTATTGAGCTCGCTGCTCCTGCATCGTCTGCAACAGCTCTTAAACCTAATCCAATTTTTGTATATTTGAACAATAAAAATAGACCGATAATCATTAAAGCTGCAACTAATCCAGCTGTAATATCAAGAGCACTAATAAAAAGTTTTAGATTATCTGCAATCCATGGCACCGGGAAGTCTCCTATGCCTAAATCTAATCTTCTTACTTCTACTCCCCATGCTGCTTGAGCAAGTCCCTCTAAAACATATCCTAAGCCAATTGTGGCCATTAACACTGTATCTTCGCTAGCATTCATCAAAGGTCTTAAAACCAATCTTTCAGTACATAAACCTACTACTACCATCAAAAGGGCTGCTAAAATAAATGCGAGCACAAAAGGTATATTAAAGTCTTGCATGAAGCCACAGAATGCAAGAACTGAGAAAAAAACCATAGCTCCCTGTGAAAAATTGAATGTTGCTGAAGCTTTAAAAATAAGAACAAATCCTAGAGCAACTAAAGAATACATCGTGCCGGCAAGTAAACCACCAACCAGAACTTCCATAAAAAATAATAACTCGTTTGCCATATTTTAATCCTAGTGTTCAACTCCTAAGTAAGCATCAATTACTTTTTGATTTGCCATTATTTCATCTGGTGTTCCATCACCAATAACTTTACCATAATCAAGTACTACAACTCTATCAGATATATCCATTACCACTCCCATATCATGCTCAATTAAAACCATTGTTGTACCAAGTTCATCATTTACCTTTAAAATAAATCTACACATGTCTCTTTTTTCTTCGACATTCATTCCAGCCATTGGTTCGTCCAATAAAATTATTGAAGAGTCAGTCGCAAGAGCTCGACCTAGCTCAACTTTTTTTTGTAATCCATAAGGAAGTTTTCCAACTGGAGTGTCTTTAATGTCTTCTATCTCTAAAAAACTTATTATTTCTTCAGATCTTTCTCTATTTAATTTTTCCTCTTTTTTTACTTTAGGAAGTTGTAAAGCTACCTCAAGAAAATTTGTCTTTGTGTGAAGTTTTCTGCCTACTAGAATATTGTCCAATACTGACATTCTTTTAAAAAGAGCTAAGTTTTGAAATGTTCTAGATAGGCCCATTTGAGCCATAATATTTGGGGTTATATTAGGTATTTCTTGTCCCCTGAAAGAAACAGTTCCTTTTTGAGGCTTATAAATTCCATTAATACAGTTTAACATTGAGCTTTTTCCAGCTCCATTAGGTCCAATTATTGCTCTAACCTCGTGCTCAAGTACATCAAAAGAAGTATCGGTAATAGCTTTTACACCTCCAAAAGCGAGTGAAATATTATTCACCTCTAAAATTGGTTTACCTATTTTAAATTTTCTTTCGTAAGCCATCTTTAATTACTTCTTTTATTTAAACTTTCTTCTTTAAGAACATCTCTAAAGTTTTTTCTACCTTTTTTGGATATACCTAAATACAATTCTTTTACTTTATCATCATTTAATAAACTTTGTGCCGTTCCCTCCAGCATGACTTTTCCAGTTTCAATTATATAACCATAATCGGAATTTTTTAATGCGATATTAGTATTTTGTTCAGCAAGCAAAATACTTACTCCTTCTTTTTGATTTAATTCTTTTACAATATTAAATATCTCAGCAACTAACTGGGGCGCGAGACCCATTGTTGGCTCGTCCAATAACAACATTTTAGGTTTTGCCATCATCGCTCTTGCAACTGCTATCATTTGTTGTTCTCCGCCTGATGTGAATGCTGCTTGACTTTTTCTTCTTTCTTTAAGTCTTATAAAATATTTGTAAATTTTCTCTAATTCTTGATTAATGTCACCTTTAGATAATTTTCTTGAATATGCTCCTGAAATAATATTTTCTTCAACAGTCAGGTGTCCAAAACATCTTCTGCCCTCTAATACTTGAACCATTCCAAGTCCAACCATTTGAGATGGGTTTTGTTTATCTATTGAAGTTCCATCATAATCAATTGAGCCTTTTGTAACCTTACCTCTCTCAGAGGCTAACATGGTTGAAACTGCTTTTAATGTGGTGCTCTTACCTGCTCCATTTGCTCCTAATAATGCAACTACTTTTCCTTTAGGAACTTTCAAAGATACATCGTGTAAAGCTAAAATAACATTATCATATCTAACCTCAATATTCTTTATGTCTAGAATGTTTGCTGAAGTGTTACTCATTAAGCTTTCTTTTATATTAAATTAAATTTCATTTAAAGGGGGAGTTTAAATAATTTGATTATTTAAACTCCCCCTACACTTAATATTAATTTATTACTAAATTAAGTATTAACATTTTTTTGGTGTAATGTTGTTCTCTTTAGCAAATTTAGCTGCAGAGTCTTCAACTAGACCTCTAATAAATTTAGGATCTAATGGAGCTTCCCAACCAGTTACCTGATTGAATTTAGTTCCATCCCACTGCATTACAGCAAATTTACCGGCACCTTCATGGTTTGCACATGAAATAGCGAATGGAGCTAACATTCCTCCAACTCCAAGTTCAGTAAGTCTAGCTTCGGTCATGTTTAAAGCTTCATAACCATCTCTAAACTCAGCACCATTTACTGCTTTACCAACTTTGTTATGCATCTTTTGAGCATTTCTTAATGCCTCAATCCACATAACTGCAGCACCTAGTCCTCTATTCCAGTAAACTGAACCAATCCTATTTGGATCAGCTAAGTTACCTTTTCCAGCACCATATACTTTTTCTTTGATGTCTTTAACTAATGGATATTCTCCTGGTAAAGCATTAGCAACAGCATAAGTTCCCTTAGCTGCATCACCTGCTGGATACATATCTTCTTCAGCAGCACCAAATGTTACATACATCATTCTATCTCTTGGAAAATTAATTCTAGCAGCATTAGTCATTGCTGTTGAATTCATTCCAGAACCTGCTCCCCAGAAAGTAACCCAATCAGGATTTTCTCTTCTGATTTGCAGCCACTGAGATTGCTGTTCTAGACCTGGAGGTGGAATTGAAATTTCAACCAATTTCATTCCCCAGTCAGAAGTTATTTTTCTCATTGCTGGTAATGGCTCTCTACCGTAAGCAGAGTCAATATGTAAGTGAACGATTTTTTTACCTTTCATCTTATCAATTCCGCCTTCGATCTCAGCCATAAATTTTAATTTAACAGCTATTTGTGACCAGTAGTGACTTGCAGCATTAAATACCCAAGGCCATACTCTTCCATCAGCACCATCAGTTCTTCCATAACCATATTGAGCTAAAACAACATTGTCTTTTGCCATACGGTTAATAACTGCATATGCTCCTGGTGTTCCCAAAGTATCGAACACAACTATTTTTTGACCATCTTTTTCAAGTAGTCTCTGATAACACTCAACTGTTTTTACAGCGTTGTACTCAGTTTCACATTCTTGCCATGTAAGCATGACTCCATTCACTCCGCCTGTCATATTGACATAATTCATATAGTCAATCTGAGCACCATAGTAACCAGTACCCATCGCCGAATAAGGTCCGACACGACTACTTGCTACAGGAAAGTATTGAGTTTCAGCTCCAAATACTTTTTGAGGTAAAGCTAAAGTGGATAGTAAAGCAACCATCATCGTAAATACTGATAGAAACTTTTTTATTGATTTATTAATCATATTCCCCCTAGATTGTTTTTAATAAAAAAAAAAGATATCCTTAAATGAGAATGATAACTATAATCATTCTATGCTCATATTGCATAGCTGCTATTCGTTTTGGGAATGATTACTAGTATCATTACAAACTAGCACATACAACTTTAGGTTTAAAGTAATTAAATTTTAAAAAAGAGACGCTCAATCTATAATGATCTAATGAGTTTTGATTATAAAGTTTCGAAGTTTAAGAATAATGAGTTAAAGCAATCTATAGATCAAGTTTCCATTGAAGAACCATTGGAAATAATAATTAAATTTAAAGAAAATAATAACTGGATACAAAATACAATATCGGTGACAATGAGAACGCCGGGGGATGATGAAAATTTAATTACTGGATTTCTTTTTAATGAAAAGATAATTGAAAATATCAGTCATATTGAAGATATTCAATCAATTGGAAAACCTGTAGGCAAATATAATTTAGATAATAAAATTTTAGTAACCTTAAACAATTCAAAAAATATTGATATTGATAAAATAAAAAGAAACTTTTTAACCAATTCATCTTGTGGAGTTTGTGGAAAAACTTCTTTAGATACTTTAGAAATGATTAAAAAAGATAAAATTGTAAAATCTTTACCAAAAATAAGCTATAAAATAATAACAAAATCCTCAGAAGTATTAAGAAAGAATCAATTAGAATTTTCAAAAACAGGGGGTATTCACGCTAGTGGCCTATTAGATAAAGATGGAAATATTATTGCTTTAAAGGAGGATGTTGGAAGACATAATGCTTTAGATAAATTAATAGGTTTCGTCCTGAAAAAAAACTTACTTGATGTTACTAAACAATTTCTAGCTTGTTCGGGTAGGTTAAATTTTGATTTAGTTCAAAAAGCTTTAATGGCGAATATTAGTGTTTTAACTGGTGTAGGTGCGCCAACCAGTCTCGCTATTGATTTAGCGAATAGATTTGACATGACCTTGATAGGTTTCGTAAAAGAGGATAGTTTTAACATTTACACAAATAACCAAAGAGTTATTGTGGGGGAATAAAATTAAAATTTAAATAGAGACAAATGCGGTGTCAAAAAACATAAGTAATTTATCAGGAAGAATTGGATTAAAAGATAATCTTTTTAAAAAGATGTCTGAAAATGTACTTAACGATTCTCCTAAAGATATAAAGGAAATTGCTAAAGAATATAATTTAGGGGTTTCTACTATTCATGGAGCAGAGAGTTTTTATGAGTTTCTAAGACCTTCTCATAGAGAAAAAAAAGCCTTTGTTTGTAATGGAAGTGCTTGCATGTGTGCTGGTACCCAGGACAAATTAAAAGAAACCTTAAAATCAAAACTTGGAGATAACAAAGTAGGAGAAATGTTTTGCTTAGGCCACTGCTATGAAAATCATGCATTCCATTATGATGGTGAAAACTATGCAGGAAAAGATATTGAAAAAATTGACCAAATTTTAAAAGGTGAAGATATCAAGCAAGAAAAATTTTTTTCGAAGAGTTATGCAACGACTAGCTTTTTAATGGATGATAAACTTTCATCAACAGAACAATTTAAAGAACAATTAAATAAATTTTTAAAAATAGATAAAAAAGAAATTGTAAAATCATTGTTAGACTCTAATCTTACTGGAAGAGGTGGTGCTGGATTTCCAACAGGAATGAAATGGGATTTTTGTAGTAAAGCAAAAGGTGATAAAAAATACGTTATATGTAATGCTGATGAAGGAGACTCTGGTGCATTTTCTGATAGATATCTTTTAGAGGATCAACCATTAAAAGTTATTTTTGGAATGGTAGTTTGTGGATTAGTTATTGGAAGTGATGAAGGTGTTTTATATATTAGAGGTGAATATCCAAAATCTATAGAAGCAATTAATGGGTGTATTAATGAGTTGAAAAAATTAAACTTACTAGGTGAAAATATTTTAGGAACTGACTTTTCTTTTGATCTTGGAATTTGTATTGGTCAGGGTGCTTATATATGTGGAGAAGAAACAGCCTTAATTGCATCAATTGAGGGAAGACGTGCTGAGGTTGATGTAAGACCTCCTTTCCCAGTGACTGAGGGACTTTATAAAAAACCAACTGTAGTTAACAATGTTGAAACTTTAGCAGCAGCAACTGGTATTTTAATTAATGGTGCAGAAAAATTCTCATCTATTGGAAACAAAAAATCTGCAGGAACAAAGTTAGTTTGTTTAGATAGTTTTTTTAATAATCCAGGTGTTTATGAAATTGATATGGGAACATCAATGAGTAAAATATTTAATGAAATCGGTGGTGGCTATAAAGAACCAGTTAAAGCCTTTCAAATTGGTGGTCCGCTCGGTGGTGTTGTTCCTATAAGTGAAATTGAAAATTTAAATTTAGACTTTCAAGAATTTACTGCTAAAGGTTTTATGCTTGGACATGCAAGTGTTGTTAGTATTCCAAAAGATTTTTCAATGACAGAATATATCCATCATTTATTTGAATTCTCTGCAGAAGAATCATGTGGTAAATGTTTCCCTGGAAGATTAGGTTCTTACAGAGGTAAGGAAATGTTTGACCAAGCAAAGAAAAAAACTGCAAAAATTCCTCTTAAATTACTAAATGAATTGTTAGTAACAATGAAAAAAGGCTGTTTATGTGCCCTTTGTGGTGCAATACCAACTCCTATTCAAAACATCTTAAAATACTTTGGTGATGAAATGAAAAATGATATGGTAAAAGATAATTAATGAGTTCTGAAAAAAGAAAAATTGCTTATATAGATGGAAAACCATATGAAATTGGTGCAAATCACACGTCTATATTAAAATTTGTTAAAAGCTATGTTGGAGAAAAAAAAGTTCCAACTCTTTGTGATGACCCAAATTTAGCTCCCTATGGTGCTTGTAGAGTTTGTTCAGTTGAAGTTGCTCTTGAAAAAGATGGGCCAACAAAAATGGTTGCTTCTTGCCATACACCAGTTGCTGAAAACCAACATATTTTTACATCTAACGAAGCAATAACAAATCTTAGAAAAAATATAGTTGAATTAGTATTAACTGACCATCCTATGGAATGTGACAGCTGTGAAGTTAACAACAATTGTGAGCTACAAACAGTTGCTAATGATCTTGGTGTTTCAGATCATAGATACAACAGCCCTAAACAACATAAGGGAATTCCAAGAGATACTTCTCATGACTATATGAGAATGAATTTAGACAACTGTATCAATTGTGGAAGATGTGTAAGAGCTTGTGATGAAATTCAAGGCTCTTTTGTTTTAACAATGTCTGGAAGAGGGTTTGAGTCAAGAATTACCACTGACAATGACATGATGTTTGGGGATTCATCTTGTGTTTCTTGTGGAGCTTGCGCACATACTTGCCCAACAGATGCAATTTCAGATGTTTTTCAGTCTAAATCAGTTGCGGTTGATAAAAAAGTAAGAACGACTTGTTCGTACTGTGGAGTTGGATGTAATTTAGAGGCATCAATTAAAGATGATAAAGTTGTTGCAATCGACACTCCAAAAGAAACAGAAGTAAATGCGGGTCATACATGTATTAAAGGTAGATATGCATTCGGTTTTTATGATCATCCCGACAGACTTAAAACTCCGTTAATTAAGAGAAATGGAAAATTTGAGGAAGCAACATGGGATGAGGCTTATGATTTTATTAAAAAAGAAATGCAAAGAATAACAAAGGATCATGGACCTGATGCTTTTGCAGGTATTTCTTCTGCAAGATGTACTAATGAGGAAAATTACGTCTTTCAAAAGATGATCAGAGCAGCCGTTGGTACTAACAGTGTAGACTGTTGTGCCAGAATTTGTCACTCACCAACTGCATGGGGAATGCAACAAACCTTTGGGACAGGTGCCGCAACAAATTCTACTGAAGACATTTATCATGCTGATTGTTTTATAGTTATTGGAGCGAACCCTACTAATGCTCATCCAGTAACTGGTGCAAAAATTAAACAACAAGTAATGAAAGGTAAAAAATTAATTGTATTGGATCCAGTGACAACTGATCTTGCTAAGCTTGCTGACTATCATATTAAATTGAGACCAGGAACTAATGTTGCTGTTCTTAATATGATGTTACATTTTATTGTTAAATCAAAATTATATAATGCAGATTTTGTTAGAGACAGAACTGAAGGATTTGATAACTTTCTTAAAGAAATTGAAAGACAAGACGTTGATCATTTAGCTAAAGTTGCTGGTGTCGATAAACAAATGGTTAAAGAAGCAACCATAGCTTATGCAACTGCTAAAAACTCAATGGAATTTCACGGTTTAGGAGTTACAGAACAAGAACAAGGATCTAAAACTGTAATGTTAATTGCAGATTTAGCAATGATTACTGGAAACATTGGACGAAAAGGTGTGGGAGTAAATCCTCTTAGAGGACAAAATAATGTTCAAGGTGCAGCTGATATGGGATGTCAACCACACCAAGGTGCTGGATATTTTCCTGTGGCTGATGAAAAGCATCAAAAATTCTATACAGAAAAATATGGAGTAACACACCCAACTAAGCCAGGATTAAAAATACCTCAAATGTTTGAGGCAGCAATTAATAAAGAATTAAAAGGTGTGTGGATTATTGGTGAAGATATTGTTCAAACAGATCCTAATAGTGCTCATGTAATTGAAGCGATGAATTCCCTTGAACTTTTAGTTGTGCAAGAAATCTTCATGAGTGAAACAGCTAAATTAGCAACTGTGGTGTTACCAGGTACTACTTTCTTGGAAAAAGATGGTACTTTTACAAATACAGAAAGACGAATTCAAAGGGTGAATAGAGCTGTACCTCCACTGCCAGGCACTAAACCTGATGGATTAATTGTAACTGAGATGATGCAGAAATTAGGTTTTGATCAGCCAACTTATGATGCAGATCAAGTTCTTGGAGAAATTGCTGATATCGTTCCTTTCTTTAAGGGAGTTACTAGAGAGAGACTTGGAAAATTTGGATTACAATGGCCAGTTCAAGAAGATGGAACTGATACAAAAATTTTACATACAGAAACATTTAAATTAGGTAAAGGAAGACTTAAAAATTTTGATTGGAAAGAGTCATCTGAAATAGAAGCTAATCAAAAAGACTATCCTTTAATTTTAACAACTAGTAGGGTTCTTCAGCATTATAATGCTGCAACTATGACTAGAAGAACAAAAAATATAAATATAGTTGATGAAGATGTTCTTTTAATTCACCCAAAAGATGCTGCTTATAGAGATCTAAATACTGGAGATATTGGCAGATTGTACTCTGGGAGAGGTGAAGTTGCTTTAAAAGTTGAAGTGACTGACAAAGTTAAAGAAGGAATTGTGTTTACAACATTTCATTTCCCAGAACATATGGTTAATATGGTTACAGGGCATGGTAAAGATGAAGAGACTATGTGTGCAGAATATAAAGTTTCATCTGTTCAAGTTCAAAAAATTTCAAATCAATTCAAAACTGAGATAAATCCTTCAGAAAAACAGGCTGAAGTATTAAGTAAATAAATACGTAATTTTTCTAACAAATTATTAATTATAAAAAAAATCCTTTTTTTTTACTAAAAAATAAATATGATGTTTTTAAAATGTTAAGTCATAAAAACATTTTGCGGGATATTTTTATACGTAAACATTCAATTAATTAACAAACTAAAAGATTTTGCGGAGATCTTTTTAAAGAAAGGATCGACATGAAAATATTGTGTGTCTTATACGACGACCCTAAAGATGGGATGCCTCAATCTTATCCTCTTGGAGATTTACCAAAGCTTGAAAAATACCCTGATGGTATGACCTTACCGTCACCAAAAGGAAGGGATTTTAATCCAGGTGAACTTTTAGGATGTGTATCAGGAGAGTTAGGATTAAGAAAATTTTTAGAAAATGCTGGGCATGAATTTATTGTTACTTCTGATAAAGACGGTGAAGGATGTGAAGCTGACAAGCATATTATTGACACGGATATAGTTATCTCTCAACCATTTTTTCCTTATTACTTAACGAAAGAAAAAATTGCTAAAGCTAAGAAATTAAAAATGGCAATTACTGCTGGAATTGGATCTGATCATGTTGATTTACAAGCAGCTATGGACAATAAAATTGATGTAGTAGAAGTAACATATTGTAATTCGCGATCAGTAGCAGAGCACATTGTAATGATGATTGTATCAATGGTAAGAGATTATCATACTCAACACAGAATAGTTAACGAGGGTGGATGGAATATTGCTGATGCTGTTCATAGAAGTTACGATGTGGAAGGAATGCATATTGGTACAGTTGCAGCAGGTAGAATTGGTCTTGATGCTTTAAGAAAAATGAAACCATTTGATGTTCATCTTCATTATTTTGATAGACACAAACTTCCTGAATCTGTTGAAAAAGAATTGAACCTTACTTATCATTCATCAGTTGAGTCAATGGTCAAAGTTTGTGATGTAGTTACAATTAATTGTCCACTTCATCCTGAAACAGAAAACTTATTTGATAAAACTATGATAAGTAAAATGAAAAAAGGTGCATATATAGTTAATACTGCTAGAGGAAAAATTTGTAACAGAGAAGCAATTGCAGAGGCTCTTCAGTCAGGTCAACTTAGTGGTTATGCGGGTGATGTTTGGTTTCCACAACCTGCACCTAATGATCATATTTGGAGATCAATGCCAAATCATGGAATGACACCTCACACTTCCGGAACTTCATTATCAGCTCAGGCTAGATATGCAGATGGTGTAAGAGAAATTCTTGAGTGTTTTTTTGATGGATCAGAAATTAGAGATCAGTACTTAATTGTCAAAGATGGACAATTAGCTGGTATGGGGGCTCACTCTTATAGTAAAGGTTCTGCTACAAGTGGTTCTGAAGAAGCAGCAAAATACAAAAAACAATAATAATTTTTAAAAAACCCCAGTTTTAATCGTTTAACTGGGGTTTTTTTATTTCTTATCCAAAAAAAATAAATTAATTTATTTTTATGAATATTGGATGGCAATTTGATAACACATACGCAAATCTTTCAGATGCTTTTAAAGAAAAAATTAAACCTACTCCCGTAAATAATCCTGAATTGATAATATTTAACAAAAGTTTAGCCTCTGAATTAAATCTTGATTTTTCTAAAATTGATAAAAAAGAACTTTCAAAAATTTTTTCAGGAAATGTATTACCAAATGGAAGTAATTCTATAGCACAGGCTTATGCAGGTCATCAATTTGGTCATTTTACAATGTTGGGAGATGGTAGAGCGGTATTAATTGGTGAACATAAAACTAAAGCAAATAAAAAATATGATATTCAATTTAAAGGTTCAGGCAAAACTGCATTTTCAAGAAATGGTGACGGTCGTGCAGCCCTGGGTCCCATGCTCAGAGAATATATAATTAGTGAAGCTATGAATGGTTTAAACATCCCTACTACTCGCAGTTTAGCAGTAGTAAAAACTGGAGAAAATATTCAAAGAGAGACAGCTTTACAGGGTGCGATACTCACTCGTGTTGCTTCTAGTCATATAAGAGTTGGTACTTTTCAATATATTGCAGCAAGAAAAAAAAAAGATGAATTAAAAACTTTATTGGATTTTACAATTAATAGACATTATCCTGAAATAAAAGACTCAAATAATCAAGCTTTAGATTTATTAAATCTTTTAATCGACCGGCAATGTAATTTAGTGGTGAACTGGATGAGAGTTGGTTTTATACATGGTGTTATGAATACTGATAATATGACTATTTCAGGAGAAACTATTGATTACGGACCTTGTGCATTTATGGATACTTATGATCCAAAAACTGTGTTTAGTTCAATTGATCAAACAGGCAGATATGCTTATTGCAATCAACCTGTTATTACAAAATGGAACTTAGCTAGATTTGCAGAATGCTTAGTTCCCTTAATTAATAAAGATCAAGAAAAAGCTATCAAAATAGCTACTGAAAAAATTAATTCTTTTGAAAAAAAATATGAAGAAAAGTGGATAAACATGATGAGAGATAAATTAGGATTGTTTGGTTTAGATGATAAGGATAAATTTTTAATTTTAGACCTTTTGACCTGGATGCATGAAAAAAAAGCAGATTACACAAATACTTTTTGTCATTTAATGAATCTAAATCCAAAAAAAGATGGCTTATATAGTGATAAAGATTTTATAAATTGGAAAGAAAGATGGGAAGATAGATCATCAAAAAATAATGCTACATCGAAAAAATCTATGGAATTAATGAGAAAAAACAATCCATTATTTATTCCAAGAAACCATAAAGTTGAAGAAGCTCTAGAAGCTGCAGAGCAAAACGACTTAAAACCATTCAATAAAATTTTAGAAATTTTAAAGAAACCCTATGATGAACAGATAGGAACTGATGGTTATCAGTCTCCTTCTATATCAGATGAAAAATATCAAACTTTTTGTGGGACTTAATTATTAAAGAACATAGGGTTCTGGTCTTGCTTTTTTACCCAAAACTCTTTCAACAGCCATATTTGAGATATCAATAGATTGATATGCGCCTGTGGTAATCAATTCTGTAAGAGCTCTTCCTATTCCTGGAGCTTGCATTAGTCCTCTACCTGTAAATCCAGTAGCTAAATAAACATTTTCAAACTTAGGATGTTTGCCAACAACTGCATTGTTATCAAGTCTATTACAATCATAATATCCAGCCCAACCACCAGTAAGTTTTAGTTCCTCCATAGCAGGTATTCTTTGAGCTAAAGCAGGCCAAACTAATTCTTCAAAATCATCCCATGCTGGCTCTAAATCCTCTGCATCAAAAACAGATTTTGGTGATCCTGCTAAGTATTCTTTTCCCTCAGGCCTCCAATATACCCCTGTTGTCAAATCACCAGTCAATGGCATTTCAGGAATGTGTTTTGGGCACTTAACCCTAAACACTGTGTGTTTTTGAGGTTCGACAGGAATATCTTCCAATAATTCTTTTGTCCAGCATCCAGCAGCAGAAATAATTGTTTTAGCTTTTATTTCAGAAAGTGATTTTACTTCACCTTTTATAAACTCAGCGCCAAGTTCAGTCGCTTTGCTTTTTAAGGCGCTGTGAAACATAAAAGGATCTATCCATCCTTCACTCTGATTGTCTGTAAATGTTGCAGTTTCGATTCCTTCACTATTAATGTATGGAAAATATTTTGTTAACTCTGAGCCTTTAATATTTTTTGTTCCAGCTTCACAAGCTTTATGATTTTCTAAAGCCTTATACTGTTCTTCAGCATGTTCAGGACCAAACATAAGCAGGTAACCATTTGTTACCATACTGGCAGTTGGATTGGGATTTTTTTCAGTTTTGAGTAATTCGGGGATTTGAAAAATAAACTCTCTAGCAAATTTACCTAACAAAATATTTTCAGTTTGAAAAAACTGTCTTCTAAAACCTCCAAGTGAAAGTGGAAAAGATGCATTTTTATAAGTTGGATCTCTTTCAATTACTTTTACTTTTCTACCTTCTTTAGATAAAAAGTAAGCTGAAGCAGCTCCAATTATTCCACCACCGACTATTACTACATCATCCATTTAATTCAATATAAGTAAGTTAAAATTCAGAAATAGTGCAAAGCAACACCAAAGTAAATAGGGAATCATGAGATAATAACTTACAATATTGACACGTTTAAATCTCAACATGAGAATTATTATCATTAATATTAAACCAATTAAAACAAACAGAGCTAGTAATATTTGATGTAAGCCAAAAAAAACAATACTCCAAGTTGTATTAAATAAAATATGAATGAAATATAAGTATACTGTACTCAAATTTCTTTTTTTACTATGCCAAAAAAACCAAATAGCTAAAGTCATCATTAGATATAATGTTGTCCAAACAGGTGCAAATATCCAATCAGGGGGATTAAAATTTGATTTAACAAGTTGAGAATACCAAGGATCTTTAAAACTGATAGTTACTAAACCCCCAATAAATGATGCTGAAAATGTTATTATAAAAAAAAGTATGAATGATAAAAATTTGTTTTTAAGCATTTAAGTATTATACATATTAATAAATGAATAAAAAAACTATTTGGATAACTGGTGGAAGCACAGGCATTGGAAAAGCTTTAGCCATAAAATTTGCTAGCGAGGGTTGGAATGTTGCTATATCTGCAAGAAGAATTGAATTATTAAATGAGCTTTCTAGCAAATATGAAAATATTTCAAGTTTTCAATTAGATGTTACAGATAAATTAAAATGTAAAGAGGTATTCAGCAATATAAAAGATAAGTACGAAAATGTTGATATTTGTTTTTTTTCTACAGGTACTTGGGACCCTAAAAAAGAGAAAGATATAGATGTAGAACAAATGGAAGAGGTATTCAGAGTAAACTTCTTTGGAACTGTTAATAGCATCAAGGCTGTAGAAAAATACTTTAAGGATAAAAAAAGCGGTATTATCACTATTGTTTCTTCAATTGCGGGGTATAGAGGATTACCAAATTCAACTGGTTATGGGCCATCAAAATCTGCCTTAAATAATTTAGCTGAAAGTTTATATTTTGATTTTAAAAGATTTAATGTTCGCGTTTGTTTAGTATCTCCGGGATTTATCAAAACACCAATGACTGATAAGAATGATTTTAAAATGCCTTTTTTAAAAACTGCAGAATATGCTGCTGAAAAAATTTATGATAGTTTAATTAGCAAAAATGTTTTTGAAATTCATTTTCCTAAATCACTTACATTGATACTTAAAATATTAAGCTTATTGCCAAGTAAAATTTATTTTAGCTTGGTTGGTAAAATGACAAAATATCAAAAAAAAAATTAATATTTTTTAAGCTTTTTGCTGAGAGCAAACATCTTTAATAACAGGTATATTTGCACAATCTCCACATTTTGTTTGTTGAACAATACATCCGTTATCAAGAACTTTTACATCTACTACTCTATCACATTTTGAGCAAATAGATGAAACTGTAAGCCCGCATTTTTTACAACTATAGTTTTGTGTTTCCATAAAAATAAATTATTAATAATAAATCTAATTTCAACAAATATATAAGTGAATGATAATCATTCTCAAATTTTGTTTTGAGAATGATTATCATTATCTCAAAAAAACAAGTAAATAAAAAAAACTAATCTTTAACAAACACAACAGTTAATTCAGCTACTTTAAATCCAAATTTAGTCATTGTAGCTCTATTAATTGCAACTCTATCGTCTTGTTTAAAGATCCAGTCATCAAAAGTGACCTTTAATTCTCTACCTTTTACTGGAACAAGTAAAACATATTCAAATTTAAACGCTGGACCATAAGAGTAGCCAATTGCTTTACCTACTACGTCACCTGCGGTTCCTTCATAATTGTTCTCATCTATTTTTGTAATTGTCCATTCTCTATCTTGAATTTCACCATCATCCCAATTAAATTTTTCTTTAAGAATTAATTGTTTACCATCCCAAGTTCCATCTAGATCAGCAGAAAATTGTCTTGTAACTTTACCAGATCTATTTTGTAAAACTCCCCAAGCTTTTACATTTCCAGTTAAATATTCTTCAATAACTAGTCTTGGTTCTTTATTTTTAAAATCTTCTGGTTTCATGGCACTATTATTTGAACAACTTGTAAATAAGAATAATAAAATTATCAATGAAATTGACTTGATAGTTTTAAAATAACGCATTTATATCTCCATAATTGTTATTTGTTTTGCATTGAAAATTGTATTAAATCTATATTCTTAGATTTAAAACCAGCTTCACAATAAGAAAGATAAAATTCCCACATTCTTTTAAATGTTAAGTCAAATCCTTGACTTTTTATCGATTCCCATTTTTTTAAAAACTCATTTCTCCATATAGCTAGAGTATTTGCGTAGTGATCTGCATAAGAAATATAAGAATTTATAGTTAATCCGTTATCAGAAACAAATCGATTAATACTATTTTTGTTTGGTAAAAAACCTCCTGGAAAAATATATTTTTGAATAAAATCTTGTTTATTTTTATATCTATTAAATAATCTATCATCTATTGTAATTGCCTGAATAGCAGCTTTTCCGCCATCAGATAAGTTATTTTTTATAGTTTTGAAATAACCTTCTAAATAATTTTGACCAACGGCTTCTATCATCTCTATTGAAGCTACTGAATTATATTTTCCTTTAAGATCTCTATAATCTTTAATCTCAATATTCACTTTTTCATTTAAACCACACTTAAAAATTCTTTCTTTTGCATATTCAAATTGTTTTTTTGAAATTGTAATACAATCAAGTTTAACATCATATTTTTTACCTAAATATTCAGCAAAACCACCCCAACCACATCCTATTTCTAAAACTTTGTCTCCATTGTTTGGTTTAATAAGATTTATTAATTTTTGATATTTATTATTTTGAGCTTCATAAAGATTTTTTGATTTATCATCAAATATAGCGCTGGAGTAAGTTAGTGAATCATCTAACCAAAGAGAAAAGAAATCGTTACCTAAATCGTAATGTTTAGCAATATTTTCTTTGCTTCGATTTTTTGTATTTCTGATTACTTTATTTTTAACAAAATTAATTATTGGAAAGTCAAGAAGTCCTGAGAATTTGTATATCACTTGAATATTTCTAGCAGTTAATTCGATTAGATTTGATAAATTATCAGTTTCAAATTCACCTCTCATGTAACTTTCAGCAAATCCAATACTGCCACCTCTAATAAGATTGTAACAAAAATTTGGTTTCTTAATTACAATGTTTGCTCTCAATTTTTCAACTGAATTTCCAAATTTTAAAATTTTTCCGTCAACAGTTGTTAATTCAAGATATCCATAATTAATATTATTAAGAAATTTAAAAACTATTTTATCTGCCGTTTTATTTAAAAACATTAATTTTCTACTGTTATATTATTTTTAATTTTTAACTTTTTTTTCACAAATTTAATTCCTTTAATCCACAATTTAAACGCTTCAAAATGTATCGCGGAAATTATTTTAAATGTCATTAAAGGGTGTTTTAGGTAAGAATTCATTAAATTTTCACTTGTCAAATCAGATCTTTTACCATCTTGAGATGCGAAAAGAATTTTTCCTTCTTGATCATACTGATCTATTTTAACTGACAAATTCTCTCCTGGGTTTAATATTCTAAAAAAATAATTACAATTCATTTCAATAAATGGTGAAACATGAAATTTTTTTGAACAATTATTTTGAATTAACTTATTTTCACTTTCTACTTTAAATACATAAGTATGTTGTTCACCAAACGTATTTTTAACTTCATACAAAATAGAGATTAAAGTTTCATCTTTATCATATATAAAAAAGATACTCAGGGGATTAAAAACATAACCTAATATTCTTGGATAACATAAAAGTTTAATTTTAATATTTTCAGTGCTTATGTTGTTATTGCTTAAATTCAATTTTACCCAATTTAGAAGAGATGAGCCGTCACGTTCACCGTGGTCTTTTTCATAAAAACTTATTAAGTTAAACTTATTTAAAGAAAAAAACTTTAAATTGTCATCAAGCTCATTGAGTTCTGAGAGATCAATAAATAGTGAGAATACCTTATACTTAAAAAAATGCTCTTTTGGCTTAAATCTTTTATGGATTACCTTTCCATTATAAATACAAGAACTAGTCATTGAGGTTTTTTAGCATTTCAATTGATGATTTTATTCCATCTTCATGAAATCCGTAACCAAAATAACTTCCGCAAAAAAGTAAATCTTTTTGATTTTGTATTTTAACAAGCTCAGATTGAGCGTTTAATGCATTTTGATCATAATAAGGATGTGTAAATTTAACCTTTCTTAATATTTTTTCCTCATCAATTTTAAAATAAGGGTTTAGTGTTAAGAAAATATTTTTATTACACGTCAAGTTTTGTAATAAATTTAACCAATATGTAATTGAGTTTTTGTCTAAATTTTTATCATCTATTGAAGAGTTCCAAGAAGACCAAGCTTTTTTATTTTTTGGCATAGCTCGTTGATCCGTATGAATGTAGGCTATATTTTCTTTATAATTAAAATTAGAAAGAATATTTCTTTCATCGTTAGTAGGATTTTCAATTAATTTTAAAGCTTCATCTGCATGAGTAGCCAATATTACTTTATCATAATCAAAAAACTCACTTTCTCCCCCATAGTACAAATCTAAACCTGATGATTTTCTTTTAATTTTTGTAACTTTATAATTTTTATAGTGTTCTCCACTTATTTGAGAAATTATTTTACTAACATAAGTTCTACTTCTATTGGACACGGTGTACCACTGAGGTCTATTTTTTAATTTAAACAAACCATGATTTTGAAAAAATTTTAGAAAAAAACTAATTGGCATTTTACTTGCCTCAAAAGGAGGCATAGACCAAATAGCAGATACCATTGGTATAATATGATAATTAATAAATGTTTTGGATAGTTTATTTTTTTCTAAATATTCTCCTAAAGTAATTTTTTTATCAGAAATAGCTTCTTGATCACTTTTTTTATAAAACTTAATAATGTCAAAAAACATTTTTAAGAAGTCAATATTGAATAAATTTGATTTATTAGAAAAAATCCCATTCAAGCCTTTTCCACAATACTCAAAATTTGTATTATCTACTGAAACTGAAAATGACATATTGCTTTTTTCAATTTGAATACCATTTTCCTCAAAAAAATTTATTAAGTTTGGATAAGTTTTAAAATTAAAAACAATAAACCCAATATCTACTGAAATTTTTTTTTCATCAAAAAATAAATCAATTGTATGAGAATGTCCTCCAAAGTGGTCCTCTTTTTCAAAAAGATCTACAGTGTGATTTTTTGATAAATAATATGCTGCACTTAATCCTGAAATACCTGACCCAACAACAGCAATTTTCATTAATAATTATGCTGCATCTTCTTTAAACTCATCCATACTCGGACAAGTACAAAAAATATTTTTATCTCCATACACATTGTCTACTCTTGCAACTGGAGGCCAAAATTTATTTGATTTTAAAAATTTTGCTGGATAAGCGGCTTGTTCTCTAGAGTATTTATGTTCCCATTTATCTGAAGCTAATTCCATATCAGTATGTGGTGCATTTTTGATTGGATTATCAACTTTATCAAACTTACCTGACTTAATCATATCTATTTCTGCTTTAATGCTAATCAAAGTATCACAAAATCTATCCAGTTCAGATAAACTCTCACTTTCAGTTGGTTCAATCATCATTGTACCTGTTACTGGCCATGACATAGTTGGAGCATGAAAACCATAATCAATTAATCTTTTAGCTATGTCTTCTTCAGTAATTCCTGTGTCACTTTTTATTAATCGAATATCAATTATACATTCATGAGCTACATTGCCGTTTGAACCTTTATAAAGAATTGGATAGTGATCTTTAAGCCTATTTGCAATGTAATTTGCATTTAATATTGCTATTTGCGTAGCAAGTTTTAAACCATGAGAACCCATCATTTTAATATACATCCAAGAAATTGATAAAATACTTGAGCTACCCCAAGGTGCTGCCGAAACTGCACCTATTCCTGTAGCAGGTCCGCAGTCTTTGACTACTGAATGATTAGGCAGATAAACTTGTAAATGTCTTTTACATGCAATTGGTCCCATTCCTGGTCCTCCTCCACCATGTGGAATACAGAATGTTTTGTGTAAATTTATGTGACAAACATCTGGACCAAAATTTCCAGGTCTTGCTATACCAACAAGTGCATTTAAATTTGCACCATCCATATAAACTTGACCTCCGTGCTTATGAATTAATTCACATATATCTGTTATTTTTTCCTCAAATACACCATGTGTAGATGGATATGTTACCATCAAGGCCCCAAGATTTTCAGAATGTATTTCTGCTTTTTTCTTTAAGTCCTCAAAGTCAACATTTCCCTCTTTGTCACAATTAACAACTACTACTTTCATTCCAACCATTTGTGCGCTTGCAGGATTTGTTCCATGTGCTGAACTTGGTATTAAACATATATTTCTATTTTTATTCCCTCTGTCTAGATGATATTTTCTTATTACCATTAAACCTGCATATTCACCTTGAGCACCTGCATTAGGCTGAAGTGAAACTCCAGAAAAACCAGTAATTGATCTTAGCCAATTTTTAAGATCAGTAAATAATGCTCTATATCCTTCCATCTGCTCAATAGGCACAAACGGATGAGGTTCAGCTAATTCTCTCCAAGAAATAGGTATCATTTCTGCGGTAGCATTTAGTTTCATGGTGCACGAACCAAGAGCAATCATAGTTCTGTTTAATGCAATATCTTTATCTTCTAATTTCTTAAGATATCTAAGCATTTCTGTTTCTGAATGATATAAATTAAAAACTGGATGTTCTAAATACTTTGAAGTCCTTAATAAATTTTTTGGTAGATTAGGTAAACTTACTGTAGGATCCTCTTTTTTAATTGATTCTGCTGCATTAAAAATTTTCAATAATTGATTTACCCTATAAACATTTTTCTTTTCGTCAAAAGAAACAGCAAGCATTTCTGAATTTACTTTTCTAATATTCACTTTTTGATCCAAAGCATTTTTATAAATTTGATTAGTTTTGTCTTTAGTAACAATTGTAACGGTATCAAAAAAATGATCTGAATAAATTTCGTATCCTGATTGTTTTAATTTATCGGCAAAGTTTTTAGCCAATTGAGAAACTCTCTCAGCAATAGTTCGTATACCCTCTGGACCGTGATAAATAGCATATGCTGCTGAAACAATTGCTAATAAAGCTTGGGCAGTACAAATATTACTTGTGGCTTTATCTCTTCTTATGTGTTGTTCTCTAGTTTGTAATGATAGTCTATATGCTTTGTTTCCATGTCTATCAACAGAGACACCTACAATTCTTCCTGGCATAGATCTTTTAAATTCGTCTTTAGTTGCAAAAAAAGCTGCATGTGGTCCACCATAACCCATTGGAATTCCAAATCTTTGAGAGCTTCCTACAGCTATATCTGCTCCTAGTTCCCTTGGTGTTTTTAACTTAGCAAGAGATAATAAATCACAAGCTAATATCGCTTTACCATTTCTTTTATGTATTTTACTTATTGGCTCACTAGGATCTTTTATATCTCCTAAAGTTCCTGGATATTGTAATATACCACAAACTAAATCTTCTTTTAATTGATCCAACACTTTATCTTCATTACCAACAAGCACTTTTAATCCCATTGGTTCTGCTCTTGTTTGAATTACATCAATTGTTTGTGGATGACAATTTTCCGAAACAAAAACTAAATTACTATCCTTTTTATTTAATCTATGACTTAATCCCATAGCCTCTGCAGCTGCAGTTCCTTCATCTAATAAAGATGCATTTGCAATATCCATTCCTGTAAAATCAACTATCATTTGTTGAAAATTAAGTAGCATTTCCAGTCTTCCTTGAGCTACTTCAGGTTGATAAGGTGTATAGGAAGTGTACCAGCCTGGATTCTCTAAAATATTTCTTAATATTACATATGGAGTAAAAGTTCCATAGTAACCCATCCCAATAAAATTTGAATAAATTTCATTTTTTTTTGATATTACCTTTAGTTTTCTTAGGGCTTCATATTCTGAATTAGACTCACCAATATTAAGTTCATCTTTCAATTGTATTTTTTCTGGAACTGTATTTTTAATTAAATCTTCTAAAGATTTATAATTAAGTTCCTTTAGCATTTTATTTTGATCTTCGTCTGAAGGTCCAATATGTCTTTTTAAAAAATCTTTTTGGGAATTATGTAACATTAACTAGCACTCTCCTTTGCAAATTTATCGTATTCCTCTCTGTTCATTAGACTATTCATTTCAGACTGATCTTTCATTTTAAGTTTGAAAAACCATGCTGAACCTTCTGGATCTTCATTAATTTTAGAAGGATCATCTACAATTGCTTGATTAGTATCTACTACCTCTCCACTTACTGGAGTATAAACATCACTAGCTGCTTTTGTAGATTCTACTACCCCTGCAGTCCCATCTTTTTCTACATTAGATCCTTTTTCGGGAAGTTCTGCAAAAACTATATCACCAAGCATTTCTGTTGCATGTTTTGTAATTCCTATTGTAGCTACATCTCCCTCTAAGGTAATCCACTCATGTTCTTTAGAATATTTTACTTCACTCATTTATTAGCTCCTTTCACATAACTTTTTTTATAAAATGGTAATCCACAAATATTTGCTGGATGTTTTTTTCCTCTCACTTCTAAAAAAACTTTTGTATTTTTTTTTGAGAATTCATTTTCTACATATCCCATAGCAACAGGACCATTAACACTTGGGCCAAATGTTCCACTTGTAATTTCACCAATATAAATATCTGATTGATTGAATATCTTAGTTTTTTCTCTAGCTATAACTCTTCCTTCTGGCTTAATACCAACTCTAATTTTATTAACACCATCACTTAATTGTTTTGTTATTATTTGAGATCCTATAAAATTTCCTTGAGATATTCTTTCTTTAGAGATTGCCCATTTTAAATTTGCCTCAACTGGTGTTTTGTTTTTATCAAGTTCATGACCATATAAACACAAGCCCGCCTCTAATCTTAATGTGTCTCTAGCACCTAAGCCAATCAACTTCGCTCCTTTATCAATTAGTTTCTCTGTAAAATTTTCAGCTAATTCATTAACAATTGAAATCTCAAAACCATCTTCTCCAGTATATCCTGAACGAGTAACATAAATGTCTTGTTCTTGAAATTTGAACAAGCCACCAGACATAAAATCAAGATCAATCACCCCTTTAATAATATAATTTAATATTTCAGCTGATTTAGGTCCTTGTAGAGCAATCAATGATCTTTTCTTATCTAAATCTATTTGGTATTTATCTTTTAATAATTCACTTATAATTTTAAAATCGTTATCTTTACAGGCAGCGTTAAGGATAATCAGAAAACCTTTTTCAATCTTTGTGATTATTAAATCATCATATATTCCTGCTTCATCATTCATTAAAAAACTGTATTTTGAATGGTTTATTGCTAAGTTTTTTAAATCTAAAGGAAATATTTTTTCTAAATCTTTAACTAAGTCATCACCTCCATAAATAAATAATTGGCCCATATGAGAAACATCAAATATACCAGCATGATTTCTTGTAAATTTATGCTCTTCAACAATGCCATCTGAATACTGAATAGGCATTTGGTAGCCTGCAAACTCTACAAACTTCGCGCTATTTTTTTGATGTAATTGATATAATGATGTTTTTTTTGTTTCCATATTAACTCTATTTACCCATCTGTATATTTGCCTGAGAGTTTTGCTCCTTCGGCGAGAATTTAATCTCTTTCCAGAGTTAATACGTTACGGTCCTTTTTGCCTGAGAGATTCCTGGGTGGTTGCTCCTTCGGCGCTACGGTGTTTTGTAGTCTCTCCCGTATAGTCATAATCTTACACATGATTATAAAAGTCAATTAGAAACACTTTTTTTAGACTTATTTAAAAGTGAGTAAAACTGCAATAATACTGCAGAAAGAATTATTGCTCCGCCAATTAATCCAAAAACTGAGGGTCTTTCGCTAACAAATAGAAAAGCCCATATAGGTCCTAACACAGATTCGGACAACATAATTACGCCAACTATAGCAGAAGGAGTTGTTCTTGCTCCAATTGTAATAAATATAAAACCAAAACCGACTTGAAAAAAACCAGCTAAGAAACCTAAAAAAATATCATTAGGCGATATCATTAGTTTAGTTGAAAGTAAAAATCCGACTAAACATGAACATACTCCAGCTACAAATTGAGCTGGCACCATATCTACATTTGGGTATTTTCTTATTATAATTATTAAAATTGCAAAAACTATAGGCATTGAAAATGCTGCTAGATTTCCAGATAATTCACCTGGTGAAAGTGAATTTCCAACCATCAATAAAACACCCATCATTGCTAAAAAAATTGAAATCAGAGTTATAACGCTAATTTTTTCTTTTAAAAAAAAATATCCAAAAATAGCTAAAAACAATATCTGAAGTGAAATAATAAAGTTTGTATTAGCAACAGTAGTATTATACATGGCAAAAACATATCCACAGAATCCAATAGATAAAATTATTCCACCTAGGAACCCAGGTAAACCCGACACATAAAATGATTTAAAAGTATCTTTTTTATAACTGATTATTAGAAATGCTAAAACTGTAAGAGTAAAAAAAAATGATCTCCAAAATAATATTTGCCATAAAGTTGCACCTTCAAAGGATTTAACTATTAATCCACCAAAGCTTAAACTTAAGGCACCTAAAAAAATTAACAATGGACCTGGTAAGTTTCTTATTATATTCATTATATTTGTGAAATTAAGTTTTGAGTCTCTAAATCATACATTTTAAATAGAGTTAATGCACTCCGTAAATCAACTTCTTTAAATTTTATTTTTGAGCCTGGAGTTAATTGGACTAATTTGTCATAATCAGCACTTATTACTACGGCAATTTTTGGATATCCTCCAATTGTTCCATGATCGGAGAGCATAATAATTGGATTTCCATCAGCTGGTACTTGGATTACGCCCTTAACCAAACCCTCTGATTTAATATTATTCTCAAAAATATTTTCTATTTTTGGACCTTGTAATCTCATTCCCATACGATCAGATAATTTAGAAACAGTAAATTCTTTTTCTAAAAAAGTTTTTTTTCCTTTTTCAGAGAAATAATCAAAATTTGTTCCTTTAATAATCCTAATTTTTTCTATTTTTGTATTTCTATAATCTAATTTTTTAATTTCTAAATTCTTTTTTATATTAGAAATACTTATTTTTTGACCAACTTCTAATTTTTTTCCATTATTCGCACCTATATTTGCTTTGGTGTTAGTAGAATAACTATACCATTGGTATTCTAAATCAAATTTTGCGCTAACAGCTAGATACCCATAAACAGATTTATTAGTTGAAATAATATCTAATTCATCACCATTTTCTAAAATCAAAGATTTATAACATGTACCATTAATCAAATTATTATTTTTTTTAATTGTAAAATTTACATCTCCAGTGATAGCAATGATAATCTTATCTCCATGATATTTTAATAAAGGACCCTGGTAAGCAAATTCTAATACAGGATAATTTAATTTATTTGCTGTAAGCTTATTTGATAATAAATAATTTCTATTATCCATTGCACCACTAAAAGGAATTCCTACATGATAAAGATTATTTCTACCTTGATCTTGAAATGTTGAATTAATGCCAGATCTTTTAACTTCAAAATAATTATTATTCATTGTAGTTTAAATATTGATCTTTAGTTATTCTTTTAAAAGTAATTGTGTCTCCTGGATTAATTAAATTTGGATCTATTTCTTTAGAACTATCGAAAATATTTAATGGAGTATTCCCTATAATGTTCCATCCTCCTGGGCTTTCATAGGTATAAATATTTGCAAATTGCTCTGTTAAACCAACAGATCCTTTTGGTACTTTCACTCGAGGTGTTTCAAGTCTTTCAGCCCTCATATTTTTGTCAAGATCACCAAGAAATGGCATGCCAGCAATAAAACCTGTCATATAACAAAAAAATTCTTTTTCAAAAAAATTTTTATAAATTTTTTCACGATTAATATTCAATTTTTGCTCTAATCTTTTTATATCAAGTGAAAATTCTTCATCACTACAAACTGGTATTTCAATTTTTTTGTTTTCTAAATTATCACTTTTTTTAATGTTAAGATTTTCAATTATTTTTTTTACAATTTCAAAGTTTGTTTTTTTTAGGTCATATGAAATAATTAATTTGTTATAGGATGGGGCTAAATTATTTACACCATCAATATTTTCTTTTTTAATGCTCTTAAAATATCTTATTACTTGAGTATTGATTTCTTTATTTACTTCTATTCCAAAATCACAATATAAAGCTGCGTCACCAAGATTTAATATATTTTTTATCATGTCATGTTATACTTAACAAATATGACTATGGAAATTAATATAAATTGTGATTTAGGTGAAAAATCTAAACATCATTCTAACAAGTATGATCCAGATTTACTTGAGATAGTAAATTCTGCGAATGTTGCTTGTGGTTTTCATGCCGGAGACAATGAATCAATGAATCAAGTAGTTCAGATATCAAAACAAAACAGCGTAAGTATTGGTGCTCATCCCTCTTTTAATGATCCAGAAAATTTTGGAAGAAGTAGAATGAATCTTTCTTCTAGTGAAATTAGAAAATTAATAGTTGATCAATATGAAATTTTACAAAAAATTGCAAATAACCATGGGGAATCAGTCACACATATTAAGCCTCATGGAGCCCTAAATAATATGGCATGTGAAGATATTGAATTGGCCAATACTTTGGCTAAGGCCATTAATGAGATTAGTAAAGATTTGATCTATTTGGTACCGACAGGCTCAAAAATGGAGAAAGCCGCAAAAAAACTAGATATGAAAATTGCGTGTGAAATTTTTGCTGATAGAAATTATGAGGATGACGGAAATTTAGTTTCTAGAAAAAAACCTCACGCGTTAATAACTGATCCTGAACAAGCAAAAAGACATGTGTTAAGCATGGTCAAAAATCAGGCTCTCAATTGTCACAGTGGTAAACAAATACCTTGTGAAATAGACTCTGTATGCATACATGGAGATAATGAAAGTTCATTGGCAACAGCAAAATCGATTAGAGATAATTTGCAAAATAACGACTTAAAATTAGTAGCTTTAAACAAAATGGAGAAATTTAAAAAATGATTAAAAATTTTTTTGTTACATCAATTATTTATATTTTTTTAATTACAAATGGTTTTTCAGCTGGTTCTAGTTCATCTGGTGGAGATGGAGGTGCAATGAAATCTAGTTATGAAAAAGCTGTTTCTTACATTAAAAGTGCAAAAAAACTTGAAAAAAAAGGAAAATTAGAAAAAGCTAATAAAAAATACGCAAAAGCGCAAAAACTTCTTTTAAAATCTAACAAAAAAAAACCGAATAAACCAGATACATTAAATTATCTTGGTTTTACTACCAGAAAATTAGGAGATTTTGAAAATGGTGAAAAATACTACTTACAGGGTTTAGCTATCAATCCAACTCATATTGGAATTAATGAATATCTTGGAGAATTGTACGTGGCAACTGGCAGACATAATCTTGCAGTTGAGAGACTGGAAGTGTTAAAAGGTTGTAACTGTGAAGAATATGAGGAGTTAAAAGCAATAATAGCTGGAGAAAAAGTTTCCAAATACTAATTTAAATTTTGAACCATTTGTTGTGGTAACCATAAAGCAATTTCAGGAAATATTACAACAAGTATTACAGCTAACACCATAAGTAAAAATAATGGAAACGCACTTTTCGCAATATAACCCATATCTTTATTTGCCATTCCTTGAAGAACAAATAAATTAAATCCTACTGGAGGTGTTATTTGAGCCATCTCAACTACGATAACCAAAAAAATACCAAACCAAATCATATCAAAACCAGCTTGCCTGATCATTGGTTCAATTATTGCCATTGTCAATACGACCGCAGATATTCCATCAAGAAACATTCCTAAGATAATATAAAATATCATTAAAACTAAAATCAAAACATAAGGAGAAAGGTCCATATTTTGTATCCATATTGCTAAATTTCTAGGTAGTCCGGTAAACCCCATAGCTAAAGATAAAAATGTAGAGCCTGCTAGTATAAATGCTATCATGCAAGAAGTTTTAGTTGCACCCAATAAAGAGGACTTAAATGTTTTTAATGTTAAACTTTTTTGGAAATAAGATAAAATTAAAGCTCCTACGACACCCAATGAAGCTGCCTCTGTAGCAGTTGCTATTCCAGTATATATAGATCCTATTACTGCGGAAATCAGTAATATTACTGGCAAAAGTTGTTTTGATCTTTTAATTTTTTCTAAAAATGAATATTCCTCTAAGATTTTGGGCATTTCTTTTTTATTAATTAATGACCAAATAATTACATAAGACATAAAAATTAATGCAATCATTATCCCTGGAATAATCCCAGCAATAAATAATTTTGCTATAGATTCTTGGACTGCAACACCATAAATAATTAAAATAATTGATGGAGGTATTAACAAACCTAATGTTCCCGAACCAGCTAAACTACCTAATAAGATTTTTTCTGGATAATTTCTTTTTCTCAATTCAGGAATAGACATTTTTCCAACCGTAGCGACAGTTGCTGCTGATGAACCAGATATTGCAGCAAATAATGCGCAACCTACAACATTTACATGTATTAATCCCCCGGGTAATTTTTGCATCCATGGAGACAAACCTTTAAATAAATTTTCTGAAAGTTTAGTTCTAAATAATATTTCACCCATCCAGACAAACAAAGGTAAAGCTGTTAAAGTCCATGATGATGAAGTTCCCCATATAGTAGTTGCCATTGCATCACCTACTGGTCTAGAGGTAAATAACATCATTCCAATTGCAGATACCCCTATCATACTTATCGCAACCCAAATACCTGTGCCTAAAAAAAACAATAAAACACTTATAAAAAAAATTGTTAAAAATATTTCAGCCATTTAATTTTTTTTCATATTCAAAATAAATTGGTGAAAAACGCTTATAAAAAATATAGTGGATCCAATTGCTACACTAGTTTGGGGAATCCATATTAATATTTCATCTGCCCCCTCGCTTCTTTCTTGAAATTTGTAAGATATAATAAGCATTTTAATAAAGTAAAATGCTAAATATCCTGAAAATAAACTAGCTATACTTAAACACCAAATTTCCACTATTCGTTTTTTATTACCTGAAAATTTTTCTAAAAAAAGAGTAATTCGTATATGGCCACCTTCAATAAAAGTATAAGCAAGAGCAAAAAAAGATGCTGAAGCCATACAGTATCCCGAATATTCTGCTAAGCCTCTTATATAAAAACCAAATATTCTTGATGAAATACCTATAAGAATAAATACTGCAACCAATATTAAAAAAATTGCTGCAACATAACCTGAAAATTTATAAAGTTTATTTAAATTTTTATCTAAAGATCTTAGCATAATAATTTAAGGCCACTTAAATATATTAAGTGACCTTAAGTATAGATTTAATTAAATTACTTATATGCTGATAAAACAGAGGCTCCTCTTGAACCTGCCTTTTGAGACCATTCTTTAGCCATAGTCTCTCCGACTTTTTCAAAGTGAGCTTGTAAAGATGCATTAACAGTTGAAACTACCATACCCGCATCTGCTAGAGCTTTTTTATCTCCAACATTACCTTGTTTTGATAATTGCCAGCCTTTTCTCTCAGCTAAAGCTGCTTGTTTCATCACCAAGTCTTGAGTTGCTTTATCTAATTTATTCCAAGCTTCTTTATTAACAATCACCATGTTTTTTGGAAACCAAGCTGCTATATCATAAAAGTATTTTACACCATTTTCCCAAATCTTAGAATTTTTTCCAGTAGTTGGGGATGTGATCATACTTTCAACAGCGCCAGTAGAAAATGCTTGGCTTATTTCAGCAGCTTCAATTTTTGTAGGTGCCATTCCTGTTAGTTCGGCGATCCTTATAGTTGCCGAATTATATGCTCTAAATTTTAAACCTTTTAGATCATTAACAGAACTAATCTCTTTTTTACTATATAAACCTTGTGCAGGCCAAGGAACAGCATATAAAAAAACTAGACCTTTAGCATCTAGACCTTTTATAATTTCATCTTTTGATGCTTTATATAATTTCATAGCATCTGAATAAGATGTAGCTAAGAATGGTTGAGAGTCGACTTCTAATAATGGATCTTCTTTTCCTAAAGCAGACATAAATCTTTCACCGATTTGAGCCTGACCTGTTCTTACAGCTCTAAAGATTTCTCCACCTTTAAATAATGAACCACCTGGGTGAGTGACTATTGTTAGCTTTCCTCCACTTTTTTCAGTTACATTTTTTGCAAATTCTGTCGCATTTGCAGAATGAAAATTACCAGCTCCATACGCTAAAGCCATGTCCCATTTCTCTGCAATTGCTAAATTAATCGACAAAATTAATGAAACTAAAATACTTGTTAAATATTTCATGATTTTCATTTGTCCTCCATTTATATTTTTTACATTTCATTATGTATTAAAAAAATTAGCAATAAAAAAATAATACTACTTTTAATTGAATAATTATGAATATTTAATATTATGTTTATGCTTTGATAGAAGAATTAATTATTTTAACTCAAATTATCTTTATAGATATTATTTTAGCTGCAGATAATGCAATTATCATTGGATTAATTGCGGCGAACTTTGTTCCAAAAAATCGAAAGAAAATAATTCTATGGGGTGTAGCAGGTGCTTTAATATTCAAAATAATATTTGCTATTTTTGCTACTTATCTATTCCAATTTTATTGGATTAAAATTATTGGTGGTCTTTTGCTTATTTGGATTGTTAATGATTTAAGAAAAGATTTATTTGAAATAAAAAAGATTAGATCTCCAAAGACCCAATCTAAAGAACCGTCGTTCATAAAGAGTATATATAAAGTTCTATTTGCTGACATTACTATTAGTTTTGACAATGTGATAGGAGTTGTAGGTGCTTCAAAGGGTAATTTTGGATTTATGATATTTGGATTAGTATTATCTGTTATATTAACTGGAGCTTTAGCAACTTATCTTGCTAACTATGTTCAGAAACATCTTTGGATAGTTTATGTTGGATTAGCTTTCATATTATTGGTGGCATTACAATTAATCATTGGAGGTTTAAATGATTATGGTGTTTTATCTATTAATGAAACATTTAAACAATATTTTTAATTTCTAATTACTTGCCGCTTAAACATTTATTAATTTTACTTTTTATCGCTATTGCACATGGTAGTGCATTTCCTTTCACCAAATTGGTTTTAAATGACTCTGTCCCACCAATTCTTATGGCCTCTCTTAGAATGGGATTAGTTTTAGCAATATTAATACCTTTTTGGAAATTTAAGATACCAGAAAAAAAATATTTACCTTCGTTAATAGCTTTTTCAATTTCTATGGGTGTCTTAGTTTATGTGTTTATGACTTTATCTTTATACTACTCATCTTTTATTTCACCAATAATTGTTGGTTCTCAATTAGCAATACCTTTTGGAATTCTTGCTAGCGCATTTATGCTAAAGGAAAACATAAGTGCAAAAAAATGGTTTTTGATTTTTACAGCTTTTATTGGTGTGCTAATAATATTTTTTGATCCTAAATTAGTTGATAATTTTTTAGGATTATTCTTTGCGAGTTTAATGGCATTAGCTTTTGCTTTTGCTCAAGTTTTTTCAAGACAGTTAAGAGATTTAGATATTAGTTTAACTAATGCATTTACTGGTCTATTTGGTTTTGTAATTTTACTAATTGTGTCAAATTTAATAGAAAGAAATACCGTCTCAACTATTCAATCAATAAGTCTTAATTCTTGGATCTTAATATCTTACCAGGCAATCGTTGTTTCCTTAGGGGCTCACTTATTGATGTTTTATTTATATAAATTTTATACTGTGGGTCAAATCTTCCCTTCATATTCTCTGTTTCCTATATTTGGAATAGCATTGAGTTATTTAATTTTTGGTGAAGTTCCGACTGTTTTATTCTTATTAGGTGGAATAATTGTCATAACTTCAGTCTTTTTACTTCATAAAATAAGATAATTTATCCATTGAAAAATTTAATTAATCATAATTAAATTGGTTTTTATAAATTGTTAACAATAAAAAGGAAAATAATGAAAAAAATATTTATCGCTGCATTTATTTTTGTTTCTACTTTTACAACAAATGTTTTTGCAGAAGTAAAAATGGGAGTCATATTAGGATTTACAGGTCCTATTGAGTCTCTAACACCAGCCATGGCAGCCTCAGCTGAGCTAGCTTTTAAAGAAGCATCAGATTCAGGTTCGTTGCTAGGTGGTGAAACTATTTCAGTAGTAAGAGCAGATTCAACTTGTGTAGACTCAGCTGCAGCAACAGCAGCAGCTGAAGGTGTTATTTCACAAGGTGTAGCTGCAATTATGGGTGCTGATTGCTCTGGTGTTACTGGAGCGATAGCTTCAAATGTTGCTGTGCCGAATGGTGTAGTAATGATTTCCCCATCGGCTACATCACCTGGATTAACTACTTTAGATGACAAAGGGTATTTCTTTAGAACTGCTCCATCTGATGCTAGAGGTGGTCAAATCTTAGCTGATATTACTAAAGACAGAAAAGTTAAAAGTGTTGCTATCACTTATACAAACAATGACTATGGAAAAGGTTTAGCAGATGTTTATAAAGCAGCTGTTGAAGCTCATGGTATTAAAGTAACTACAGTAACTGCTCATGAAGATGGGAAAGCAGACTACTCTTCTGAAGTAGCAACTCTTGCTTCAGCAGGTGGTGATGCTGTTGCTGTTATCGGTTACCTAGACCAAGGTGGTAAAGGAATTATACAAGCTTCTTTAGACTCAGGTGCATTTGATAGATTTATTTTATCAGATGGTATGATTGGTCAATCACTAGTTGATGCATTTGGGAAAGATTTAAAAAAATCTTTCGGTTCAATGCCAGGATCAACTGGAAAAGGTGCTGGAGTATTTGCTAAAGTTGCAAGTGCTGCTGGTATAGACAGTTCTGGTCCATATACAGGTGAGTCTTATGATGCTGCTGCATTAATCGTTTTAGCAATGCAAGCAGGTAATTCAGCTGATAGAGCATCAATTGCAAAAAATGTAATGGATGTTGCTAACGGTCCTGGAACAAAGATTTATCCAGGTGAGCTTAAAAAAGGTTTAGATTTATTAGCTAAAGGTAAAAAAGTTGACTACGAAGGTGCAACTGGAGTTACTTTTACTAGCGTCGGAGAAGCTGAAGGTTCTTTCTTAGAACAAGAAGTTAAAGGCGGAAAATTCAAAACTAAAAAACAAAGATAATTTATCTTAAAATTTAAACCCCCAGCATTAATTTGTTGGGGGTTTTTTTTTAAAAGAACAAATATTTATCTGCCATATACAAAGCCCAAGCAATAGCAGCACCTGTTATAACATATTTCATAATTTTATTTTATTTCTATTTTTTCAGGAAGTATACCTTTTGGTCTGTATCTCATAATTAATAATAGACCTGCACCCATCATTAAAAATCTAAAATACGGTACACTTTCAATTAAATGAACTTTTAAAAAATGAGCATCATCTAAACCAGCGGTTGTTAAATTTACCAAATATAATCCAATTGGTGCTGACTCAATCCATAAAAACCAAACAACAAAGCCACCAAGAATTGCTCCAAAGTTATTTCCACTTCCTCCAACAATAACCATTACCCAAATCAAAAAAGTATATCTCATTGGTCTATAACTTCCTGGAGTAAATAAACCATCTTGTGTTACCAACATAGCTCCTGCTATTCCGACTATTGCAGAACCTAAAACAAAAATTAATAGGTGCTGTTTGACCACATTTTTACCCATAGCATTAGCTGCTTCCTCATTATCTCTTATAGCTCTCATCATTCTTCCCCATGGAGAATAAAGTGCTTTTTGAGTTAAAATTAAAAGAATAATAACAACTATTAAAAATAGTCCAGAGTAACAAAGTTTTACAAAAACTGATGATCCTTCAATTACAAATTGATTAAGAGCAGCTTGTCTTTCAGCAAAATCTGAAATTAAATTTAATTTACTTGAATTAAATTTTTCAACTAAATTAATGAACCAATCAGTTTGTTGTAAATTTACCTCGTAAGGTGCAGGACGTTTTAATCCAATTACATTTTTAACTCCCCTAGTCAGCCAATCTTCATGTTTTATAATTGCAATGACAATTTCTGATATCAGTAGTGTAGCTATCGCTAAGTAATCAGCTCTCAAACCTAAGGCAACTTTACCTATTACAAAAGCTAATCCACCAGCAAACAAAGCCCCAACTATCCAAGAAAAAATAATAGGTAAACCGAAACCTCCTAAGAAACCAGTTTTTGCAGGATCTACTTCTTCAATTGCTTCAATCCCAGGCTCAGATACAAATCTTATTATGATAATTCCAAGGATAATAATTGTAGCAATAGCGTAAGTTCTATTCTTAGATTTTTCATATTTTTTTAAAACATATCTAACAGCTAATACCATTCCAATGATCAAGAACAGACTTAACAAAATATTTAAACCTCCTGCGCTCCAGGCCTCTTGAACTGGATTGACAGAAATTAAAACTGCCGCTAAACCACCCAATGCCGTGTAACCCATTATTCCAAAGTTAATAAGACCAGCATAACCCCATTGAATATTAGCACCCATTGTCATTACAGCTGAAATCAAACAAAGATTAAATATTGATAGAGCGATATTCCAAGACTGGAATATACCCACAAGTATAATTAATCCCATCATAATGCTGTAAGCTGCAATTACGTTTAAATTTTTTCTCACAGTACCTTCCCTTTAAATATTCCAGATGGTCGATATAACAATACAATTACCAATATTGAAAACGACACTGCAAATTTGTAATCAGTTGAGAGTAATTGAACTAAACCATCTGGCTCCATACTTTCTGGTAAAACATACATAAAAAATTTCTTATAGGCATATGTTAAAAGTATTTCTGAAAAGGCAATAACATAACCTCCTAAAAATGCTCCAAAAGGATTTCCTATTCCACCAACAATAGCAGCAGCAAATATTGGGAGCATATTATTAAAATATGTAAAAGGCTTGAAACTTTTGTCTAAACCGTAAAGCGCTCCTCCGATTGTTGCTAAAATACCTGCTATAATCCAAGTTATCATCACTATTTTTTTTGGATCAATTCCAGAAAGTAAAGCTAAATCCTCATTATCAGAGTAAGCTCTCATGCTTTTCCCAGTTTTAGTTTTATTTAAAAACCAAAAAAGAGTTGATACGAGAACAATAGTCACCAAAATTGTGATAACTTGAGTTGATTTAATAGCCAACCCTTCATTTAATCCAGTCATATCTTTAAACTCACTTGCTTTAATTAAAAACTTTTCACCATCAAAGAATCTTCGATCAGAAGGGCCTATTATTATTCTAACTACAGCTTGAGTTACAAACATTACACCAATACTTACCATTGCTAATTGAACTGGAGGACTTTTATTTACTCTATAATATTTGAAAACAAACTTATCTATTAAAAGCATATAACCAATCATAAAAATTATTGCAAAAGGAATTGCAATAAGAGCTGTTGGCAAAAATCCAAGACCAATTCCAACAGACTGAAAATACCAAGTAAATAAAATAGTGAACATAGTACCAAAGGACATCATGTCTCCTGTAGCAAAATTAGCAAATCGTAAAATTCCATAAATCAACGTTACAAAAATTGCACCTAGAGCTAATTGAGATCCATATGCAAGAGCTGGGACAAAGATATAATTTAATAAAAGAATAATTGCATTTAAGAAATCCATATTAACCACCTAAAAAAGAGCTTCTTACTCTTGGATCATTTAATAATTCTTTTCCAGTTCCAGAGTATCGATTTTCACCAGTAACTAAAACATAACCTCTATCAGAAATATTTAATGCCTGTTTTGCATTTTGTTCAACCATTAAAATTGCAACATTTGTTTCTTTTACTTTTATAATATGATCAAAAAGTTCATCCATTACTATCGGAGAAACTCCAGCAGTTGGTTCATCTAACATGAGTACCGATGGTTTGATCATCAGAGCTCTTCCTAAAGCAACCTGTTGTCTTTGACCTCCCGACAATTCTCCCACGAATTGTTTTCTTTTTTCAATCAAAATAGGAAAAAGATTATAAATTTCATCAATTACCTTTTTGTAATCTTCATTTACTAAAAATGCTCCCATCTCTAAATTTTCCTCAACTGTCATTCCTGCAAATACATTTTTTGTTTGAGGTACAAATGAAATTCCTTCTTTCACTCTATCTTGTGGAGAAAGTTTTGAGATGTCCTTACCATCAATAATTACAGAGCCTGATTTTAAATTTAATAAACCCAACATGGCTTTCATTGCAGTAGATTTTCCAGCCCCATTAGGTCCAAGAATGGACACTATTTCTCCTCTTTCAACATTAACAGAACATGAATTAATTATGTCTGGGCCCTTACCATATCCACCTGTCATGTTATTTCCCTCAAAAAATGCCATAATTAATTATCTTTCAGTTTTGAACCTCTTCCTAAGTAACTTTCAATTACTCTTTCATCTTTTTTTGCATCTTCTACTGAACCTTCAAAAAGAACTGACCCCTCAGCCATTACAATTACTGGATCACATAATCTACCTATAAAATCCATATCGTGCTCAATCATACAAAATGTATAACCCTTTTCTTTATTTAATTTTTCTATAGCTGTTCCAAGATCTTTTAATAAAGTTCTATTAACTCCTGCGCCTACTTCATCTAATAAGACTAATTTAGCATCAACCATCATTGTTCGACCTAGTTCTAATAATTTTTTTTGTCCTCCAGATAAATTTCCTGCAAGTTCATTTTTTAAATGGCTTAAATTGAGAAAATCTGCAACTTCCATAGCTTTTTCTTTAATTAAACTTTCTTCTTTTGCAACCAATGAAGGTTTTAATAAAGCATTCATTAGTTTTTCTCCTGATTGATTACCTGGAACCATCATTAAATTTTCTAAAACAGATAAGTTTGTAAATTCATGCGCTATCTGGAAAGTTCTAAGTAATCCTTTTGAAAACAGTTCATATGAGGGGACATCAGTTATATTTTCATTATTAAATAAAACACTACCCCCAGATGATTTTAGATTACCGGCAATTAAATTAAACAAAGTTGTTTTACCAGAGCCATTTGGACCAATAATGCCTGTGATTGTCCCTTTTTTTACATTAAGTGAACAATCAGAAACAGCTGCTAATCCTCCAAAATATTTTGAGAGATTAGTAATTTCTAAAATGTTCTCTGACATTTATTATTTATTTAATCTTTTTAAAATATTATTAAGCGATTTTTCTAAAGATTTATAATAACCAGCTTTTCTTAATTCATTTACACCTTGCCAATTTAATCCTCCTGGTGTTTGTGATTCAGCTACAAAATGCTTCAAATCTTTTTTTGAATTTACTGCTGCTAGTTGAGCTAGAGCAGAATAAAGAGAGGTTATATATTTTTGAGCCTGTAATCTTTTCAGTCCTTTTTTTACTAACCAATCTGATAGAAGTTTTAACATTTCATAAAAAGAAGCCATTGTGCCTGAGGTTGCCCAGAAATTTTGAGAAAGTTTTTCACTTTTAATCTCAATAGTATCACCTATTTTATCAAAGAAGAATTTTACTTTTCTGTGTGGAGGAAAAATGGCAACCGGTCCTTTACCTAAAGCAATTGGTGGCATAGGGATTGCTCTTACAACATTAGTTTTTTTTTTTAGAATCTTTTTTAGTTTTGAATAGTTAATTGTAGATACAAAACTTATAACTGTTTGATTTGATCTAAATCTTAACTGAGGAATTATTTTTTCTCCAACTTCAGGTAATACTCCTATAAATACCCAATCAGATTTATCAATAACCTCTTGATTTGTTTTAGCTATGTGTATTTTTTTAAATTTCTTTTTTAAATTGTTAGATTTTTTTTTATTTCTTGGTGATAAAAATATTTTTTTTATAAGATATTTTTGAATTACAAATGCCAGTTATAACATCCGAAGATATGTTTCCAGTTCCAATAAAACCTAATTTCATAGTTACCACTATATCAACAAAACATAAATTATTAGGCAAAAAAAAAGCCCCCAAAAGGGGGCTTTTTAAATTTTTAACTAATTTTTAATTAGAATGATTTTCCAAATGATAATTTACCTGAAACACCATCTAAATTATTAAGTGCAATTACGTTAGTGTTTGCACTTGAAGTTATTGATGTACCATCAAAATTCATATAGTTACCTTCAAATCTAAAGAAAGTACCATTATCATTTGTTACGTTGTAACCTAGTCCAAAAATAGAACCACTCATATCAGTGTTTCCGTATGTTGATCCTGTACCTAGATTCTCGTTTGTTATAATCTCTACTCTAGTACCACCAGCTTTAACGTAAAAGTTTTCTGTAATATTAGCGATTACGTACATCGAAGTAAGTTCTTCAAAATCCACTTGAATTTTGTTAGATCTCATATTTACAGTTGTACTACCATCTTTATCGTTTTTAGCTGTTTCAGTAGTATCTGATGATAACGCTTGCGGCACATAATCGATACCGACAGCAAATCTATCACCCAGAGTCACTTCTCCAAATATTGATCCCCAAGCAGCTGAACCATGCTCTGATCCAGTTGATCTGTTAGAAGAATCATTTGCAAGATCTTCATGAGCAGACGCAGCGAATAAACCTGCATTTCCTGATACACCTACATTAATCCCTAGTGCACTTGCGGAAGTCATGTAAAGAACAGAAAAAACAATTGTCAATAATGTCTTTTTCATTTTATTTCCTTATTATTATTAAATTAATTTAACCCGAATTAGATATCACAAATAAGTCAAGATTCTAATCACTAAGGTCGTTATTTTATTAAAAAATTAAAATTGTTGTAAATTTACAACAAAAAAAAGACCATTTATATACCTTTTTTAACCTAAAATTGCATACAACTAAAAATTGTAATTTAAATTTTTTGAAAAAATTTTCCTCTTATTCTTAATAACTCACGACTCAAAAGTTTATTTTGAGTAAATGGTCTTCTTCCATGTAGCCAAAAATAATTATTAGCAACAATGGATGAACCAACTGGCAACTTGGTAATTATGATGTTTTTACTTCCCTCAAGCTTATCTGATAATTTTTGTAAAAAAACTCCTTGTCTCATATTTTTAGGTTCGGGAAATTGGTCAATATAAGAAATTTGTGGTCTCCCAATTTCATCAGATGAAAATACCGGATGCTCCACTTTATAATCAATATTTTTACTTTTTGGAGATCCCCATGTAAAATTTTCCTTTGCGGCTGGATCATTAAATAACTCATCTGAATATTCCCAATCATCAAGATGTAACATCGCTGTTTCACCACCCTCAACATTTTCTTCCTCTAATTTAGACATTAAAAGCCAATCAGTTTTTTCTTTTACATAAGTTCCATCTGTATGGAGATCCATATTTGTATAAGCTTTTCTTAGATATGAGTCACTTTTATCATTATGTTTTACATGAAATCTTGCGTAATATTTTCCAGTCATTGCATCATGATTTGGTAAACCTATTAAATGAACCACTGCAGTTGATAACTTTACTAAAAAACTATCACTAATTTTAGAAATTAAATTTTTTGGTTTAATTATAAAACAACCTGTATCTCTATCCTTAATAATTTTATCTAACAAATTTGACAGTCTATTGTTACTTAAATCATCTAAATTTTTTGCAATTGTAAATCTTGTAAATGGTTTGTATTCTAATGCAGTGATGTCAAACTTATTAAACGGAAAAATAAGTTTATTTAAAATTTCTTCTCCAATATCTATGTTTATAATTCTTGGTGATTTTTCATTGGTATAAATTTCAAATCCGTCAATTTTTTCTATCATAAATAAGTACTAAATAAAGATAACATGATAGCAGAGAAAAGTGTTGGGTAAACTAAATTTTTATTAGTCAAATAAAAAACAAATATAGATAAAATAACTACAATAAATCTAATCAAATAATCTATTTCAGACAAAGATCCTAAAGGAAAAATTACTATTCTTGCTATTAAAGCAGCGAGAGTAGAATAAGCAAGGCAATTAAACCATCTAAACATTTTTGATGTTTCTTTAATTTTTTCTGCACTTACAACACCTAAAAATCTGGATAGGTATGTTGCTAAAGAAGTAACGAAAATTACAATTATTATATTACTTGCCATATCTTTCTCCTAAAAAAAAAGCAATAGTTCCTGCGATAAATCCTCCAAATAAGATGCACCATTCAGGAGATAAAAAATAAAAAGCAGGACCTAGAATTGCACCCAAAATTACAGATAAACTTATTTGTATTGTTTTCATTGCACCTAACATCATACAAATAAAATAGATTGGATTAATTATTGCTAAACCAATTAAAATATCTTTGTTAAGGAAATCTGAAGCAATATAACCAATGACTGTAGAAAAAATTGCGACAGACCAAGTTGCTGTTCCTATTCCTATCCAAAAGTCTATTCTATTTTCTTTTTCAATATCTTCATAATTATCTTTCATAATCAGCCAAGATGAAACTGCTATAAAGTGACATGATAAATAATATTTCCATCTCGGTTGATTTTTGTGCATTAATAATGGCATTAATGCTACGGTCATTGGATATAATCTTGCATTAACTAACCATACAGCAATGAAAATATTTATTAGAGATGCACCAATTAACATTGACTCAGCCATCACTAATGAACCAGGTAGTGCATAAGTTAAAAAAGTAGAAAAAATACTTTCTTGAATTGAGAAACCCAAATTTTTAAGTAATGCACCAATTGCAATAAAACTTGCACCGAGTGCTATAGCAGGACTTCCAACGCCCTTAATGGACTTAAAACCTTTTAAAAAATATTTTGAATTTATCATTAACCACCTAGAAATAGGCGACCAACATCTGGATTATTTAGTAAATCATCTCCTTTACCAGCTATTGCTGTTTGGCCGGAAACGAGAACGTAACCTATATCTGCAAATTCTAAACCTTTTTTTGCATTTTGTTCAACTAAGATGATTGTTTTTTTTTCATTTTGTTGAAGATCTCTTAAAATCTCAAATACCATATCAATATATCTAGGTTCTAATCCTATCGAAGGTTCATCTACAAGAAGCACAGATGGTTTCATCACAAGTGCTCTAGAAATTTCTAATAATCTTCTTTCTCCTCCAGATAATACTTTTGCTGGTTGATTTCTTCTATTTCCTAATCTTTCATATTTTTGAAGAATTTTTTCGGCTTCTTCATAAGACTCTTCCGTTTTATCTTTTATAAATCCACCCATTAATAAATTTTCTTCAACCGTCATATCTGGAAATACAGAGTTATCTTGAAGAATATAAGCTATTCCCACTGATTTAAGTTTTTCAGCAGGAGAAAGATTTGTAATTTCTTTTCCATCTATTTCTATTTTTCCAGAAAAAATATTTGTAAATCCATAAATCGAATGAAGTATTGTAGATTTTCCTGCTCCATTAGGGCCTATTAAACAAAGCGATTGTGCTTTACTTACGAAAAGATCAAAATTATGAAGTATTTCCATTTTACCATAACCAGCATTGAGGTTCTTTATTGTTAAATGAACATCTTTAGGAGATAAGTTACTTAAATCTTCTGCAACTGGAGCTTTACCTAAAACTTCATATTGATTAGACATTATTGTACTCCCAAATACGCATCGATAACACGTTTATCATTTTTAATTTCATCTGGTGATCCATTTGCAAGCATCTTACCGTGAGCTAAACAAAAAATGTCTTCAGCTAACTGCATAATTACCTTCATATTATGTTCTATAACCAAAAGTGTGATACCGAAATCTTGATTAACTTTAATCAGCCTATCTATAATTCCGTTAATTAATGTAGGATTAATTCCTGCTGTGGGTTC
>CACJEC010000003.1 GCA_902592325.1 uncultured Pelagibacteraceae bacterium
GCGCAGCACATGATATTGCAGGCATTAGTGATGTAATCATTGAGTCAGCTATTTCTACCATTTGTGACAATGAAGATAGCGTTGCAGCTGTAGACTCAAATGATAAAATTATTTGTTATAAAAATTGGTTAGGTTTAATGAAAGGAAATTTAAAAATCCAATTTGAAAAAAACGGTAAAAATTTAGAAAGAAAACTAAATCCAGACAGAAGCTATGTTTCTAAAGACGGCAAAGGTTTAAAACTACACGGAAGAAGCTTGCTTTTAATTAGGAATGTTGGACATCTTATGACCAATCCATCTATTATTTTAAAAGATGGAACTGAAATTCCAGAAGGAATAATGGATGCTTTTTTTACAACTGCAGCCGCTCTTCATGATTTAAAGTTAAAAAAGAATTCAAGAAAAGGATCAATTTATATTGTTAAACCAAAAATGCATGGACCTGAAGAAACTAAATTTACAGATTTAATTTTTTCTAAAGTTGAAGATTTGCTTGGATTAAAAAAATACACTTGCAAAATTGGGATTATGGATGAAGAGAGAAGAACTTCTACCAACTTAAAAGAATGTATTAGAACTCTTAAAAACAGAGTTTTTTTTATTAACACTGGCTTTTTAGATAGAACTGGTGATGAAATGCACACATCAATGGAGGCTGGTCCTATGATTAAAAAAGGGGACATGAAAACCTCAAAGTGGATACAAGCCTACGAAAATAACAATGTTGATGTTGGTTTAAAATGTGGTTTTTCAGGAAAAGCTCAAATTGGAAAAGGAATGTGGGCGATGCCAGATAAAATGAAAGAAATGTTAGAAGATAAAATCAACCATTTAAAAGCTGGAGCAAACTGCGCATGGGTTCCCTCTCCTACTGCAGCATCACTACATGCTCTTCACTATCATCAAATAAATATTTTTAACGAACAACAAAAAATAAAAAAAAGAGAGCATGCAAAATTAGATGATCTTTTGCAAATTCCTGTAGCTTCTAAACCTGATTGGAAAGAAGACGAAATTTATAAAGAAATATCTAATTCAGCACAAACTCTATTAGGATATGTTGTTCGGTGGATTGATCAAGGAATAGGTTGTTCAAAAGTTCCTGATATAAATAATGTTGGCCTTATGGAAGATAGAGCAACACTTAGAATTTCATCACAACACATTGCAAATTGGATACATCATGGAATTACAACAAAAGATAAAGTTTTGGAAATAATGAAAGAAATGGCTAAAGTTGTCGATAAACAAAATAGTGATGATGAAAAGTATATAAATATGAGTGATGATTATGAAAGATCTAGATCATTTAAAACTGCTTGTGATTTAATTTTTAAAGGAAAAGAGCAACCATCTGGTTATACTGAACCACTTTTACATTTAAACAGATTAAAAAGAAAAATTAATCAGAACTAGAGTTTATCTTAGATCTATTTTTAAAGGCAGAAAATAAAGTTCCATCATCTAAACTTTCGATTTCTCCTCCAACAGGTAATCCTTGAGCTAATTTTGTAATTTTTACATTAGTTTGTTTTAAACTGTCTTGAATATAATAAGCAGTAGTTTGTCCCTCAACAGTGGCACTAGTTGCTAAAATAACTTCATCAATTTTATCTTTAATTACTCTTTCAACTAATGAATTTATCAGGAGATCTTCTTTTCTATGACCTGCTGATGCAATAGTACCTCCTAAAATATGAAAATATCCTTTATAAATATTTGAATTTTCAATTGACCATTGATCAGCTATATCTTCAACAACACATATTTTGCTAAATTTTTCTTTTACATTTTCACAATTGGAACAACCCTCGGTATTAGATTTTAAGGATCCACATAAGTTACAGCGAGTAATATTTTTATAAACAAGAGCCAAGGTATTTGCCATTGGTTTAATTATTTCATCTCTGTTATTAATTAATTTTAATACTATTCGTTTTGCAGATTTTGGTCCTAGACCAGGTAACTTTGAAATTAATTTTACTAATTCCTCTATTTCAGAAATATTTTGCATTAACTATAAGGGCCATTTAAAGCCAGGGATACCTAAACCTCCCGCTGCCTTCGTGATTTCTTCATTTGTTTTCGACTTTAACTGAGCTTTTGCATTATTATGAGCCGCAACAATTAAATCTTCAACAATCGACTTTTCCTCTTTTAATATTTCATCAGAAATTTCAATTTTTTGCATTTCTCCTTCTCCATCTAAAGTAACTTTTACAGAGTTAGAGCCTGAAACCCCTTCAACTTTAATATTCTTAATTTTTTCTTGGCTTTCTTTCATCTTAGCTTCTAACTCTTTTGCTTTATCAAGTATTTTATTAAAATCTGTCATTATTCTTCATCTCTTTCTAAAGTTTTAACATCAATTAATTCTGCATCTGAAAAAAAATCTAACATAGTTTTATACAAGTCTGATTTTTTTGCATTTTCAATTAATTGTTTTTTTTTATTTTTTTCTTTATCTTTTATTGAAATTTCTCCTTTATCTTTACTAAAACTAATTATCCATCTTTCGCCAGTCCAATCAAACAGTCTCATGGATAAATCTTTAACAAAATTTTTATCTAAATTATCATTAAAAGAAATTTCTATTCTTCTATTTTCAAATTTAACTAAATTAACATTTTTTTCTAGTTCATATTTAAGCTTCATTTCTCTTTTAGTATTGCAAATATCAATTAGTTCACCAAATGACTTTATTATATTTCCATTTGTAGTTTTTGTTTCAATTTTAGTTTGTGGCTTTAAATTTTTTTCCTGAGCTACATTCTTAATTTGGTTAACAGTTTCTTTCTCTAATTTTTGTGAAGGGATGTTGCTTTGTTCCTTATTTTCTTGATTATTAATTTTCAACTCATTTTTTTTAGTTTCATTAATTTCTCTAAAGCCTTTTAGATGAATTAATCTGAGTAAAAACATTTCAATTGATAAATGCTGATTTGATACAATGTCTAATTCACTTAATGTTTTAATAGTAAATTGCCAAAACAAAATTAATATTTCACTATCTATATTGATTGAAATTTTTTTGATTTTATCAAATTCTTCATCATTTAATGAAAAATTAGTACTTTCCATAGTCAGAGAATTTATATTCTTAAAATAATATAAAATTTCTAAAAAATCATTTATAAATGTTTTTGGCTCAACACCCTGGTCATAAATTTTTCGATAATTTTCGATTACTTTGTTCTCCTCTCCTTTTAGAATTAAATCAAATAAATTTATTAATTGTGATTTATCAAAATAACCAAATATTTTCTGAGCTGAACTAAGATCTAATTCTTTTTCACTATCAAGACTTAGTAAAGCTCTGTCTAACAAAGAAAGTGCGTCTCTAACTGAACCTTCAGAAATTTTTACTATTAATTTTAGAGCCTCATCGGTAGCTTTCCCTTTTTCAAGATCTTTAATTTTTTTAATGAATTCAAATAACTCTTTTGATTTAATTCGTGCTAGATCAAATCTTTGACATCTTGATACAACTGTAATAGGGATCTTTTTGATTTCAGTAGTCGCAAATATAAACTTTAAATATTCTGGAGGTTCTTCAAGCGTTTTCAGTAATGCATTAAAAGCTTGTTTGCTTAGCATATGAACTTCATCAATAATAAAAATTTTATATTTTGATGAAGTAGGTCCATATCTTGAAAATTCTATTAGATCTCTTACATCATCGACACCTGTTTTACTTGCAGCATCCATTTCGAGAACATCTATGTGGCTAGATCTCGTTATTCCTTCACAATTTTCACATAATTTATCTTTGCATAAATCTTTAGTTCTGTTTGCACAGTTTAAGGATTTTGCAACAATCCTAGCTATAGTTGTTTTTCCAATACCTCGTATCCCAGTAAAAAGATAAGCATTAGGAACCTTGTTTGCTTTAATAGAGTTTAAAATAGTTTCAGAAATTACTTCTTGACCAATCAAATCATCAAATGTTTGAGGCCTATATTTAAGCGCTAAGACTTTAGAATTTATATTCATTTTTTTAGGAGACTAGAACCTGAATAACTGTCTTTACGACTGCTTCTGTTAAGATCTGGTCGGGTTCAAGCAGCTTTCACCTCTAGCCTCCAAAAGTATTATAGCAGTATTGTTTTCTAATCCACAATAAAAGATTAAGTTTTTTTTTGTCTTACAGGATCTGCATCAAAAACACCTAGAACATGAAAATCCTGACAATGAAGTCCAAGCTCCTCCAATGATTTTTGTACTTTTGGATCTTCTATATGTCCATCCAGATCACATAAAAAAAAGAAGGAATCAAAAGAATTTTTTTCAGGGTAACTTTGAAGTTTAGTTAAATTGACACCATTAATAGCAAAACCACCTAGGGATTGATATAGAGCAGCTGGTTTACTTTTGAGTTTAAATAAAAAAGAAGTTATATATTTTTTTTTTTCAAAATCTGGTTGAATTACATCTTTTCCCATAACTAAAAACCTAGTTAAATTACCTTTTTCATTTTCAATATTTTTTTGAATAACTTTTAATCCATAAGTTTCAGCACTTAAAGTTGAAGCTATTGCAGCTTCATCTTTTTTTTTATTTTTTGAAATCATTTCTGCTGAACCTGCTGTATCTGCTCTAATGTGTTCATTGAAATTATTCTTCTTAATAAATTGAGAACACTGAGACAAAGCTTGAGCATGAGAATAGACATTTTTAATATCTGTTATTTTTGCATCTGGTTGACCTAGTAAATTATGTTCAATTTTTTGAAAATATTCCGCATAAATATTTAATCGATATTTAAAGATAAGATATTCAATACCTATATTTCCTGTAATTCTATTAGACTCTGGTATTACTATTTTCGCATCTTTTTCTTTTGAGGCTTTTAAAAAACATTCATCAAAAGTTTTACAAGGAATAATTTTTGCTTTCGAGTCAATCGAAATTGAAGCAAGATGAGAATATGCTCCATAAGTACCTTGAAAATAAATTTTACTCATGATTATTTATATTGCATTATTTTTTTTATAGCTAGATAATCTTCTTTTGTATCAACTCCTATTGGAGATTTATTTGCTAGTGCTACATTAATATTAATATTATTATCTAATGCTCTAAGTTGTTCTAATCTATTTGCTAATTCATTTTTAGACTGATTAAATGATACAAACTCTTTTAAAGTTTCTATGTAATAACTATAAATTCCCATATGATGAAACAAATTATCTTTATTTTCTGTTCTTCTCACAAAGTTAATGGCATGTGGAAAAGTGTCTTTGTTTAATTTATCTTTAACTTCTACTTTAACCACGTTTTCATCTTTATAAACATCTTGACTAGAAATTTTTGCTGCCAATGTTCCAATCCTTGAATTATTAATTTTCATTTTAAAATCTAAGCTTTTTATATCATTGACATCAATATCAGGCTCATCACCTTGAACATTCATGATAAAATCAATATCATTTCTTCCTATCATGCAAAATGCTTCATATATTCTATCAGTTCCAGTTTTATGATTTTTAGATGTTAAAATAGCATTTCCACCATTGCTTTTAACATCATCTATTATCTCTTGGTCTTCAGCAGCAACAATTACATCTCCTATATTTGCACTTTCTGCTCTTTTAAAAACATGAGAGATGATAGAAACACCATTAATTTTAAGTAAAGGTTTACCTGGCAATCTTGTGGCTGACATTCTTGAAGGTATAATTATTAATGTTTTCATAGATTATTTATATTTATTCAGATTATAAATAGGGGCAAAATTGTACAGTAAAATATAAGCAATTTTAAAATATTAATGTTATAGGTTCTCTATAAAATTTATCAAAAATGGATTCTTTTGAAATTAATAAAATAGTGGCTGCCATATTAATGGTTGCACTTCTTGTGATTGGAATTGGAAAAATAACAGACATAATTTTTCATGTAGATAAACCTAATACACCTGGTTATACCGTAGAGGTAGAGCAAGCAGTCACTACTAGTTCACAAACAACACCTGAATTAGCTGAGGAAAAAATTGACATAGTTGCTTTAATGGCTTTAGGAGATCTTGCTACTGGAGAAAAAGTTTTTAAAAAATGTGCTGCTTGTCATTCAATTATTAAGGGAGGAAAAAATAATATTGGTCCTGCATTATATAATGTTGTTGGTAGAGAGGTTGGGTCAATTAGCGATTACAAATATTCAAATGCTCTTTCTCAATATGGAAAGGTATGGACCTTTGAAGAATTAAATGGATATTTAATTAAGCCAGCTAAATGGATCAAAGGTACTAAGATGGCTTTCGCAGGATTAAGAAAAGAAAAAGATAGAGCTTCAGTGATAAAATATTTAAACCAAAATTCAGACAAGCCTCTTCCCTTACCTTAATTTACCAAAACAATATAACAAAATACTTTTTTGAACGTGAACTCTATTTAAAGCCTGTAACCAAACTTTAGAGTTACTACTTTTGAATACTTTTTCTTCAACTTCTGATCCTCTTGGAAGGCAATGTAAAAATATACAATTTTTTTTTGCATAACTAATCAAATTTTTATCAATTTTAAAATCTTTAAAATGCTTTAGTTTAATCTTTTTGTTCACTTTATCATTAAGAGATATTACTTTATCTGAAAATATCACGTCAGCATTTAAGGCAGCCTTTTTAGCATTGTTAAAAATATGAATTTTTTTATTTTTACTTCTAGCCCAATCTAAAATAAATTTTTTAGGCTCATACTTTTTTGGACATCCAATATTAAGTTTAAAAGAAAATTTTACAGAGGCAGCGATCAAGCTATTAAGGACATTATTTGAGTCTCCTATCCAAGTGATATTTAAATCTGAAATAGGTTTTTTTTTAATTTCCTCAACTGTAAAAACATCTGATAAAACTTGGGTTGGATGAGAAGATGGAGACAAACCATTAATTATTGGTATTGATAAATGTTTTTTAAAACTATCTACTTTTTTATCACTATCAGTTCTAAACATAAATCCATCTCCATAAGTAGATAAAATTTTTGCAGTATCTTCTAATGACTCACTTCCTTTACCTAAATGCAATTCATTTGATCTAAGTGTAATTGTTCCACCACCTAGTTGTTTAATTGCTAAGTAAAAGCTTAGTCTTGTTCTTAAACTTGTTTTTTCAAACATTTGAATTAATAATTTATCTTTTAAAGGAGCATCATTATCAGGCTTTAAAATGCTTAATTTTGATCTTTTTTTCTTTCTAATCTTTGCATCTATTAATATTTTTCTAAGATCTTTAGATGAAATATCTTTTAGGTCAGTAAAATGTTTCATTATATTAAAAACTTGAACAAACTTTCTTAATTATTTTTAAAGCAAAATTAATTTCGGCTTTTTTAACATTCAAAGGAGGTAATATTCTTACAACATTTTCTGCCGCTCTAATTGTTAACAGTTTATTCTCCATTAATTTTTTTATAAAGTACGTTTGATCTGTATATAATTTTAATCCAATTAAAAAACCTCTGCCTCTTACTTCTTTTATAATTTTTGGATACTTTTTTTGAATTTCAATCAATTGTTTAATAAGATAAGTTGAATTTGTTTTTACATTATTTAAAAATTTTTTTTTAGAAATTATATCAAAAACAGCACTTCCTATTTGCATAGCTAAAGGATTTCCTCCAAAGGTCGAGCCATGAGTACCGGGTGTCATGCCCAAAGCAACTTTTTTATTCATTAAAACAGCGCCTATAGGAAATCCCCCACCAATACCTTTTGCGATTGGAACAATATCTGGTTTGACTTTAGATTTTTCAAATGCAAAAAAGTCTCCTGTTCTTCCAATACCACACTGAACTTCATCAAGAATTAATAAAATATTTTTATCATTACATATTTTTCTAAGTTCTTTTAGGCACCAATCCGGAATAGTTTTGATACCACCTTCACCCATGATTGTTTCAACCATAATAGCTGCTGTATTTTTGGTTATTTTTTTTTTAAAAGAATTATGATTCCCAAAAGTGAAGTGATCAAAACCACCTACTTTAGGACCAAATCCCTCTGTCATTTTCTTAGATCCGCTTGCAAAAATTGCAGCTAATGTTCTGCCATGAAAAGAATTTTTAATACATAAAATTCTATTTTTATGAGGTTTTCCTATAGAATAAAAATATCTTCTAGCGACTTTAATTGCAGCTTCAGTCGCTTCTGTTCCACTATTTTGAAACATTACATAATTTGCGAAAGTTTTTTTGCATAATTTTTCAGCTAATTTTTCTCCCTCCGGAATTTGAAAAGCATTAGAAACATGCCATAATTTTTTTGATTGATCCTTAATAGCTTTTATAAGTTTTGGATGAGCATGACCTAAAGAGTTAACAGCTATCCCTTGTACGAAATCTAAATATTTTTTATTATCAGTAGAGTATAAATAACTTCCCTTACCATATTTAAAGGAAATTTTTTTTCTATTATAATTTTTTGCCAAATAGCTCATAAATTTAATTTGTTTTTATAAATTTTAATTATTAGATACAAGTTATGATTGAAAATGAATCAAAGTTAATTAAAAAGATTTGTGTTGATAACTCTGACATTTTGATTGTTTAATTTAATTTAATATCAGTATATTGTTATTGTAATAAATAAATATACTACATATTGATATATGAGCTGGACAGATGAAAAAGTAGCAAAATTAAAAGAGTTATGGGGCAAAGGTAATATGACTGCTAGTCAAATTGCTGAAATTATAGGTGGAATAAGTAGGAATGCTGTAATTGGTAAAGCTCATAGGCTCAATCTTTCAGCAAAAATAAAAACTAGAACAGCAACATCAAATAAAAATTTCGACTCCTCTGAAGTAAATAATATTAAATCTAAAAGAGGAAGAAAAAATAAATTTAAATCACTGATAATCGAAAAAGATTTTGAGCCAGAAAATCCAAAACAATTGGAAGAACTAGATGAAAATTCTTGTAAGTGGCCTATAGGTCATCCTGATGAAAAGGATTTTTATTTTTGTGGACGATCATCACTAAAAGATTTTTCATACTGCAAACTTCATTTACTTTATGCTTATCAACCAAAAGGTAAGAAAGAAGAAGTTGCAAATAAAGATGAGGTTCCAGAATTTTTAGAAAAAAAAATTCAGTCTGCTTAATTATAAATTTAAATACTAATAACTATTCTATTTAGAGAGATATTTTTCAGTTGAAAATTCTCCACCCTCACGCCACATGTAGCTATATTTTTTTACCTCTTTATCAAAATATCTCTTACTAGGCATTCCGATATCAAAATTACTCTTATATCTTTTTGACAATACATTATCATATTTAAGCAATCTTAATTGATCCTCTGTAAGTATTGGATTTGGCATCAATTGAAATATTTTTGCAGAAATTGAGGCCAAAGGTAATGGTAAGGGCACCAGAATTCTTTTTTTATCAATTAATACTAATAATCTCTCAATTATATTTTTAAACGTAATAACCTCTGGGCCAACACATTCAATTATTTTTGAATTAATATTACTATTGATAATATAATAAATTATATCTGTTAAATCTGAACAATGAATTGGGGTAAATTTTGTTTTTCCAGAATAATAAAGAGGGAAAATTGGAAGTCTATTTAAAAGTGTCATAAAATTAGTGGTAAAATTATCATCAACAGAAAAAACTACTGAAGGTCTTAATATAGTTGCAAGAGGAAAATTATTTAAGATATTTTTTTCGCCTTCTAATTTACTTTTTGCATAATTACTATCGATTGACTCGTTAATTCCTAAAGCAGATAAATGAATAAAATTTTTTAATTTAAATTCTTTTGATAATTTCGCCAACAAGGAAGGAAAAACTGTATGTATGTTATGAAATGTATTCCCTCTTTTTTTTTCAAATAAAATACCTACCAAATTTATACAAATATCTGTATTTGCAAATAATTCTCTTATCTTTTTTTCATCATAAATATTAGCTTCGACGATATCAATAAAACCAGCGTTTCCTTGAGTTTTTATAAGATAACTTTTTTGATGGATGTTACGTGTTACAACAGTTACTTTTATGTTATTCTTGGTTAATTTTCTAATTAAGTGTCTACCTATTTGACCACTACCACCAAAAATTAGACAATTTTTAAGATTCATATATATATCTTTAAGAATGAATATTGATATTAAACTTCACAAAAATGATTTACCAGATGATTTAAAATTAGGCAATGTAATTGCAGTAGATGGCGAATTCATGGGACTAAATGTTAGAAGAGACCCATTGTGCCTCATACAGATTTCCTCAGGTAATTCAGACGCACATATAGTCCAATTTGATAGAAATAATTATGATGCTCCTAATTTGGTGAAAGTATTAAGCGATGAAAAAATTACAAAAATTTTCCACTTCTCACGTGCAGATTTGGCGCACATCAAGTATTATTTAAAAACTGACACAAATAATGTTCTTGATACTAAGATAGCCTCAAAACTTGCAAGATCTTATTCTGATAATCATTCACTAAAAACCTTAATCAAAGAATTTGTAAACGTAGATATTAGTAAACAATTTCAAAGCTCTGATTTTGGTGGAGAACTGTCTCCTGCACAATTAAAATATTGTGCAAATGATGTAATATACCTTCACAAAATACACAGTGAATTAAATAAAATTCTTGAAAGGGAAAATAGAATTGAGCTTTATAAAAGTTGTTTAGGTTTTTTAAAAACAAGAGTTGATCTTGATTTAGCTCTATTCAAAGAAGATATCTGGTCACATTAATATGAAATATGAAATAAATAAAATAGCAAACGATGTTATTGAGCTGCAAATCAAAGCTTTGAAAAAACTAAAAAGTTCTTTAGATAAATCATTTGAAAAGGCTGTAAAAGAAATTAGTAAATGTAAATCTAAAGTTATAATTTGTGGTGTTGGAAAAAGTGGAAAGATTGCCTCAAAAATTTCTGCAACATTATCATCTGTTGGAACACCATCATTTTCTATTTCAGCTAATGATTGCTCCCATGGTGATCTGGGAAGAATTTCAAAAGAAGATATATTAATTTTAATAAGTCATTCAGGAAACACAGATGAATTGAAAAATATTATTAAATATGCCAAATCTAATAAAATTACACTAATTGGAATTGTCTCAAATAAAGACTCTAACCTATATCGGTCTGCAGATATTAAAATATTAACTCCTAATGTAGAAGAAGCTGGTTATGGGATAGTACCAACATCAAGTACAACTACTCAATTATCTTTAGGCGATGCATTATCTATTGCTTTGATGAAAGTCAAAAATTTTGGAAAGTTAGATTTTAAAAAATTTCATCCTGAGGGAAATTTAGCTAACAAGTTAAAAACAGCATCTGATTTAATGTTAACTAAAAACAAAATTCCCTTTGTTAATGAGAATAAGATTATGAAAGATGCTTTAAAAGTTCTTAATAAAAAAAAACTTGGTTTCTTGGTTGTTATAAACCATTATGGTTTAAACAAAGGTGTTTTTACTGATGGAGATTTAAAAAGATTATTACAAAAAAAAAATTTTATAGACAATCTAAAAATTAAATCAGTTATGACAAAAAAACCCTATGTTGTTGAACAAAATACTTTAATTTCTGATATTCTAACACAAATGAATAGAAAAAAAATTACAAATGTTTGTGTTTATAACAAAAAAAATAAAAAAAAAACTATTGGCGTGATTCATATTCATCAGATTTTAAAATTTTTAAAATAAAATAAATGAAAAGGGTTATTCAGTTAGTTCTTTTATTAATTCTAATCTTAATCATAATTATTTTTTATAATTTCTATTTTAAAGAAAGTGATAAAGTTGAAGTAAATAATTTGATTGAAACCAATCAGCCAGTTGAACAAACTGAAAATAATATTATTAAAAACTTAGAGTACAAAATTAATATAGAGGATAATAATGAATATCATATATCGGCAGAATTAAGTGAAATAACTAACAATGATGGAGTAGAATTAGTTTTAATGAAAAAAGTAAAAGCTAGATTAACTGATAAAAATAATATTACTTTGTTTATTACTTCAGAAGAAGCTAGTTATAATAATGATAATTATTACACAAAATTTGAAAACAACGTCAAAATTAAATATTTAGATAACATTATTTATGCACAAAATATGATTTTAAATTTTGAGAATAATTCAATATCAATATTTAAAAATGTAATATATAATGGACCTAGAGGTGAGCTAAAAGCAGATAATATAAGGATAAATTTGATCACAAAAAAAATTGATATATTCATGAATGATGTTAATGAAAGTGTTGAGATTACATCAAGCAAATAATGTCAAATATTAAAAAATTTAGAATAAAATCGTTTAAAAAAAATAATGAAATTTTAAGTGTAGAAAAATTATCATTAAAGTTTGGAAAAAAAGTTATTTTAGATAATTTAAATTTACAATTAAATTACGGAGAAATATTGGGTCTTTTGGGACCTAATGGTGTTGGAAAATCAACTATATTTAACTTAATTATTGGTTTAGTAAAACCTGACTTTGGTAAAATAAAAATTAATTCAGAAATAGTAAATAAATTTCCAATATATGAGAGAGCAAAAAAATTTAAAATTGGTTTTGTACCTCAAAATGGTGGTTACTTTCATAATCTAACTGTTTATGAAAATCTGACAGCTATATCTGAAATAACGTTAGCTAATAAAAGTTACAGAGAAGAAAAAATAAATTTATTAATATCTAAATTTGAATTAGATAATATCAGAGATATTAAAGCCACCTTTTTATCTGGAGGTCAAAAGAAAAAATTGGTTATTGCTTTAGCATTAATCTCTGATCCAAAGATACTATTGCTTGATGAACCGTTTGCTGCACTTGATGTGATGACTATTAAAATGCTACAGGAAATTATAGTCAATTTACAAAATTTAGGAGGAATTTCAATTATACTATGCGATCACCAAGCTAGAGATTTATTAAACTGTGTTGATAATGCAGCAATAATAAACAATGGAAAAGTTATTGCTCAAGGAACGCCTTCTAATTTAATTCAAAATATTGACGCAAAAAATGCATATTTTGGAGAGTCTTTCAAAATTAGTTAATCTTAATAATATATGAATAATAAAACTCTGGTTAAAAATACTATAAAACCATTTAATAAGACTGTTAGAATTGAAGGTGATAAGAGCTTATCAATAAGATGGGCTTTATTAGCATCTCAATGTGTTGGAAAATCTACATCAACTAACCTTTTAAAATCTGAAGATGTATTAAGCACTATAAATTGTCTTAAAAAACTTGGTGTTAAAATTTCTTTATTTAAAAATAAATGTCAAATCAATGGAATGGGCTTAAATGGCTTTAAAATAAAAAAAAATACTATATTGAATACTGGAAATTCAGGAACACTTGCAAGATTAATTTTAGGATTATTAGTACATTCAAAAAATAAAATTAAAATAGTTGGTGATAAAAGTTTATCAAAAAGAGATTTCTTGAGAGTTACTAAACCTCTGGAAAAGTTTGGAGCAAAATTCAAAACAAATTCGGGAAAACTTCCAATAATAATTAAAGGAGTTAAAAAATCTAGACCAATTAATTACTATGAAAAAAAAGGATCAGCACAATGTAAGAGTGCTGTAATGCTTGCTGCTCTAAATACTGAAGGACAAACTATTATTAAAGCAAAAAAATCTAGAAATCATAGTGAATTACTTTTTAAGCATTTAAAAATACCTATTAAAATAATTAAAAAAAATAAATTTGAACTAATTAAAATTAGGGGTAAAAAAAAGATTAAATCATTTAACTATAAAATTCCATCTGATATCAGTTCAGGATCTTTTTTCATAGTACTTACAGCTTTATCAAAAAACTCAAAGATAAATCTAAAAAATGTAAATATTAATCCATCAAGAGTTGGTATTCTCAAAATTTTGAGAATAATGGGTGTTAGAATTTTGTTAAAAAACATTACTATTTATAAGGGTGAAAAAATTGCTGATATTCATGTTGAGAGCGTAAAATCATTAAAACCAATCAATTGTCCCTCTAATTTAAATAGTGCTGCAATCGATGAATTTTTATTAATTTTTTTAGTAGCTGCAAAAGCTAAAGGAGTATCTTATTTTAAAGACCTATCCGAATTAAATCAAAAAGAAAGCCCTCGTTTAAAATGGGGTTCAAAGATTTTAAATTTAATGGGTATAAAAACAATTACCACCTCAAATTCAATTAAAATTTTTGGCAATCCAGATTTAAAAATAAATAAAAAAATTATAATAAAAAACTATCTAAAAGATCATAGAATATTCATGACTAGCATAATTGCAGCTTTAACATTTGGTGGAGAGTGGCTTATTCACGATAAAGATTCTATTAAGACTTCATTTCCATCATTTTTAAAGATTATTGATAAACTAAAGAAATAAAATTGATTATCTTTATACTCATAAGACATATTGCTTAAAAAACCCTTCAAAACATTCACATTATCGAGATTTATTTGATTATTATAATCTAGGATTTGCTATTGATTTAAATGATAAATTTATCTAAAAGATCGTGTTTTTATAAAACAGATTGGAATTAACTAATTAATGGAAATATATAAAGATCTATCAAGTCCAGCATCCCAAGAGTTTGAAAAATTATTAAACAGCCAACTATCTAAAGTCAATATTGAAGAAGGAAAGATAATTGAAGGTAAAATCAATAAGATCACTGAAAAATTTGTTTTTCTTTTTGTTGAAGGACTAAAAAGTGAACCAGTATTAGATGTCAATGAACTTAAAAGCATGGGTTTAGCTGACAAGATTAAAGTTGGTGAAAAAATACCTGTTTTATTAGAAAAAATTGAAGACAAAAATGGTGAAGTTTTAGTCTCTGCAAGCAAAGCGCAAAAGATTAAGGGCTGGGACAAATTAGTAGAGGCCTATGAAAAAAATGAACCTATTATGGGAAAAATAACTTCTAAATGTAAAGGTGGATGTATCGTAGAGCATATAGATACAGGATCTTTAATGTTTTTACCTGGTTCACAGATTAGCGATAAACCATTAAAAGATATCAGTCATTTAATGAATGAACCTCAGAAATTTGCTTTAATCAAATTAGATAAAGTTAGAGGAAATGCTTGTGTTTCAAGAAGAGAGATTATTTCATCTTTCAAAAAAGAGGATAAAGCAAAAATTATAGAAAAATTTAAAGTTGGAGATATCATTAAAGGTGCTGAGGTTAAGGGCTACAGTTCATTTGGATGTTTCTTTAATGTAAATAATGAACTTGATGTTTTGGTTCACTTACAAGAAATTTCATATTCAAGAGTCAATCACCCAGATGAAGTTTTTAATATTGGGGAAAAACACGACCTAAAAGTTATATCAGTTGATAAAGAAAAGTTGCAAGTTGGTTGCTCTGTAAAACAATTATCTAAAGATCCTTTTGAACACATAGAAAATTATGAATTAAATAAAATGTACAAAGTTAAAGTGGTTAAGATTATGGATTTTGGTGCATTTTGTGAATTAGAACCTGGTTTAACAACTTTGCTTCATTCTAGTGAATTAAGCTGGACTAAAAAAAACTTATCTGCAAAAAAAATGTTTAAAGTTGGTGACGAAATTGATTGTGTAATAACAGAGGTGGATAAAGAAAAACGAAGAGTAGCAATATCTCATCGTCTAACTCAAGATAATCCTTATGAAGTTTTTGATAAAAAATACCCGGTTGGTACAATTGTAGAGGGTGAAGTAATAAACAAAAATGAATATTCTTTATTTGTTAAAGTGGAAGATTTAGATGTAGATGCTTTTTTACATTGTAATGATTTAACATATTCAAATAATGGTGAAGAAGAATTAACTAAATATAAAAAAGGTGACAAAATAAAAGTTAAAGTATTAGAAATTAAAGCTCCAGAGCAAAAAGTTAGAGTAGGCTTAAGACAGACACAACCAGATCCTTTTGAATGGTTCAATGATAAAAAGGTTAACCAAACTATCACAGTTAAGATCATATCAACTGACAACAAAGGTTTGATAGTAAAACCAGAGGGATGTGAAATGGATTTTCAAATTAAAAAATCTCAAATTGCAATAAATATTGCTGACGCTAGACCTTCAAGATTTACTGGAGGTGAAAGAATTGACTGTGCAATAAGTGAGCTTGATACAACAAAGCGAAAGGTAACTTTAAGTATTAAGCACTTAGAGGAAATTCAAAAAAAAGAAGCTTTGGAAAAATATGGTTCAGAAGGTTCAGGTAAAAATCTTCCTTTTTCATCTTTATCGGAAGATTTAAAAAAAAAAGATGAGGAAAAAGATTAAATAAAAGAAGACTAAATTGGCTATTGTAAAATCAAAGCTTTTAAAACAACTCTCAAGAAATTATCCAAATTTTTTAAATAAAGACCTTGAAAAATTTACTAATATAATTTTAAAAGAAATAAAAAGAACCTTAAAACGTGGAGAAAGAGTAGAACTTAGGGGTTTTGGTGTTTTTTCCACAAATATACAAAAAGCAAGAATTTCAAGAAATCCAAAAACTGGGGAAAAGGTTCACACACCTGAAAAGAAAACAATTCACTTCAAAATGGCCAAAGATTTGTTTAAGAAATTAAATAATCATGAATAAAAATATCTTTGTTGCTTGCGATGTATCAAGTCAAAAGGAAATCTTAGAGTTGCTCAAAGAAATTCATCAAGAAATTTCAGGAATTAAAATAGGTTTACAGTATATTACTAAACACTCTAAAGAGGAAATTAAAGCTCTTGGAAAGTTTAATAAGCCAATTTTTTATGATGGTAAATTTTTTGATATTAAAAATACTTTAGTTGAATCTGTTAAGTCTCTTAAAGATCTCAATGTAAGTTATGCAACTGTTCATTTATTAAATGGGCTGGAGTCTTTAAAAGCTGCTAACGAAGCTGCAAATTTAATTAATATAAAATTATTAGGTGTTTCGGTATTAACTAGTTTCAGTAATGAAGATTTAGACCAACTAGGCTTTAAAGATGAAGTAGAGGCCCAAGTTTTAAGGCTAATTAAAATTGCAGAAAAAGCAAATCTACACGGTGTAATTTGTAGCCCATTAGAAATACAGATAATTAAAAAAATTGCTCCTAATCTAAAATGTTTCACCCCAGGTATAAGACAGGATCATAATAAAGATGATCAGAAAAGAACCATGAATGCAAAACAAGCTTTAGAGGCAGGTAGTGATTGTTTGATTATTGGAAGACCAATTACTAACGGTAATCCAAAAGAAAATATTCAAAAAATTTTATCTTCTTTAAAATAAATGAAGTCTAAAATTTGTGGAATATCAGATAAAAATACTCTTAAATTTTTAACTGAACACCCTCTATCACCTCAGTATATTGGTTTTATTGTTAATTTTCCTAAATCAAAAAGATACGTCGACCCTGATAAATTAAAAGATTTATTAAAAATAGAAAAAAGAAATTCATCATATGTAGCAGTTTTGGTCAAACCAGATAAAGAAGTTTTGGAAAGAATCAAAGATTTACCTTTTGATTACTATCAAATTTATGATTGTGAGCCTCATGAAATTAGAAATATTAAAATACAATATAATAAAAAGATAATTACAGCTTTCACAGTTCAAACATTAGATGATGTTAAAAAATATAAGTTTTATAACGATGTTTCTGATATATTTTTATTTGATAGCAAAGGTTATGAAAAAAGTATGTCTTTCGAGCATGCTTTAATAAAAGATTTAAAATTTAATAAAGAAGTAATGTTAGCAGGCAATATTAAGATCAATGATGAGCTTGAAAATTATAAAGAAATAGCTGATATTATAGATATATCTGGAGGTGTAGAAACTTCTGGAGTAAAAGATATTTCCAAAATAGAAATTTTCTTAAATAAAATAAATTATGAAACTTAAAAAAAAAATTCCATTAATTGATCAGCATGATAAATTTGGATTTTGGGGTGGTAAGTTTGGTGGAAGTTTTATTCCTGAAACTTTAAAAAAACCTGTAGAAGATTTGACAAAAGAATTTGAGAAACTTAGAAAAAATAAAAAATTTATTAAACAAAGAGACTATTATTTTAAAAATTATATTGGATCTCCTACCTCTTTTATAAAATTAGAGAATTTGTCTAAACATTTGGGAGGTGCTCAAATTTGGGCCAAGGTTGTTTCTGAGGCAAATGGTGGTGCACACAAAATTTATAATGCTACTGTCCATGCTTTAATATGCAAAGCAATGGGAAAAAAGTATATTGTGGGCGATACAGGTGCAGGATACGCAGGAAAAATGCTCAGTATGGCAGCCAGAAAATTTGGTCTTAAATGTAAAATTTTTATGGGGGCGAAAGATATTAAGAGACAAAAACCAAACTGTGATGCAATGAAGAAGAATGGTGCTGAAATAGTTCCAGTTTATTCTGGAAGTCAAACATTAGTTGATGCAGTAAGTGAATGCATGAGATATTGGGTTTCTAATTGTGATAATACTCACATGTGTGTTGGCTCAACAGTAGGGCCTAATATTTTTGTGAAAATTTGTGGTTGGAGCACTGCTCAAATTTCTAGAGAACTTAAAACCCAACTAAAAGATGAATTTAAAAAGATTCCAAAAAAATTAAAACTTATTAATTGTGTTGGAGGTGGAAGCTCAGCATATGGTTTTTGGAGTGAGTTTATCAATTATGATAAAAGACATATTGAATTAGTAGGAGTTGAGGCTGGAGGACCAAAAAAATCTAAACTTCATGCAGCACCTTTAAGTAGAAATGCTAAAATTGGGATTCTACATGGAGCTGCTTCTTACGTTTGCCAAAACAAAGAAGGGCAAATTCAAGAAACAGAGTCTATAAGTGCTGGATTAGATTATCCAGGTGTAAGTCCAATCCATTGTTTCTTGAAAGATACTAAAAGAGCAAGATACACTTATGCGACAGATGAAGATGCATTAAATGCTTATCAAATGGTTACCAAATTTGAAAAACTTAATCCAAGTTTAGAGCCAAGTCACGCATTTGCTGAAGCAATAAAAATTGCTCCTAAATTAAGTAAAGATACAATCATTATTTGTAATTCTTGTGGGGATGCATCTAAAGATAGAGATATTTTAAAAGAAAGATTAGGTAAAAAAAAATGATTTCTCTTATTAAAAAAACTTTTGAAAATACTAAAAAAGAAAATAGACCCGCATTACTTACTTATACAGTTGCTGGTGATAATACAAAAAAAAAATCATTAGAAATCTTAAAATCTATCTCAAAATATTCTGATATTTGTGAACTAGGCTTTCCACATAACACTCCAATTGCAGATGGTGGTCAAATACAAACAAGTGCTTATAGAGCTATTAAAAATGGCATTAAGATCAATGATGTTTTTTCAATAGCAAATCAATTCAAAAGGTTAAAAAAAAATAAGCCAATAATTTTGATGGGTTATTATAATATGATTTATCAATACAATGAAAATAAATTTATAAATAAATGTAAAAAATCGAAAATTGATGGATTGATTGTTGTTGATTTGCCTTATCCAGAAAATAAGTCTTTTTCTTTAAGATGTAAAAAAAAGGGAATTAATTTTATTCAATTGGTCTCACCAACTACATCAAGAGAGAGGTTAACACAAATTATTAGAAATAGTCATGATATGGTTTATTACATTTCTATGCTGTCAACAACTGGTGGGAAATTGAAAGTAGCACCTAAAAAAATTCTAGAAAGATATAAAAAGATAAAGTCATTAAATAAAAATAAAAATATTGTAATAGGTTTTGGAATAACAGAAAAAACAATCAAATCTCTTAAAAAAGCTGATGGTTTAGTTGTTGGAAGTGCAATTTGTAAAGAAATAACAAATTCTATAAATAAAAGACAAAATGCTGTCACAAATGTTACTAATATAGTAAAAAAGTTGAGAAATAAAATTAGATGAACTGGATTACAAAAATAATTAAAGCAGGTGAAAAAATTAAAACTGCCATACATAAAAGAGCATCAAAAGAAGAAATTGCAAATAGTGACTGGACTTCTTGTTGTAAAGGTCCAATTTTAAAAAAAGATTTGGAAAATAATTTATGGGTTTGTCCAGACTGTACCAAGCATCATAGAATTAAGCCTAAACAGAGGTTTGATATTCTATTTGGAAAAAATAATTATGAGGTATTTAAAACACCAGTTCCAAATGATGATCCATTGGAATGGACAGACTCAAAATCTTATAAAGACAGATTAAAAAGTGCGCGGAAAAAAACTGGTCTTAATTGTGGAATGATGGTTGCTTGTGGAAATATTAATAATATTAAAGTAACTTCTGTTGCTTCTGACTTTGATTTTTTAGGTGCCTCCATGGCATCCGCTGAAGGAGAGGCTTTTTTATATGGAATTCAACATGCTATAGAAAATAACACTCCTTTTATTTGTGTAAGTGCGGGTGGAGGTATGAGAATGATGGAAAGTTTAATATCATTATCTCAAATGACCAGAACCACACTAGCTATAAACGAGCTTAAAAGTAAAAATCTTCCATATCTTGTTTTAATAACAGATCCAACTGCTGGAGGTATCACTGCATCTTATGCAATGTTAGGTGATATTCATATTGCTGAGCCAGGATCATTAATTGCTTTTGCTGGTAAAAGAGTAATTCAAGGAACTGTTAAAGAGGAACTACCTGAAAATTTTCAAACAAGTGAATATGTTGAAAAAACAGGTTTTGTTGATTTAATTGTTGAAAGAAAAGATTTAGTTGAAAAGATTGGAACTTTATTATCAATATTGTTAAAGAAAAATTCTGCTATAAACTCTGAAGAAAATGAACCTTCAGAAGATAGTCAATCGCTTACAAAAGCTGCATCCTAAAGAAATAGATCTTAGTTTAGATCGTATAAAAAAACTCTGTAAAAAATTAGGTAACCCTCAAGATAAAATTAAAGCGATATCTGTAGTTGGAACTAACGGCAAGAACAGTACAATAAGTGCAATGTTTTCTATTTTAAAAGAAGCTAATATAAAATGTAATGTTTATACTAGTCCTCATATTTTAAAAATAAATGAAAGATTTGTCTTTAATAATAAAGAATTAAGCGATGATGAATTAGCTAATTTATTTGAAGAAGTAGAAAAAGTTAATGATAACAATCAAATTACTTTATTTGAACTTTTATCAGCTTGTTTTTTTTACAAAGCTGCTCAATATCCAAATAATATAAACCTGGTAGAGGCAGGACTTTTTTTTAGATTTGATGCAACTAATATATTCCAAAAAAATCTAGCTAGTGTAGTAACTTCTATAAGTAAAGACCACCTTGATTGGTTACCAAAAAATCATAGAACTATTGAAAGAATTGTCTTTGAAAAAACGTCAGCATTACCCAACTCAAACATTATAATTGCTAAACAAAGTACTAAAGAAACTATGGATTATATAAAAAACACGATCTCTGAAAAAACTTCTAATAAATTATTTTTCAATGAGAATTTTAGTTACTCAGTTAGTGAAAATGATTTCTTTTACTATGAAGATGAATTAGGTGGTCTGAAACTTCCAATGCCAAATGTTCTAGGTCAATTCCAATTAGAAAATATATCAACAGCAATAGCGACTCTTAGAAGTTTAGATATTGGTATCAAAAATGAGTACATTCAAAGTGGAATTAAAAAGATATCTACCTTAGCAAGACTTCAAGAAATTAAATCTGGAAAATTAAAAGAATTAGTTAAAAATAATAAATTAATAATTGATGGAAGTCATAATGAAGATGGAGCAAGAGTGCTAAATGAATATCTTCAAATCTTGGATTGTAACAAGCATATTATTATTGGAATGATGGCAAACAAAGAACATGAAAAATATATTAGTTACTTTAAGGATATTTCATCAATAACTACTATAGATCTAAAGACTCAACCTAATTCTATTAGTGGTAAAGATTTAAAAGAGAAATTTAAAAATTTATCGAATGTTCAGTATCAACCAGATGTAAAACAAGCAATTAAATCTATAGATTTAAAAGAAGGTGATCTTTTATTAATTACAGGATCTTTATACGGTGCTGCTGAAATATTAAATTTAAATTAGATATTTTTATCTAAAAATTCTTTCATGTGGCTTTCGGGAACTCCACCAACTTTTCTGTCCACCTCAACACCTTTTTTGTAGACTATAACAGTTGGAACTCCACGAATTCCAGCCGCACTTCCAGTATTTATTCCACCATCTTCAATATCTGCATAATAAAAACCAGCCTTGTCTTTAAATTCACCCGCTAATTTATCCATAACAGGTTTTAAAGCTTTACAAGGACCACACCATGCAGCAGAGAATTGTATAACTGATACGTCTTCTTTTTTGATTTTATTTTCAAAATCTTCATCTTTGAAATCTATAAGCATAAATTGGATATAATTGATTCAATAAAATTTTCAATGGTCAAAAAGAACTTTTTTCTTTCAATCAAATTATGCATCTGAATATTTTTGCTCTAAATTCATCACATAATCGTTAATTCCATCAAGAAATTTTAACTTTTCATCGACCGTTTTAAATGAAAACATCTTATCCTCATTTTCTCTAATTTCATCACACTCAGAATAGAAAGCTGAAACTGTCCACCATTTCTCTTTATTAGTACTTAAAATTCTAGAGGCTATTCTTCTTTTTATTTTTTTGTGAATATCTTTTGGTAGAATTTCTGGAGCCTCATTATATATCAGACTATGACCAAAAGTTACCAATCTATCATCTTTAAACTTATCTAATAAAGCCAGTCGCTCTTTCCATTCTAAAGAGTGAAATTTTTCGAATAATGGAACATCTTTGTTAAATGTATCAAAACCTCCAGAATAAATTGTCTCCTCTGGTTCAGCATCTTCTTGTGATCCTGTTTCAATTTTTTCTTCTGCAGCTTCTTTTAAAATATTACATATATCTTGAGAAAATTTTTCATTTGATTTCATTAATTCTGCTCTTTTGTTTAGTAAATTAATTCCAATTTTCTTGTAAGGATCTACCTTTAAACCTAAACTTTTATCTAAAATTATAGGAGCTTTATTAGATTTAATTGTTTTATAAAAACGAGGTGATTTTTTCATTTCTTTTTTTAAATCTTGATAATTAAGTTTTTGAAGCTCTTCTATGTTTGCGGATAAATTTACCACTTGTCCCCATTTATAAACTGGATGCATCCATGAATTAGGGTGTAAGGGTGCAACTAAAAATAAATAGTTTTTACCAAAAAAATTTTCATTAATTGTAAACATTTTTTCTTGTTTGATTAAATTTTCAACTACAACCTTGCTCTTGGTTTTTATATATTCATGCCATAAATCGTGCTGTTTATTTTTTAACAATCTAAGAACCTTTACAGTTAATTCAGTATCAAAAAGAGCCCCGTGAGCTCCCGAGGAATCAAAGCCATTGAGTCTTGCTAGCGACTCTAATTTCATAGATTTATTTCCTTTAGGATTAAGCTCAGTTTTTAGAACATTTTCATCAATAGCAAATGCTGCTTTGATCATATTTAATGCATCATGCCTTGAGTTACCCTCTGTATTAATCAAATATGGCTTTCTTAATGATTTAAAAAACTCTCGTCTAAGAATTTCATCATCAAATCCGATTGAGCTAAATCCCATAAAAGTTGCAGGTGACCATTCACGAAATTTTTTCTCTACTTGAGCAATCATTTGGTAATGACTCAAGTTGCCCTTAGTAATCAAATCAACATTTGATTTATTTATACATAAAGCAGTTGCTGAAGGAACTCTATCTTGTGGCATTCTACATCTGGCTGTAAATCTATCTTTCTCATTAAAATTTTCATCTAATAAAATAGCACCGATCTCAATCATGGTGGCCCAATCTAATTGAGCAGAGTCTGTTTCGATGTCCCAAACTACATAATTCAATTTATAATCCTCTGTGAATAAAATTGTTCGACCTTTTCTAAAAATTGGTTTTGATAATTTAATAATCTTTCGCCTTCAACCAAGAATCTTTGAAAAATATTTTCTTTAGTGCATAAAAGAATTACAACTTGAGTTATGTTTGAGCTGTGAACTTTATTATGAGCTAATGAATATGCTGCACATTGTAAATAATAATCATCAATCCACTCATCTTTTTTAGGTTTGTTACTTTGTTTAAAATCTATAATAGTCTCTTTATTTTCATAAATGCCAATACAATCTGCAGCACCTGCATATTTTCCAGGATAATATAATGTTGCTTCACAACCCCAAATCTCACTTAATTTATCTCTAAGTCCCTTTTCTATTATTTGATCTGCCATCATTTTTTCACGAGTATTGTCCCCGAGTAAATCCATATTCAATTTTCCAAGCAAAAATTTTTCTAAATAGTCATGCATAGAACTTCCGCGACTAGTTGCTTCTCTTGAAATAATTTCGGCTTGTTTGTGACCAACTCTATTTTTCCATTTGGCTAGTTTTGCTTTTTTTTCTTCAGATTCTGTTGCTTTTAATATTGTTGTTACTGAGGGTAGGTTTTCCTCATTTACTGAATAGTGTCTAGAGCCTTGTACGATTGATCTTGTAGATTTAGGATAAACAAATTTATTATTCCATTGCATGTGATTTCTTATAATCGGTATTATTGAAAAAAAGAAATTAATTTTTAAGTTGTTTATTTCTCTCAACAAATTTTTCTACATTTTCTGTTTGTACAGCTTTCTCAACCTGCTCGGGATCTTTTATGTTTTCTAAAGTTCTACTAATTGATCTCGCATCAGTCCCAAATTTATCAACTACTGTTATAGCTTCTTCTAATTTTTTTCTAAGTGTAATAATATTATCAAAATGTTTTCCAAATCTAGTAGTGATATTTTTAAGGTGATTGTATATTTCTGTGGCACCTTTTTGAACTTTCAATGATTGAAAACCCATATGTAAGGATTGTAAATAAGCTGAAAGAGTATTAGGCCCACAAATTACTATTTTATATTTTTTCATTAATTCTTGAGTTAATAATTCTTTAGTACTTGGGTCTTGATATTCAGTTAATTCTTTATAAAGACTTTCTGTTGGTGCATACACTATTGCAAAATCTGTTGTTTTAGGTGGCACTATATATTTTTCCATTACACTTTTAGCTTTAGCTTTAAAAGCACTTGCTAATTTTGTTCTAGCGTCGGCAACCGCTTTTTTATCATCTGCATCATAAGCATTTGTGATCGCTTTAAACTTTTCAACTGGAAAATGAGAGTCTACTGAAACTAAAACATCACCTTGAAGTTTAATCGCAAATTCTACATTTTCACTTGTATCCTCTTTCATCTTTACGTTTGTCATAAATTGAGATGCTGGTAACAAGTCTTTAATTAAAGCATCCAAAGAATATTCAGCGAGTGTTCCATATTTTTTAACACCTGCTAAAATTTTGGTAATGCTCTCTTGGCTTTGATTTAATAACTGTACTTGTTGGTTAAAATTACCAACCTTTTCATCAACCTTAGTAAGGGCCTCAGTCATATCTTTTGTAACTCCAGTTGATAAAGCATTGAAGGAAGTCGACATTGTTCCAAGTGAGGTATTAATAGTATTATTTAATGTATCTTTTAATCTAACTATTTCAGTTTTTAAATTAGCTATTTCTTCTGCCTCTTGATTTTCATTTTTATCTTTGGGTTTTGATCTCAAATTCAAGTATAAAATACCTAAGGTCGCGCTAAGCAAAAAAATTAATATAACTAATAGAATCGTATCCATATGCACAAAGATATACGTGATTTTTTAAATTACAAATTTATTTTAAAGAAAAATTATTTAGAAAGTAAATGAATTAATTTCTTAAATCCTTTTTTTTTTGAATTTTTCTTTGAAGTAAGAATACATGCTTGAGACTTAAGAATTTTACCATCTTTTAAAACTCTCAAATTATTTGCTTTTAATGTTTCTCCTGTAGAACTAATGTCAGAAATTAATTCTGCTGATCCTGTAAAAGGATATGCTTCAGTCGCCCCGAGGCTATCAACCAATCTGAATTGAGTAACACCTTTTGAAAATAAAAATTCTCTTGTTAAATTTGGATACTTGGTTGCAACCCTTAATCTTTTTCTCTTTTTATCTCTAAATTCAAATGCAATTTCCTCAAGATCAGCTATTGTTTGAACATCAATCCATGGGTCAGGAATAGCAATAACCAAATTAGCTTTTCCAAAATTATATTTTTTTACAACATTTATTTTTTTTTGATTATTAATTTCACTTTCTTTATATAAATCAAAACCTGAAAAACCAATATCTAAAGAATTATCACCAAGTCTCTCTATAATTTCTCTTGCATGTAAATATAAAATTTTGATATTTTTTTTATTTTTAATTGAGCCGATTAAATCTCTCTCCCCTCTTTCTGAAATCAAACTCAATCTCTTCTTTTTAAAAATTTTTAAAACATCCTTTCTTAATCTGCCTTTACTTGGAATTCCTATATTTATTATATTATCCATAATTAATAATTTAAATTTAATGCAGCCCCAACTGCTGAAACTTGTTTTGTAGAACCTAGATCAGAGATTAATTGATCATATCTACCCCCATTTATTATATTCTTAATTTTATTATTAGATTTAATATCAATTTTAAAAACCATTCCTGTATAATATTCAAGTTGTCTTCCAAAAGAAGTAGAGAAAATTATATCTAATTTTGAAATTTTATTATTTGATAAGGGAAAATATTTTTGATCCACAACAAGATTAATTTGATATTTTTTAAAAAATTTATTTAATTCTTGAGCAGCCTTTTTTATTGGGCACTTAATTTTTAAAAACTCTCTAATAATTTTAGATACATTTTTCCCTTTGCTCGCACGTCTTGGATCTTTAATTTTATTATCAAATCTGCTTAAAATTTCTTCAACAGATCTACCAGCTATGATTGATGATTTTTCTTCTTTTAACATTTTCAAGTAACGTCTTTTATCAATTTCGACAATAGTTGGATCAACATCTGAATTTGTTTCTAATCTTTTTAACAAAACGTTGAAATAATCTTCTCTCCAAAAGTGTCTATAAAGTCTTAACTTCCATCTTTTTGGAATATCTAATTTTGATATTAAAAGATTAAAAATTTCTACGTTTCCAAGAGTTAATTTTCCTGATGAATATTTAAGATTTTTTAACGAATTTAAAGATGTATTAATAATTTCTTTATCATCATTTTTTTCATTTTTTGAGCCAATAATTTCAAATCCTATTTGATCTCTAATTATTGAGTCTTTTTTATTATTTGATTTTCTATATGCTTGACCAGAATAAAATATTTTTTCCTTCCCTTTGAAATTATTTTCTAAATATCTCAGGCATGAAACGATTGTTAAATCAGGACGTAAACATAGTTCATTTCCATTTTGATCAGTAAACGAAAAAATGAATTTTCTAAAATTTTCGCCTGATCTTTGTACAATGTGATTTGTTTCAATTACCGACGGTAATTCAACATATTTAAATCCTTTAGTTTTTACAGATTTAAGAATTTTTTCAGATAAGTTTTTTGATTTCATTTATCAAATTTGATTTAGGTATTGTTTGGCTATTTTCACCCTTTTTACCTCTTAGGTCTTTAATTGTAATAGTATTATTTTTAAACTCATTTTCTCCACAAATGATCGCAACAGGTAATTTACGCTTATTTGCTAAATCAAGCTGCTTCCCAAGATTTTTTTTGGCACTTAAAAATACTTCAGCGTTAATATTATTTTTTCTTAATAAATCAACAATTTCATAATAATTTTTCAAATATTCTTGATCCATTACACAGACTAAAATAGGTTTTTGATCTTCTACTTTAATTTGATCTAGCTGCATTAATGCAAATACTAATCGATCAACTCCAAAACTAATTCCTGTACCAGGAATATCAACTCCTCTAAATCTTGAAATAAGTTTAGCATAAGCACCTCCTGAACAAATGCTTCCAATATCAACTTCTTTACCTTTGGTATTTGTGACCTTAAAATTTAAATTAGTTTCTATTATAAAATCAGAATAATAAGCTAATCCTCTTACAATTGTAAAATTTGTTTTTACTTGGTTTAAATTAGATCCATATCCGAGTACTTCAAATAAATCTTCTAATTCTTTTATTCCTTCTTGAGATAATGGGTTTTTTAAAATCTCTTTTAATTCTTTAATATTTTTTATCTTTAAAAAATTTAATATTTGTGCTGCTTGATCATCTGATAAACCAGCTCCTTTAGTAATAGCACCACTTTGATCTTTTCTCTCTTTTTTTAATAAATCTTCAACTCCCTTTAAACCAAAACCTGGCTTATCTAATTTATCTATAGCCCTAATAACTTTAACTTGTTTTTCTTCAGAAATTTTTAATCCATCAATTAGTCCTTGAACTATTTTTCTGTTGCTTACGTTAATCGTAAATTGATCTTTTTTTAATCCACAATCTGATAGTGTGCTTGATATTAAGTTACAAAGCTCTGCATTAGCCTGTGAAGGATTTACTATTCCAACAATATCAAAATCTGCTTGCATAAATTCTCTATATCTGCCATTGCCAGCTTTTTCATTTCTGAATACATTCTGAATTTGATAACGCTTAAATATTGATGGTAGTTCTTGATTATTCTGAGCATAAAATCTTGCTAGCGGACTTGAAAGATCATAACGAAGAGTAATATTTTTGTCTCGGTCTTCAAATGAAAATACATCAGACATAGGATTAGCTTCATCTTCCGCCAAAAAAGATCCAATATTTTCGGTAATTTCAAATGAAGGAGTTTCAAGAGCTTCTGCTCCAAACTTAATAAAATTTTTCTCAATTGCTCTTAAAAGCTTTTTTTTGAGAAGAATTTTTTTCCCCCAACGGTCTTCGAATCCTGGAGGTAATCCAGGAACTAATTTATTTTCTTTGCTCATTTTTTTGGTACCCGGGCTGAGAATCGAACTCAAACTTAAAGTTCCACAAACTTTCGTGCTAACCGTTACACCACCCAGGCATTCCTTATTTTTATATTATTTTTGTATGGATTTAAAATTATATTATAAATAAATAGCCTATAGGCTATGAAAACAGATGCCGTGTGTACTTTTTAGAGTCTTTTTATTTATAATATTAATGATCATGGCAATGTTTTAGACAATAATTATGATTATTCAAGGATAAAATAAAAAAAGGACGTTTATCTATTTTCAGAGATAAAACGCCCTTTTAAATTTTTTTGATAATTAATCTAATTTTTTTAAATTAACTGCAGAAGGGCCTTTGGGACCATCTTCTAACGTAAACTCTAGTTTATCACCTTCGTTTAAATATCTCATTCCAGCAGCTTTTAATGCTGAGGCGTGTACGAATGCATCTTTTTCTTTATCATCTCTTTCGATGAATCCGTAACCTTTTTTACCATTAAACCACTTTACTTTACCTTGTAATGTACTCATCTTATTTCTTAGTCCTTTATGTTATTTATATTTAATCAAGTTAAATTCTTTTTAAATTATTTCAAGATGAAAAGTGGTGGTGGCTGAGGAAGGATTCGCACCTCCGACACAAGCCTTTTCAGGGCTCTGCTCTACTCCTGAGCTACTCAGCCTTATATTAACCTCTAAAGATAATTCTGCCTTTAGTAAGATCATAAGGGGTCATTTCTACTGTCACATTATCTCCTTGTAAAACTCTAATTCTATTTTTTCTTAGTTTTCCTGCTGTATGAGCTGTAACAGTATGACCATTTTCTAATTGAACTCTAAACATAGCATTAGGCAACAAATCAGTAACTTTACCTTTGAATTCAAGTAGGTCTTGTTTTGACAAATTTATTTTCTCCCAATTCTTTTTTTTATTGAGTAAGCATGTCCTGCTAACCCTTCGTAATTTGCAAGAGTTATAACTGATGGTCCAAGACTTTCAATACCCTTTTTTGATAAATTTATATAAGAAATTCTTTTATAGAATTCATTTACACTTATACCTGAAGAATATTTCGCTGAACTATTAGTTGGCAATACGTGATTTGATCCAACATTATAATCTGTCATTGCCATTACAGCATACTTACCTAAACAAATTGATCCAGCATTATAAATCTTGGTAACGAGTGATTTAAAATTTTTAACGTTAAGCTCTAAATGTTCAGGTGCAATTTTATTTACTACTTGACAAATTTTTTTATCAGAATTGATATATATTAATATTCCATTACCAATGATACTTTTTCTTGCAATTGATTTTCTAGGAATTTTTTGTAATTGTTTTAAGATTTCTAATTTAACTTTTTCAATTAATTTTTTATCTTTTGAAATTAAAATACATTGTGCTAAAGGATCATGTTCAGCTTGGGCAATAAGATCACTTGCTACCCAAACTGGATTTGAATATTTATCACAAACAATTGTAATTTCTGAAGGACCTGCAGTCATTCCCTCGATTCCAACGTCGCCAAAAACTTCTTTTTTAGCAGCCGCAACATAAGCATTTCCAGGACCTACAATCTTATCTACTTTTTTAATTTTTTTTGTTCCATAAGCAGCAGCTGCAACAGCAGAAGGACCTCCAATTGAATATATTTCTTTAATTTTACACTTTCTCGCTGCATACAAAACTGCCGGGTTTAGTTTTCCTTTAAAACTAGGGTTCATCATTATTATTCTTTTTACACCTGCAACAATAGCAGGAATAGCATTCATCAATACACTTGAAGGATAAGAAGCTGTAGATCCAGGAACATAAATAGCTATAGATTCTATTGGTAGATATTTATAATCAAGTTTATTTTTAAATTTATCAGTGTAAGAAATATTTTTTACTTTCTGTAAAGAGTGAAATTTATAAATTCGCTTGTAAGCAATATCAATTGCTTGTTTTACTTTTTTATCTAAACTTTTAATCAAATTAGAAATTTTATTTGATTTAGGAATAATAACTGAATTCTTATTAAATCTCTTTTCATATTTTATTAAAGCTTTATCGCCATTTTTTTTGACATCTTTAATGATATTAATAACTGATACATTGCTAGACTGAACTTTTCTTTTTCTATCAAATAAAATTTGTTCTAATCTATTGTCAAAGCTTTTATTTTTGCTATTAAGTACTTTCATAAATCATTTAATCTCATTTTGATCCTCTAGACTTACTTCAATTGTTTCTGTCATCAAAGAAATGTGAGCATTATTTTTAAAAATCAAATTAATCTCATAATCATCTTTATTTTTCAAATAATCAATTCCAATAAGCTCTAAAACTGTATCATGATCTTTTTGATCTATATTTTTTGATTTAACGTGATCAACAAAATCAAACTTGCAAATACTATTAATCTTTTTATCTTCTTGACCAGTCTCGACTCTAGTTCTTTCAATTGAAAGCAAAAATACCTTATTAGATTGTAGAAATTTAATGTCTGAAATATTCACTTTTGCTCCAGCGCAGCATGCAGAAATCATTTGAAGTCCTTCATTATCTGTTGCTATAATTTTTGCAAAATATTTTTTATTCATTATTTACTCTTTTAATTTTAGCACCAAGCTTCTTTAATTTTTTTTCAATATTCTCATAACCTCTATCAAGATGATAAATTCTGTTAATAACTGATTTTCCCTTAGCTGTTAATGCAGCTAAAACTAAAGAAACAGAGGCTCTCAAATCTGTGGCCATCAACTCCGCTGATGCAAAATTAATATTACCCTCAATAATTGCTTTATTTCCTATTGTTAAAATTTTAGCTCCCATTCGATTTAATTCTGCAACATGCATAAATCTATTTTCGAAAATATCCTCTTGAATAATTGAACTTTTATTAGCTTTACAAAGCAATACCATTATTTGAGCCTGTAAATCTGTTGGAAAACCAGGATAAGGAGCAGTTTTAATTTTCATATTTCTAATTTTTTTATTTCCTATCACTTGAACCTCATTTTTTCTTATTTTGATTTTTAAACCTATCTTTTTTAGAACATTTATTTCTGTTTTAATAATTTCAGGAATTACATTCTTAATTGTCAAATTTCCACCAGTAACACCAGCGGCAACACAATAAGTACCAGCTTCTATTCGATCAAACATTACAGAATAAGAAATTTCATTTATTTCACTTACACCAATTATTCTTATTGTTCTTTTAGAAACCCATTTAATCCTACAGCCCATTTTATTTAAAAAATTAGTCAAATCTTTTATTTCAGGTTCAATTGCACAATTTGATAGTATCGTAGTTCCTTTTGCTAAGCATGCTGCGATAATTAAATTTTCTGTAGCTCCTACTGAAATTTTTGAAAAGTTAATTTTGTTTCCTTTTAATCCATATGGTGCATTAGCAATCACATAACCTTGATTAATTTTATACTTAACTCCTAATTTTGATAATGCTTTTAAATGAATATCTACTGGACGTGAACCTATTGCACATCCTCCTGGTAAGGATACTTTGGCAGATCTATATTTAGCAAGTAAAGGACCTAAAACCAGAATACCTGCTCTCATAGTTTTTACTAAATTATAAGAAGCAAATTTTTTTTTCTGTTGAGTATTATCTATTATTGTTTGATTGATATTAAATCTAACTTTTGAGCCTAATGATTTCAATAAAGTAATCATTGTTTGAATATCTTTAACCTTAGGTAGATTTTTAAGAATTATCTTCTTTTTTGATAATAAAGTTGCTGCAAGAATAGGTAATGAAGCATTTTTTGAACCTGAAATTTTGACTTGTCCTTTGAGCTTATTGGCTCCCAAGACTTCTAATTTTTGCATGATTAAACTTTTGGTAATGTTACTCCAGTCTGACCCATATACTTACCATTTCGGTCTGCATAAGTTACCTCGGGTTTCTCATTACCCTTTAAAAAGATAAATTGAGCAACACCCTCATTTGCATAAATTTTTGCTGGTAAAGGAGTAGTGTTTGAAAATTCTAATGTTACAAAGCCTTCCCAACCTGGTTCTAATGGGGTGACATTAACAATAATTCCACATCTTGCATATGTTGATTTTCCTAAGCATATAACAAGTACATCATTAGGGATTTTGAATTTTTCTACAGTTCTAGCCAATACAAATGAATTAGGTGGAATAATACACTCAGAAACATTTTTTGTTACAAAATTTGTAGGTTTGAAATTTTTGGGATCTACTATCTCAGAGTTAACGTTAGTGAAAATTTTAAATTCATCTGAAACTCTTGCATCATAGCCAAAAGATGAGAGCCCATAAGAAATACGGTCTCCTCTCACTTGCTTTTCCTCAAAGGGAGCAATCATACCTTTTTCTATAGACATCTTTTTAATCCACTTGTCTGAAAGAACTGTCATTATTTACTTTTTTTTTTATTTTTTTTTTGAAAAATCTTTCTCTTTTTTAAATTTTTTCTGAGAGCCAAGCTTAAACGCTCATTTTTTTCTTTATCGTTCATTCTTTATTTGGATTAGTTAAAAAATCTAAAGTAATTGGTTTAGATGTATCTAAAGTTGACTGCTTATCATTAATTTTTTTGGGGCCCTCTTTGGCTAATCTTTTTGCTTTTTTTTCAGCAAGTTTTTTTTCTCTTTTAGCTTGCTTTTCCATAAGCTTTGCACTTTTAGTAGATTTATAATCATAATGAATGCCCATAAAAAATCCTCACGTTTGTATAATGCATATTAGTAAAAAAATTAAGGCAATAATTTGAAAAAAATGCTTTATTATCAATGAAATACAATTGTTTATATGTGCTCCTGTAGTTAAATGGCATAACAAGTCATTGGTAATGACTAGTTCCCTGGTCAGTACAGGGTGGGAGCACCATTAATTTTTATAAAACATTTTTCTGAAAAAAATTGTGATACCTAATAAAACAAAAAAAGCGATCATAGGAATATAGATCGATGGAGAAGTTATTAAATCAATCATTTTTGGTGCTTCCAAATTTTGATCAATTATTTCTTCAAGACCACTACCAATAGAAATTACCAAAAATAATGAAGGCATCATTCCTAAAAATGTAGACCATAAAAAGTTAGATACTTTTACATCAAAAATACATGGTAAAACATTTTGTATTTGAAATGGAATTCCTCCAACGAATCTATAAATTAATAAATAAATGAATTCAGATTTTCTAAATTTTTCTTCAAGTTTTTTAAAACGATTTAAAAATTTATCTCTTATCATTTCTTTCAAAAAAAAATTAGCAAAGATGTAAAGTAAAGTTGCACCTAATGTCATTCCTATAATAGCGAACAATAGGCCAAACCATTTCCCAAAAATAAATCCAGCAAATAATGCTATTGGAGATCCAAAACCTGCAGCAAAAACCCATAAAGTAGAAAAAAGAATAAATATTATACCTAGTAAAAATATGTTGGACTGCCTAAGTTCATAAAAATAATCTCGATTATTTTTTATAAACTCATAACTAGTAATTTCTTGAAGGCTGAAATTTGTAAATATAAAATATAAAAATATGCTAACAGCAGAAATATAAAATAGACCAATAAATAATTTAATTTTTTTAGATTTTGCCATTAATTTAGATGTTAATAATAAAATCTTCTATTTGCTATTTATATATTTAATTACTATAAAGGGCCAAATTTAATAAAATTTAACCACATTTTTATGAAAAGAACATACCAACCCAAAAAAGGCAAACGCTTAAAAAAACACGGATTTCGATCTAAGATGAAAACTAAAGGTGGTCGAAAACTTCTTAAAAGAAGAAGAGCGAGGGGTAGAAAAAATTTAACTGTTTCATCAACTGTTAAAAAAAAGTAATCTGATTTAAATGAAAAGCAAAATACTTGCTCTTTCAAAAAATGAAGACTTCAAAAATCTCTTAAGAGAAAGAAAAATTTCTAACAAATATGTAAATATTTTTTTTGGAAAATTAATTAATAAAAATAAAAATAAATTAAATATTAGCTTTGTAACTAAGAAAAAAATTGGCAATGCTGTAAAAAGAAATAAAATTAAAAGGCGATTGAGAAATATAGTGAATGATGCGATAAAAAAAATATCTTTACAATATAGTTATTCATATCTTGTTATTGCTAAGCCAACTATGCTAAACAATGAATATACAATTATAAAAGAAACTATATTTCGTGACTTAGAAAGAATATATTAATGAATATTTTAACAATCATCCTCATACAATTTATCAAAATTTATCGATTAATTATTAGTCCTTTGTTGGGTCAATCTTGTCGTTATTTACCTACTTGTTCTGAATATAGTATTGAAGCGTTAAAAACTTTTGGTTTTTTTAAAGGTATTTTTATGAGTAGTAAAAGAATTTTATCTTGTCATCCAATTAAGTTTCTTGGTGGTGGTGAAGGCTTAGATCCAGTAATTAAAAAAATAAAAATTAAAAAATAATGGATACAAGAAATGTAATAGCAGCAATTTCTCTTTCAGCAGCAGTAATAGTGCTATATGCATTATTTTTTGCTCCAGAACCAACAAAAAGATCTCAAAATAATACTGAAAAAAATAAAATTGAAAAAAATTCAGATGCACCAAGCTTAGAGCAAAAAGAAACAAAAATTAAAATTTCACGAGATGAAGCAATAATTGAAAATGAAAGAATTAATTTTGAAAATAATAATATTAAAGGATCTATATCTCTTAAAGGTGCAATTATAGATGATCTTACATTTAAGCAATATAATACAGAGTTAGAAAGTAATGAAAATGTAACCCTATTACATCCAAGAAATATAGAAGAAGGTTATTTTATTGAAAGTGGATTTGTTACGTCTGATAAAAATATTAATATTCCAAATTCAGAGTCTTTGTGGTCAGTTGAAGGTAATAATAAATTAACTGATCAAACTCCAATAAAACTTTATTGGAAAAATAATCAAGGATTAACTTTCCAAAAAGAGATTTTATTAGATGATAAATTTTTATTTACGATTAAACAAAAAGTGATCAATTCCACAGACAAGAGATTTGATTTTTATTCTTACGGTCAAATTATAAGAAATAAAATACCAGACGGCCTTTCAAACTTCTACATCTTACACGAGGGTTTGCTTGCTGCACTTGATGGAGAACTTTTTGAAGAAGATTATGACGATATAAAAGAAGAAAAATTTAAAAAAAATGCTAACAAGGGCTGGTTTGGTATAGGAGACAAATATTGGATTAGCTCTATAGTTCCTCCAAGGAATATTGAATTTAAAACTACATTTGATTATAAAAATAAATTCAGAGCAAATTATATTGCCATTCAACCTATTGAACTTGATAGAAACTCTTCCATTGAAGAGGAGATGCAGATAATTATTGCAGCTAAAAGAGTTGATGTAGTTGATGGTTACGCTGAAGAATTAAATATTGAAAAGTTTGACTTAGTAATCGATTGGGGTTTCTTATATTTTATTACAAAGCCTCTATTTTATGGAATTGACTATTTTTTTAAATTACTTGGAAATTATGGGCTAGCAATTATCGCTATTACAGTTTGTATTCGTTTAGTATTTTTTCCATTAGCTAATTTTTCTTTTAGAAGTATGGCAAAAATGAAAGCGCTTCAGCCTGAAATGGTCCGTCTAAAAGAACTTCACAAAGATGATAAAATGAAGCTTCAACAAGAAATGATGGCACTTTATAAAAAAGAAAAAGTAAATCCAATGTCGGGTTGTTTGCCAATTCTGGTTCAAATCCCAGTTTTTTTTGCCTTATATAAAGTATTGTTTGTAACAATCGAGATGAGACAAATGCCTTTCTATGGCTGGATTCAAGATTTATCTGAGAGAGATCCAACGTCTATATTTAATTTATTTGGGCTGCTACCCTACGATGTTCCTTCATTTTTGGTTATTGGAGCATGGCCAGTTGCAATGGGAGTATCTATGTGGGTTCAGCAGAAATTAAATCCTGCTCCTACAGACGCAATGCAAGCAAAAATATTTATGTTCTTCCCTCTTTTCCTGACAGTGATATTAGCTCCTTTCCCAGCTGGATTAGTGATTTATTGGACTGTTAACAATATTTTAACTATGGCACAACAAGTTTTCATTATGAAGAGAACAACTATAAAAACTGCGACCTAATTTTTATATTAAAATAATAATAAGTTAATGGACTTAACAAAGATACTACCCAAAAATGGACCACCAACGAACGAAGTAAAAAAATATATAGAAAAATATAAAAACGATATAATAGTTATTAAGTATGGAGGAAATGTTTTTATTGATAGAAATATATTTGATAACTTTATAACAGATATAAATATTTTAAATAAACTTGGTCTTTCAATTGTTGTTATTCATGGAGGTGGACCAAGAATTAAAAGAGAATTAGACAAATCAAATATTAAATCGAAATTCATCAGAGGACTAAGAGTAACTGATAAAAAGATAATAAATATAGTTGAATCAGTTTTAATTGATTTTAATGATGACATTGTAAACTCTTTAGAAAAACAAGGTTCAAAGGCAATTTCAATACATACAAAAAAAAATAATATTATCGAAATCATTCCTGAAAAAAAAGAACTAGGATTCGTTGGCATACCGAGCAAAATTAATAATGAGACTTTATTGAAAATGGTAAAACAAAATAAAATACCCATTATCTCACCCTTGGGTTTAGATAAAAAGAACCAAACTCATAATATAAATGGTGATACTGCTGCAATGGCAATAGCAAAATCTTTAAAATCTAGAAGATTATTATTAATGACAAATGTTGATGGAGTTTTAGATAAAGAAAAAAAACTTATAGAAGAAATTTCTTCATCAAAAATTTCAGAATTGATTAAAAATAAAACTATTACTGAAGGCATGATACCTAAAATAAATGCTTGCCTGGATGCTGTAAATAATGGAGTTACAGCAGTTGGTATAATTAATGGAACAAAACAGCATTCATGTCTATGGGAAATATTTTCAGATAAAGGTTCAGGTACATTGATAAGAAAATGAATTTAAAAGAAAAAAAATATCTCTTACTAGATCTTGATGGGGTGTGTTATGGAAAACATAATAATTATTCTCTTGAAAAAGTATTTGGTCAAGTATCAAAAAGGATGACTAAATTTATTTCTGAAAGACTTAAAATAGATATGCATGAGGCTAAAGAGCTTCAAACAAGTTATTTTTATAAATATAATACAAGTCTAAATGGTCTCATGATTCATCATGATATTCCACCACAAGAATTTTTAAAATATGTCCACACTATTGACCTCTCATTCATGAAAAAGGATAAGATTATGAGAAATGAACTTGAGAAATTGGATATGGAAAAATTTATTTTTACTAATGGAAGTGCAGAACATGCTGAAAATATTTTAACGCATCTAGGTGTATATGATTTATTTGGAAGAGATAGAATATTCGATATTGAGGATGCTAAATATGTGCCTAAGCCTGAGTCAAAAACATTTGATTTAATGGTTAAAAAATTTGGAATTAATCCAAAAGAGACTATCTACATAGAAGATATTGCAAAAAATCTCAGTATTGGTCATCAACGTGGCTGCACAACTGTTTGGTTAATTAATGATGAACATTTCGGAAAATTAGACTCCGATAAAGATTATATTTCTCATAAAATTGAAAATCTGTCTTTATTTCTAAAAGAAATAAGGCTATTAAAAAGTACATAAATTATGTCTCTAGAAAAAATTATAAATGAAGCTTGGGAAAATAAAGATCAAGTAAATCCAAATTCAGATCAGTCATTAAAAGATGCAATTAATCAAGTAATCAATGATTTGGATAGTGGCAAATCTCGTGTAGCAGAAAAAATTAATGGTGAATGGATTACACATCAACATTTAAAAAAAGCAATTATGCTTAGTTTTAGAATTTACCCTATGGAAAATTTAAACGGCCCATATAGTAGTTGGTATGACAAATTACATTTATTAAAAGGTAAAACAGCAGGATGGTCAAAAGAAGATCATGAGAGAGCAGGTTTCCGAATGGTACCAAACTCTCCTGTGAGAAAAGGATCATTTGTTGGGAGGAATGCTGTCCTGATGCCATGTTATGTAAACATTGGCGCATATATCGACGAAGGTACGATGATTGATACTTTTGCAAGAGCTGGTAGCTGTAGTCAGATCGGAAAGAATTGCCATATATCTGCAGGATCTGGTGTTGGTGGTGTGTTAGAACCTGCTCAAGCATTACCAACAATTATTGAAGATAATGTTTTCTTAGGTGCAATGTCTGAAGTTGTTGAAGGTGTAATAGTTGGTGAAGGATCAGTTTTAAGTATGGGAATGTATATTGGTCAATCAACAAAAATTGTTGATAGAAAAACTGGTGAAATCTCTTATGGGAAAATTCCACCTTACTCAGTGGTAGTTCCAGGTTCTTTACCAAATAAAAATAATCCACAAGCACCTTCTTTATATTGTGCTGTAATAATTAAAAAGGTTGATGAAAAAACAAGGTCGAAAACATCTGTTAACGATCTTTTAAGAGAGTGAATTAATGAAAACTTATAATGAAATAAAATTAGCACAAGAGCTGATAAGATTTCCAACAATTAAAACAGAAGATAAGGGCATAATGAAATTCTTAACAAAAAAATTAACTGCTCTCGGTTTTAAATGTGCAATAATAAAATCAAAAGGAACTGGACCAAAATCTGCTCTTAATTTATATGCCCGGTTTGGTAAATCAAAACCACACATTATGTATTTAGGTCATACTGATGTAGTTGCAAATCTGGATAACTGGAAATTTCCACCATTCAAAGCTGTTGTAAAAAAAGGGTATTTAAATGGTAGAGGTGCACAAGATATGAAGGGCAGTATAGCTTGTTGGATAAGCGCTGTAAGTAATTTTATCAAAAATAACAAATTTAGGGGATCAATCTCAATAATTATTTCAGCAGATGAAGAAACAACAGGATTTGGATGTCCTGCAGTTATGAAATATCTTAGAAAAAAAGGTGAAAAAATAGATTTTTCAGTAGTAGGTGAGCCATCTTCGAATAAATCGGTTGGAGATGAAATAAGAATTGGAAGAAGAGGATCTATGAATGGAATTATTACTGTATACGGAAAAAGTGGTCACTCAGCATTTTATGGCTCTTATATAAATCCGTGTACTGCTTTAGCTAAAATAATAGAAAAATTAAAAAGTTCACCTTTAGATGGAGGTACTAAATATATGCCTGCATCAAATTTAGAGTTTACAAAAATAAATGTTGATAATTTATCAGAAAATGTAGTACCAGAAACTGCAAGTGCAAAATTTAATGTTAGATTTAATTCTAAACATAAATCATCTGCTTTGAAAAAGAAGCTAAATAAAATAATTAACGCTGTAGCAAAAAAACAAAAATGTAAAACAAAAATTGAATATAAAGTGAGCGGTGAGGCTTTTTATACAGAACCAAACAAAGAAATTCTTATGGTAAAAAAAATTGTTAAACAAATAACTGGAAATACAGCAAAATTAAATTGCAGAGGTGGAACCAGTGATAGTCGCTTTTTAGGATCTATTCCAAGACTTGAACTAGGTTTAAAAAATAACAGTATTCACCAAGTAAATGAAAGAACATCAATTTTAGATTTAAAAAAATTAACCTTAATTTACTCAAATATTTTAAAGAATTACTTTAAGTGAAAACTGGTTTAATTACCTCAGATTCTTATAAAAATCATGATACTGGTGACGGACATCCTGAAAAAATTGATAGAGTTACAGTTGTTATTGATAATTTCAAAAAATTAAATAATAAAAATCTTATATGGAAAAAACCTGCAAAATTTGATGAATCTTATTTACTAAATACTCACTCGTCTAAATATATAGAACAAGTTAAACAATCTTTTCCTCAAAAAGGATTTACTTTTCTTGATGGTGATACTGTTGTTTCCCCTGGAAGTAAAGATGCAAGTAAAGATGCAGCTGGATCAATTATAACAGCAATTGATGGGGTAGAAAATAGAGAATTTAAAAACGCTTTTTGTGCTGTAAGGCCCCCAGGACATCATGCAGAAAAAGAAAAAGCTATGGGTTTTTGTATTTATAATAATGTTGCTGTTGGAGCTAATTATTTATTAGAAAAATATAAATATAAAAAAGTTGCAATTATTGATTTTGATGTTCACCATGGAAATGGTACACAAAACATTTTTTATAATAATAATAAAGTTTTATACATTTCTACTCATCAATACCCTTACTATCCAGGTTCAGGATCAAATAAGGAAAAAGGCAAATTCAACAATATTCTTAATATTCCTCTTGATGCAGGAACAACCTCTGAGGAATATCTCAATGCATATGAAAATGTGTTAGATAAACTTAAGGAATTTAAGCCAGAATTTTTGTTATTTTCTGCTGGCTTTGATGCGCATATTAATGATCCTTTGGCGCAACTTAGATTAAATTCTGAGGATTTTTATAAAATCACAAAAAGAACATTAGAAATTTCAAAATTATTTTGCAATGGAAACGTTGTGTCTATACTAGAGGGTGGGTACGATCTTAAAGCACTACAAGATAGTACCAAGAGACATGTTGATGCTCTTATAGAATTTAATTGATAATTATTAATAACCCTCTAAATAAAAATCTTTATGAAATTATATAAAATTAAAAAATCTACTATTGATAAAAAAGGTAGGGGACTTTATGCAACAAGAGATATAAAAAAAGGAACAAAAATAATCGATTATGTAGGAAAATTAATTACAAAAAAACAAACTGAAAAATCTAATAAATATGATAATGATAAACCAATCTATTTATTTACCATTAACAAAAGATACGATTTAGACGGAGATTTTTCTTGGAATACAGCTGGATTAATCAATCACTCGTGTGACAATAATTGTGATTATGATGGAAAAGGACTCAAAATTTGGGTTAAAGCAATTAAAGATATTAAAAAAGGTGAGGAGTTTACTTGCGATTATGGATTTGGTTATGATGAAAATTACAAACAATTTCCATGTAAATGTAAATCTAAAAATTGCTGTGGTTATATTGTAAGAGCAGAAAGTAGATGGCGTATAAATATGAAATTTGCAATGAAAAATAGGAAAAAACTAATAAATAATCTTCGTTAAAAAAAGTCCTTCTGGTGGTGCTGGAGGTGCACATAATGCTCTTTTTTTTGAATTAAATGCTTTATTAAAGGTTTTCAAGTCCCATTTTTTTTCTCCTAAATATTTTAAACAACCAACCATAGATCTCACTTGTTGTTGTAAAAAAGATCTAGATCTAAATTCAATCTCAATTTTATTTTTTAAAGTTTTAATTTTAATCGATTTAATAGTTCTAATTGGACTTTTAGCATGACAACTTGAAGATCTGAATGTTGAATAATCATTAGTTCCAACTAGCTTTTTAGCACCTTTTTTTATTAAACTAATATCCAAATTTTTTCTAACGTGCCAACCTCTTTTTTTTTCAATGATAGGTGAACTAATTTGATTAAAAATTATATATTTATAAACTCGTTGTTTTGCTGAAAATCTCGAATGAAAATTATTGCTTCTTTTTCTAATTTTTGTAATAGCAATATCCTTTTTATTCAAAAAATAATTTATAGAATTCAAAAATTTATTTGTATCCATAATTTCATTTTCACAATCAAAATGTGCAGATTGCTCTATAGCATGAACACCTGCATCTGTTCTGCCTGAACCAATTAGAATAATTTTTTCTTTTAAAAGTTTTGAAACTTTATCTTGAATAAGTCCTTGAATTGTCAAACCTTTTTTTTGAATCTGCCAACCCCTAAAATTTGTACCAACATACTCTATAAGCAATTGATATCTTGCCATTTAAATTTTTGTACCTTTTTTAATATGAGTTCCAAGCATGAATTCATTTATATTTTGAGCTTTTTTTCCTTCCCTTTGAATTTGTGTAATTTTTATTGATCGATTGTTACCACATATAACTTCTAAATAATCTGAAACAATCTCTCCAGGATTTCCTTTTCCATTTGCAATCTCAGCTCTTAATATTTTATACCTCTCTCCTTTAAAAGTAAAAAAAGCACCAGGTGAAGGATATAAACCATTAATTTTCCCAATAATATTTTCAGCGGAATCTGTCCAATTAATATTGCCCTCTATTTTTTTAATCTTAGATGCGTAGGTTGCTTTTGAATGATCTTGTTCAATAAATTTTACCTTATCCTCAAGAATATCATCAATATTATCTAAAATATTTTCTGCTGCAATTAATGAAAGTTTTTCAGAGATATCACTTGCGTTAGAGTTATTTTCTAAATTCATTTTGTATATATTACACACAGGGCCAGCATCTAGTTTATCATTAATTTTCATAATGCTAATACCAGTTTCTTTATCTAGATTCATTATTGATCTTTGGATTGGTGCTGCACCTCTCCAATTAGGAAGTATTGATGCATGAATATTTATAAATCCTTTTTTAGATAAATTTAAAAACTCTTTTGGAATAATTTGACCATAGGCAACTACTATTACAAGATCAGGATTTATTTTTTTAATACGCTCATACTCTTCAGTATTATCTTTTAAGGAGTAAGGAGTTCTATATTCAATATTTAAAGTTTCAGAAATACCTTGAATAGGTGATTTATTTATTTTTTGGCCACGGTGAGATTTTTGTGGTGGCTGGGTATAAACAAGAGTAATAGGATATCCGTTTTGATAAAGTGATTTTAAAATTGGCACTGCAAATAAAGGAGTGCCCATAAAGATAATTTTTCTTGCCATTTCAAACTATTACTCTGTCAGGATTTTTTTTAATTTTTGAAATTTTCTTAATAATCATGTCTTTTTTTAATTTCGACAAATGATCTATAATAAGTTTTCCATCCAAATGATTTATTTCGTGCTGAATACAAGTTGATAGAAGGCCATCAAATTCTTGAATTCTAATTTTACCATCTAGATCTATATATTCTACTTCACAAATTTTCGGCCTTTGAATTTCAATAAAAGTATCAGGAATAGATAAACATCCTTCCTCATATACTGATTTTTCATCACTAGTTTTTTTAATGGAAGGATTAATAAAACAAATTGGTTTTTTTTCCTCTTCTTTTGATGATACATCAACAACTAAAACTCTTTTCAGTATACCCACTTGGACAGCCGCAAGACCTATACCATTTGAGTTATACATAGTTTCGAATAAGTCATT
>CACJEC010000004.1 GCA_902592325.1 uncultured Pelagibacteraceae bacterium
TTTTGTTCAACTCTTTGATTGGATTCACACCGGGGTTAATTACTACAATTTTCTCTTTTTTTATACCATTATTGATTGCTAAATTTTTTGTGTATTCAGAATTTGCAATTATTTTTTCTACATTATCAAAAACTTTAGTCATTCTTTTGTTTAATGAACTTCCTAAAGAATGATTTATTTCTTTACCATGAATTAAACAAAACTTTTTTTTATTAGTATTTACTAATTCTAAACTTTTCCAATGATCGGCAATTATTCCTTGTACTTTATTTTTTTTTAAAAATTCATTTATTAATTGTGCTTTTCTTATTTTTCTTAAAAATTTAATTCCTCTAACTCTTTCAATTGAAAAATTAACTTCCTTATCAAATTCTATGTGATTTTCATAATAATCAGCGAAAACTTTAATCATAAAGTTTTTTGACATCTCTTGTGTGAGACCCCACATCAGATTCTGCATACCACCCAATTCAGGTGGGAAAGATCTTGTAATAATTAAATACATTAATTAGTTTTCCACTTAATACTACAACCAGCACTAGGTGTTTGTTTCTCAGGTCCTTCTCCAGTCTTAGCTATTATCTTCATTGCTTTTAGCAAGTCACTTTCTCCGTCTTTGACCGGAATAAGATTTCTAAGTTCTCTAAGTCTACCTCTATATTGAAGTTTTAGTTCTCTATTATAACCAAAAAAATCAGGTGTACATACAGCATTATAAGTTTTTGCAATTTCTTGAGTTTCATCAAGCAAATAGGGAAAACTAAATTGATTATCTTTGGCAAACTTAATCATATTTTCAAAGGAATCTTCGGGATAATTTTCTGCATCATTTGCACAGATAGCTACTGAATTTATTCCAATATCTTTTAATTTTTTAGAATCTTCAACTATGTCTTTTGTAACTGCCTTAACATAAGGACAGTGATTACAAATAAACATTATTAAAGTTCCATTTGCACCCTTGATATCATTTAGAGAAATTACTTTATTGTCTGTTGATCTAAGCTTAAAGTCATGAGCCTTTTGGCCAAAATCACATATTGGAGTTTGTATTGGCATAATGTAATAATATATAAATTATGTTTTATGATTTAAAAGATAAAAAACCAAAAAACTCTGGCGAAAATTGGATTGCCCCTAATGCGACCATAATAGGTGATGTCACTTTAGAAAAAAATTCAAGTATTTGGTTTAATGCAACCCTAAGAGGAGATATCGAAAATATCCATATTGGTGAAGGATCAAATGTGCAAGATGGAAGTGTTTTGCATACTGATCCAGGCTATCCATTAAAAGTTGGAAAGAATGTTACTATTGGACATATGGTTATGCTTCATGGGTGCACTATAGGGGACAATAGTTTAATAGGAATTGGAGCAGTCATTCTTAATAATGCAAAAATTGGAAAAAACTGTATAATAGGTGCTAAAGCTTTAATTACAGAGAATAAAGAAATACCAGATAATTCATTAGTAATTGGTTCTCCAGGTAAAGTTGTAAGAGAAGTTACTGAAGATGAAAAAAAAGCAGTGTTCGAAAATACAAAGCACTATCAAGATAACTGGAAAAAATACTCTAAATCAATTTTTTAAAGATAGAATTTTAAAATTTACTTTTAAATTTGGAAATTTTTTATTCAAAACTTTTTTAATTTTTTTAAAAGAGTCTTTGTGTATTTTATTTTCAATTTTAAAATTAAATTTTTTATTACCATTCACTATTCTTGCGGCACCACAGTCTCTATGATTTATAACAATAAGCTTGTTTATTTTATGCAATTTTATTGAGGTTGATAAATTATCTATAAAAGTGGAATGCCATTTCTTAAATTTTTTGGCTGTAACTCCAATCGCAGCTCCTGCAATTGTGAAAGAACTATATTTTCCTGTTAATTTTTTAGCTTTTAAGTATTTATAAACTTTTGTTTGAAATCTTGGATCCATGCAAGACAAAACCATCGCTTCATATTTCTTCATTATGGTACCAACCATCTTTCTTCTTTGTTTGCAAAATCAAATTTAGCTCTTCGATGTCCTTTAGCTGCAAGATAAAGCCATTCAATAGATTTAATTTTACATTTAATAACAGTAAAGTTTTTATAACCTTCTTCACTTTGATCCATCGTATAATCAAAATCTTCTAATTTAGATATCATTCCAGATGTTGGATTGTCAGATACAGTCCCTGGAGGACTATCAGTTAAATAACAACGTCTACTTATATGTTGAGTTTTTTTCCATGACTCTTCTGTAGTTGAATTTTGATTATTCACTTCACATTCTACTTTTACTCTTAGTTGTATCTTTTCTTCTTTGTCATAAAAAACTAAGGAGGCATTATTATTTTTTTTGAGAATATCTACTTTTGGAGATCTAAAATCAGTGTGAAACTGTAAAAGATTATTTGACCTGTCTGACTTACGCAAGACAACTATTCTACCATCAACTTCATCTTGATGCGCACAGATAAAAACTGGAATTCTAAATGGCGATCCTCTATTGGTCACAGCATCATCCAGCATAGACCAGTACTTATTTTGAATTTCCTCTAAATTTTCATAGTATGCTGGTTGCATACATTACTTTCTAAATCTTTTAATTAGGCTTGAAGTGTCCCAACGATTACCACCTAGACCTTGAACTTCTCCATAAAATTTATCTACAAGCTCAGTAACAGGTAATAATGAACCATTATTTTTTGCCTCATCCATTGCAATCTTTAAGTCTTTTCTCATCCAATCTACTGCAAAACCAAAATCAAATTTATCATCAATCATTGTTTTATATCTATTTTCCATTTGCCAAGATTGTGCTGCACCTTTTGAAATAACTTCAATAACATCTTCCATTTTTAATCCAGCTTTCATTCCAAAATTAATTCCTTCTGACAAACCTTGAACTAATCCTGCAATACAAATTTGATTAACCATCTTGGCAAGTTGTCCACTTCCTGATTTACCAAGCAGCTTCATTTTTTTGCTGTAACAATCAATTTTATCTTTTGCTTTATCGAAGTCAGCTTGATCACCACCGATCATAACTGTTAATGCACCGTTCTCTGCACCAGCTTGTCCACCAGACACTGGAGCATCTAATGCACCAAAATCATTTTTCTTTGCGTATTCGTAAATTTCTCTAGCAATAGTAGCTGATGCTGTAGTGTTATCAATATAGATTGCACCTTTTTTGATTGTTTTGAATGCACCATTGTCACCAAATGTTACTTCTCTTAAATCATTATCATTTCCAACACATGTAAAGACATACTCAGCATCTTTTGAAGCGTCTGCAGGAGTTTCTGCAATTTTACCTTTGTATTCTTTAATCCATTTTTCTGCTTTTGATTTTGTTCTATTAAAAACAGTTACATTGTGTCCACCTTTTGATATATAACCAGCCATTGGATAACCCATGACACCAAGACCTATGAAAGCAACATTACAACTCATAATTTTATATGTTTAAAAGTTTAAGTATAAAAGTAATTATATTTGGTTTTATTTTTACATTTTTTTCTAGTTTTGGACAGAGTTTTTTTTTAGGTCTATTTAACTCTAGTATACGTGATGTACTTTCTATTACACAGGGACAATTTGGATCAATCTATGCTTCAGCAACTTTGCTTAGTAGTTTTATTCTTATTTGGGTTGGAAAAAAAATAGATGATATCAATATTTTTAAATTTGCATTTTTTGTAACATTACTCCTTTCTTTTTCATGTTTTTTCTTTTCAAAAATTTCATCAATTACATTTTTATTTATAGCAATATTTTTAATGAGATTTTCAGGACAAGGCATGATGTCTCATACTGCAACAACCACAATTTCTAGATATTTTACAACATCTAGAGGTAAGGCTTTAAGTATAGCTTGGTTTGGTCTTTCAACAGCAGAATTTATCTTACCAGTTTTAATTGTGTATTTATTGACTGTTACATCTTGGCAAAATATTTGGACTTCAATTTCATTATTAGTTTTAATGTTTTTGCCAATAATCTCTTTTGTTTTAATTAAAAATTTGAATTTTGACTCTAGGGAAGAAACAAATAAAAATGATTTTAAAGAAAAAAATATTAAACAATGGAAAAGAAAAGAAGTTTTAAAAGATTACAGATTTTATATAATTTGCTTAAATATGCTAGCTATGCCTTGGATAGCAACGGGGGTATTTGTTTATCAATCATTTATTACCGAATCTAAAGATTGGGGTAATTTTGTAATTGCACAATCATTTATGGTATATTCAATTTTATCTGTAATTACTTTATTGGTTTCAGGATTTTTAATCGATAAATTTACAAGTAGGAAATTATTAATATTCATGAATATTCCTTTATTACTTTCGGCTCTAGTTTTAATTTTCTTTGACAACACTATAACTGCATTCATATTTCTTGGATTTATTGGTATTTCAAATGGATTAGCCAATGTGCTGGGATCTTCAACTTGGGCAGAAATTTATGGCGTGAAATATATTGGATCGATCAAAGCTTTAACTACAGCTTTAATGGTATTTTCTACTGCTTTTGGTACAGCCTTATTTGGTATATTGATTGATAAAGAATTTTCTATTGAACAGATAGCCATGATTTCTTTTATCTACATATTGACGTCTTTAATTGCTCTTTTGATAGTGAGAAATAGATTAAATCCTGAATATATCTAAATAATCCTTGATTTTTTGATTTTCAGCTTATAGATAACTCGCATGGCAAGAGTTACAGTTGAAGATTGTATAGATAAAGTAGATAGTCCATATGAATTGGTTTTAGTTGCAAAAGAAAGAGCAACACAATTAAACTCAGGAATAGAACCTACACTTGATAAAGATAACGACAAAAATACAGTTATAGCCCTAAGAGAAATTGCAGAAGAGAATATTAAGGTATCAGAATTAACTGAAAGTGCAGTTTATAAGTTAAGAAAACATGTTGAACAAGTTGATGATGGATCTGATGATGATGAAGAAGTAGGTGATGATTTTGATACTTTATACAAAGGAGAAATTTCAAAAAGTGGAACACCAATTTTACCGTCAAAAAGAGCTAGAAAAACTCCTGAAAAAATTCAAGTTTCGCAAGATGATTTAGCTGAACTATCAGAAACAGCTACACCAGAATTAGATTCTTCAAGTAATGAAGAAAACACAAATGAACATGGAGAAGTTTCTTTAGATGAAGTTTCAGAGCAGGAAAATCAAGAAGCTGAAACGGTTTCAGAAGATTCAGACTCTTCAAACTCATAATAAAATAATATAAAGTTTAATCATGAATAGGAAAGTTTCAGTAGCTCCTATGATGGATTGCACTGACAGGCATGAGAGATATTTTTTAAGATTGATTTCAAAAAATACTCTTCTTTATACAGAAATGATTGTAGATGAGGCAATTAATAGGGGTGATAAAAAAAAATTACTTGATTTTAATATTAATGAAAAACCAGTTGCTCTTCAGTTGGGAGGATCATCTCCTAGACTTTTAGCAGAAGCTACTAAAATTGGTGAAGATTTTGGTTATGATGAAATAAATTTAAATTTAGGTTGCCCAAGTAGAAAAGTTGAAAAAAATAAGTTTGGTGCATGTTTAATGAAGGAGCCAAATTTGGTTGCTGATTGTCTAAGCAAAATGAAATCAGAAACAAAACTTCCAATTACAATCAAAACCAGAATTGGATACGATGATGTAGAGGATTATGAAAATTTATATAATTTTATCTCAAAACTTAAATCAACTGGAGTAAAAACTTTTATAATTCATGCAAGAAAAGCAATGTTAGGTAAATTTACTCCTAAGCAAAATTTAAATATCCCACCGCTAAAATATAGTTTTGTTTATAGGCTTAAAAAAGATTTTCCTAATGAGGAAATAATTATTAATGGGGGAATAACATCAGTTGATGAGATCAAAATTCATTTAGAAAAAACTGACGGTGTGATGATTGGAAGGGCAATATATCACACACCCTATTTGTTAGCTAATATTGAAAGAGAAATATTTAAAAATGAAAATATTCCAAGTCGTCAAGAAGTTATTGAACAACTTATTCCTTATGTAAAAGATGAATTAAAAAAAGGAACAAGATTAAATCAAATTATGAGACATACTTTAGGTTTATTCCATGGACAGAGTGGAGCAAGTTATTGGAAGAGATATTTAAGTGAAAATATGTGTGTGAGAGATGCTGATATAAAAAAAATTGACCATATTATGGATAAAATTAAATTTAATAATGTTGATACAAGTGTAGGTCAATCTGCTTAATTCTATTTTAGCAAACGAATATAGTTATATAATTTTATTAATGGCTTTAACAGCAATTCCTGTTGGTTTTGTTGCAGGCTTATTTGGTATTGGTGGAGGATTAATTACTGTTCCTTTTCTTTATTACATTTTTGGCTCATTAGGTATAGACCCACAATATATAATGCATTTGGCAGTAGGGACTTCATTTGCAATAATAATTCCAACTTCAGCTGTATCTGTTTTTACTCATCACAAATATAAAGCAGTAAATTTTCAAGTTGTTAAAAATTACGGTATTTATGTTATTCTAGGTGTTATAATTGGCACAATTTTTGCAGCTTCATTAAAAACAAAATCATTAATACTTTTTTTTTCAATAGTTATTTTTTTTTTAGGAATTTACTTACTTTTATTAAAAGAAAAGGAGCAAAGTAAAATAAAGGAAATGAAACTTTATTTAAAAATGATATTAGGTTTAGTAGTAGGTTTTATTTCAGCTCCTATGGGCATTGGTGGAGCTATAATGAATGTTCCAATCCTAAAATTCTTTGGTTTTTCAATAAATAAAGCAATTGGTAGTGCTGCAGCTATAGGTTTTTTGATTGCGTTGTTTGGAGCTATAGGTTTTTTTGTTACAGGATATTTTTTGAAAACGAACTTACCATTGAGTATTGGATTTTTAAATATACCTGCTTTTTTAATATTTGTACCAATAACAACTTTCATGGCAAGAATAGGTGCCAAAACTGTTCATAAGTTAGACAAAAAAAAAATTAGTAAATTTTTTGGAATATTTTTATTAATTGTGTCTGTAAAATTTTTGTTAGAATATTTAGAATTATAATATATTTGGAAAAAATATCTACACGTCAAAATTGAAATTAAAAAAATATTTTAATTTTTCCCAGTATTTTAAGATATTTAAACTCAATATAATCATATCTATTATATTTTAATTATCATAAAATTGATAAATTCTAATATGAGCCCCTTCAAAATAAAAAAGAATAAGAATAAATTGGGCGTTAAAAAAATTAAGTCACTTATACCAAACTCAATAAATCTAGATAAAATCAAAGTCAATCCTATTAATGTAATCGATAGTGCTAAAAATAAATTTGGTAATTTTTATAGCAATCTCAAAAAAGAGAGAGAAAAAGAAAAAAAAAGATTAGAAAAAAAAAGAATTCAAGATGAAAGAAAAGAGCTGAGAAACAAAAAGAAAGAAGAGCAAAAAGAAAGACTCGACAAAATTAGACAAGAAAAAAAAGAAATATTAGCTCAAAAAAAATTAATTATTTCAAATGAGCGACAAGTTAGAAAAAATGAGGAAAAAAGAAAAAAAATTGAAATTAAAAGAATTAAAATTGAACAGCAAAAAATTAAAGATGCAGAAGCAAAAAAACTAAGAGAGGATGCGTTAAAACTCAAAGAGGAAGATCTTAGATTAAAAATGCTCGAAAGACAGAGAGTTCGAGAAGAAAAAATAAAAGCTAAAGAAGAAAAAATTAGATCAAAACAATTACTAGAACAAAAAATTAGAGAAGAAAAAGAATCTGCTAGACAAGAACGAATTAGATTAAAAGAAATTGAAAGAAAAAAAAGATTAGATGAGGAACAAAAAATTAGAGAGGCAGCAAGAAAATTAAAATATGAAGAAGAAAAATTGAGGGAAACTGAAGATAGATTGAAACAGTTAGAGATAGAAAGACAACAAGAAATTGAGAGAGAATTACTCAAAGAACAAGCTGAGCAAAAAGAAAAAGAGGAAAGACTTAGATTAAAAGAACAACAAATTAAGGCTGAGGAACAAGAAAAATTATTAAAAGATAAAGAGTCAAGAGAAAGAGAGGATGAGATTAGAAGAGAGGAAGAAAAGAAACAAAGAATCCAACAAGAACGAGAGATGGAATTAAAACGTCAAGATGAGGAAGAAGAGAGAATTAAAGAGGAAAACCGTAGACTCAAAGAGTGGGAAGATAAGTTTGATAGAGAACACAGAGCAAGAGAAGAGGAATTAATTAGAAAATTTTATAGTAACGAGTCAGTTAAAAAAAATGATACTGAAATTAAAGAAAATTTAGATTCTGATTTAAAAAGCGATGAAAACGAGGAAAATAAATAGTTTATTTATATAAAAAGAGGTGACTTCAGTCTCCCTCCATCACCTCTCTTTCAATCTAAATGATTCTTTAATATTTTAAGAACACTTATTGGTTGAATATTAATTTTATTAACGTTTATATTTTTTGGTCATATTCACCAATTTTTCCAGTTTTTTGAAGTAGCTTATCAATAAACTCAAATATTTTTCTTTTTCTTTCATCAGAAGAAGGACTTTCAGTTACTATAACTAATGAAGGTTTGTTAGAGGAAGCTCTAATTAATCCCCATGATCCATCCTCAAACATAAATCTTATACCATTGACAGTCAAAATTTCTTTAATAGGTTGATTATCTATCTCAATTTTTTCTTTTTTCAAAATTTCAAATTCTTTTGTAATTTCCTCTACTACTTGATATTTTTCTTCATCTTTACAATAAGGAGCCATTGTTGGGCTTTGATAAGTTTTTGGTAATTCTTTTATAATTTTACTCATAGATAAATTTTGATTATCTAATAAGTGACAAATATGTATAGCAGAATTTATTCCATCATCAAATCCATAACCTAAAGGTTTATTAAAAAAGAAATGCCCACTTTTTTCAAAACCAGCTAAAGCCTTTTCTTTATTTACTTTTCTTTTAATATGTGAATGACCAGTTTTCCAATAAATTGTTTCACAATTATTCTCTTTTAATATTTTATCTGTTGTAAACAAACTTGTAGATTTAACATCTATTATAAATTTAGAGTTTTTATAGGTTGGTGCTAAGTGTCTTGCAATTAATAATCCTATTTTATCTGAAAAAATTTCATTTCCTTCATTATCAATAACACCAACTCTGTCTCCATCTCCATCAAAACCAAATCCAATATCAGCATTATTATCTTTAACTGCTTTTGAGATAGCATGAAGCATTTTTAGATCTTCAGGGTTAGGATTATATTTTGGAAATGTCCAATCTAGTTTACAATCTAATTCTATTACATCACATCCAATACCCCTCAATATATCGGGGGCAAATACACCTGCTGTACCATTACCACAAGCTACAACAGCTTTAATTTTTTTATTTATTTTATTATTGTTAATTAAATCATCTTTATAAATTTTTTGAAAACCATTGATTTTTTTTTCATTTCCTTCACCATTAACAAATTTATTATTTAGAGTAATATCTTTTAATTCTTTCATTTCATTAGGTGCATGAGTTAAACCTTTTTGGATGCCCATTTTTACACCTGTCCATCCATTTTCATTATGACTTGCAGTCACCATTGCTACAGCATCACCATTAAGATTGAATTGAGCAAAATAAACCATTGGTGATAAAGATAGACCAATATCTTCAACATAACATCCTGTTGAAATTAATCCTTCTATTAAAGCAGATTTAATATCTTCGCTGTAAGATCTATAATCATGGCCAACTATAACTCTCGGATTTTCTTTTCCTGTGTGTTTTATAATTTGTGTGCCTAGACCTTTTCCTAGATTTTTGATTCCCTCAGAATTGATATCTTTTTTATAAACCCATCGTGCGTCATATTCTCTAAAGCCCAAAGGATCTATTTTTATTGACTGACTCATGCTGTTAATTACTTACATTTTTTTCATTTTTATAGTTGAATTATTTTTTTACTGTTCTATAAATGTTCTATTGATTTACTAGTTATATAGTATATTAATACAAAACGCATACAACATATAGTTGTTTTCGTATATAATACAAATTATAATAACAAATAATGAATAAAATACTATCTCAGGCCCTAAAGAAAGCTGTCTCTGAATATAGCCCTGAAATTAAAGAAGTTCCTAAAAATAATAGACCAGATCTTTTTTCATTAAATAATGAAACTGAACTTTTTCAAAATGATAAAGGTATTATTATTAAAATTGATAGATCTCGAGATGCTAATTTAACTGATTTTGGTAAAGCAACTTTAAAAGATAGATATCTAGGTCACAACGAATCTTTTCAAGATTTATTTGCACGTGTCGCAAGCTCATATGCAGATGATAACTTACATGCACAAAGAATTTATAATTATATTAGTAATTTATGGTTTATGCCTGCAACGCCAGTTTTATCAAATGGTGGAACTAAAAGAGGATTGCCAATTTCATGTTTTTTAAATGAAGCATCAGATAGTCTTGGAGGTATTCTTGATCTTTGGAGTGAGAATGTTTGGTTAGCTGCAAAAGGTGGTGGTATAGGAAGTTACTGGGGTAACCTTAGATCTATTGGTGAAAAAATTGGTAAAGTTGGAAAAACTTCAGGAATAATTCCTTTTATTAAAGTTATGGATTCTTTAACAATGGCAATTAGTCAAGGATCTTTGAGAAGAGGCTCAGCAGCATGTTATCTTCCAATTGATCATCCAGAAATAGAAGAATTTATAGAAATGAGACGACCAACAGGTGGAGATCCAAATAGAAAAGCTTTAAACTTACATCATGGTGTTTTGGTTTCTGATGCATTTATGCGTGCAGTTGAAAACGATGAACAATGGGCATTAAAAAGTCCTGCAGATGGAACAGTTCAACAAACTTTATCTGCTAGAAATTTATGGATTAGGTTATTGACTGCTAGAATTGAAACAGGGGAACCCTATATAATTTATATAGATACAGTTAATAGATTAATTCCACAGCACCATAAACTTGCTAACTTAACAGTTAAGACTTCTAATTTATGTAGTGAAATAACTTTACCGACAGGGATAGATAAAGATGGAAGAGACAGAACAGCTGTTTGTTGTTTGTCTTCATTAAATTTAGAAAAGTACGATGAGTGGAAAGATGATCCAGACATGATTAAAGACGTTATGAGATTTTTAGATAATGTTTTGTCTGATTTTATAGATAAAGCTCCAGAACAATTTAAAGATGCGAAATATTCAGCTGAGAGAGAAAGAAGTGTTGGATTAGGAGTAATGGGATTCCACTCCTTTTTACAAAAAAATAAAATTCCACTTGAGTCAGTAATGGCTAAATCTTGGAATAAAAAAATATTTAAACAAATAGATGAACAAGTTAATCAAGCATCAAAAGATTTAGCTGAAGAAAGAGGAGCTTGTCCAGACGCAGCAGAATATGGTTATCAAGAAAGATTTTCTAACAAAACAGCAATTGCTCCGACAGCTTCTATTTCAATTATTTGTGGTGGAGCTTCACCAGGAGTAGAACCAATTGCAGCAAATAGCTATACACACAAAACTTTGTCAGGATCTTTTAATGTTAGAAATAGATATTTAGAGGAAATTTTGGAGGGTCATGGTAAAAATGATGATGAAACTTGGTCTTCAATAACAACTAATCAAGGATCTGTTTCACACTTAGATTTTTTAACAGAATTAGAAAAAGATGTATTTAAAACAGCTTTTGAGTTGAATCAAAAATGGATTATTGAATTAAGTGGAGATCGAACACCTTTTGTATCTCAAGCGCAATCAGTCAATCTATTTTTACCAGCAGATGTTCATAAAAGAGAACTTCATAGAATTCATTTTGATGCTTGGAAAAAAGGACTAAAAAGCCTTTATTACTGTAGATCAAAATCAATACAAAGAGCTGAAAATATCAATGATGCTAAATCAACAGATATTACAGCTAATGTATATAAATCTAAAAATCAACAATCTAACGAACAACCAGAGTATGAGGAATGTCTATCATGTCAGTAACAGAAAAAATCAAAGTAGAAAAAAAAGAAATAATTAAACCAAAAAAAATGGGATTATTAGTTGAAAATCCAGTTTATAAACCATTTAGATATCCATGGTGTTATGATGCATGGTTAACACAACAAAGAATTCACTGGTTACCGGAAGAAGTACCATTAGGTGATGATGTAAGGGATTGGCAAAAAAATTTATCTCAACCAGAAAAAAATTTAGTTACTCAAATATTTAGATTTTTTACACAAGCAGATGTTGAAGTTAATAATTGTTATTTAAGACATTATACAACTGTATTTAAGCCTACAGAAGTTTTAATGATGATGACAGCGTTTGCAGCAATGGAAACAGTTCATGTAGCAGCTTATTCTCATCTATTAGACACAATCGGTATGCCTGAATCTGAATATTCAGCTTTTATGAAATATAAAGAAATGAAAGATAAATATGATTACATGCAAGGTTTTAATGTAAACTCAAAAGAGGATATCGCAAAAACAGTTGCAGTATTTAGTGCATTCACTGAAGGTTTACAATTATTCGCAAGTTTTGCAATATTATTAAATTTTCCAAGACATAATAAACTTAAAGGCATGGGGCAGATTGTTACCTGGTCTGTAAGAGATGAAACTCTCCATTGTAATTCAATGATTAGAATCTTTAAGGAATTTATAAAAGAAAATCCTGAAATCTGGACTCCAAAATTAAAAAAAGAACTTTATGAAGCTTGCAGAACTATTATCTCGCATGAAGATGCTTTTATTGATCTAGCTTTTGAAATGGGTCCAATGGAAGGTTTAACAGCACAAGAAGTTAAAGATTATATAAGATTTATTGGTAATAGAAGATTAGTTCAACTTGGTTTAGAACCAATTTATGATGTGCAAAAAAATCCTCTTGGGTGGCTAGACACTATGTTAAATGCTGTTGAACACATGAATTTCTTTGAAGGTCGTGCAACAGAATATTCTAAAGCATCAACCCAAGGTACTTGGGTAGAAGCATTTAGTTAATACATTTGAAATATAAAAAATATTTTAGAAAAACTAGCCTTAAACAAAAAGGTGACGGAGAGTTTTTTTTAGAGGAAGTAAGAAAAAGAAGACCTAAGATTTTCTTAGAAGTGGGTGTTTTTCATGGTGTAACTGCTAGAAATGTTTGTGAATTACTTTTTCAAATTCATAATAATGAATTTAAATACATAGGCTTAGATTTATTTGAAAAAAATGATGAAAATAAATCTGAAATAATACCAAATACAAATTTTTCTAATCCTTTTAAAGAAATATATTTTAAATATATAAAGAGACAAGACCCCTACACTATAGAGGCTGTTGAAGATTTATTATCGAAGTTTAAAAATAATGTTCATTTATTAAAAGGTAACTCGAACACTATCTTAAAAAAAATAGATATGACCAATATAGATTATGTTTTTTTAGATGGAGGTCATGAGTATGAAACAGTTAAAAATGATTTAAATTGTTGTAATGAAGTAATTAAAAACAATGGAACAATTTTATGCGATGATTATAATTTGTCTTATGCACCAGGCGTCAAAAAAGCTATTGATGAGTATGTAAAAAATAATAATTATAAATGTGAAATTTTACGTAATTCAAGATTTGCAAAGATTGAAAAACAATAAAATTATCTTTTATTTATTTTATCAACTTTTCTGTATTGATTACCATTGTAGCTAGCAAGTGGTCTAATCAATTTATTTGCCGCATGTTGTTCAAATATATGTGCTGCCCAACCAGTAATTCTTGAAATAACAAAAATTGGAGTGAAAAAATCTGTATCAAATCCCATTAAATGATAAGTAGGTCCAGTAGGATAATCAACATTGGGATGAATGTTTTTTCTTTCAATCATGACTTTTTCAACAATATCATAAATTTTCTCGAATTTTTTGTCTTTCTTAATTTTAGCCACTTTTCCAAAATATTCTCTCATAGTAGGAACTCTTGAGTCTCCACTTTTATAAACCCTGTGACCAAATCCCATGACAACATCTTTGTTATCAAGCGCTTTATTTATCCATTTTAAAGCGTTTTCAGGTTTTTTTATTTTATTCATCATATGCATGACCTCCTCATTGGCACCACCGTGTAAAGGACCTTTTAAACTCGCAATAGCACCAGTAATTGCACCGTGAATATCAGATAGGCTGCTTGTAATTGTTCTTGCAGTAAAAGTTGAAACATTAAAACTATGTTCTGCGTATAATATTAATGAAACATCAAAAGCTTTCACTATATCTCGCTCAGGAACCTTACCAAAACACATATAAAAAAAGTTTTCAGAAAAAGATAGATTACTTTTTGGGGATATAATTTTTTTACCTTTTCTAGTTCTATAAAAAGCTGCTATGGCAACAGGAGTTTTAGCAAAAATTCTCATCACTTTCCTCATGTTAGCCTTTGGTGAATTATCTTTAGTTTCTTTATCTTCTAAACCCATAATACTCACTGCTGTTCTGGCAGCATCCATTGGATGAGCTTTAGTTGGAAATTTTTTTATGTCATCTAATAAGGTTTTAGATAGTTTTCTTTCTTTTCTTTCTTGTTTTTCAAACTCTTTTAACTGTTTTTTGTTAGGTAGTTCACCATTTAAAATTAAGTAAGCAACTTCCTCAAATTTACAATTTGCGCATAAATCTTGAGCGGCATATCCTCTATAAGTAAGAGAATTTATTTCAGGCATTACTTTAGAGATAGCCGTTTCATCAACAGTAACACCCATTAAACCTTTTTTGATATCTTCACTCATTATTCATGACCTTCGGAGCTAAAGTTATATATTTTTTCATCTAAACTATTATATTTCTCATATTCGACAAGCTCGTATAATCGTTTTCTAGTCTGCATTTTATCAATAATATTATTTTGATGTCCATTTACATAAATGTCTCTTAATCCATCTTCAACATTTTTCATTGCTAATCTTTGAGTTGTTACTGGATAAATTACAATATTGTATCCAAGTTTTTCTAATTCTTTATAATTAAATAGTTTAGATTTTCCAAATTCAGTCATGTTTGCTAGTAAATAACATGAAAGCTCTTTTCTCACTTTTTCAAAATCTTTTTCATCTTGTAAAGCCTCTGGAAAAATTATTTCAGCTCCAGCATCAATATAAGCTTTGCATCTCTCTATCATTTTATCTATTCCCTCAACACTCTTTGCATCAGATCTTGCAATGATTTTAAAATTTTCATCTTTTTTAGCTGATACACAATCCTTAATCTTTTTGACCATTGCCTCTGTCGTTATCAATTCTTTATTATCAAGATGACCACATCTCTTTCTTTCTATTTGGTCTTCTAAATGAACTGCAGTGATTCCAAATTCTTCAAAAGTTTCAATTGTCTCTTTACATGATTTAAAACCTGTATCAATATCAACTATTGTTGGGAGGTTAGTTACTCTTGAAATTAAATAAGATCGAGTACTAACATCTTGCAATGTCGTTAAACCAATATCTGGGAAACCAAGATCATTTGCCATAACACCACCTGATACATAAACTGCATCATAACCAATTTCTTCAATTAGTTTTGCAGTAAGAGGATTATAAGCTCCAGGAACCCTTAATATTTTATTTGATTTAAGTTTTTCAATGAAGTCTTTTCTTTTTTGAAATGGTTCCTTCTCAACAAAGTGCATTAAAAAATTCCTTTTTTTGGATTCTTTTTAATCTTATTTTTTTTAACTTGTACATTTAATCTCTCTAATTGACCTGATTTCAAATTTTTTAGATTTTGTACCGTTCTTAAAAATCTATCACTCTCATTTTTTTCTACAATTTTTTCAGTCAAAGTTAAAAATTTATTAATATAATCTTGTCTCTCAAATGGTCTAGAGCCATAAGGGTGAGCGTCAGCCCGATCTTGTTGTTCAATTATTTTTTTACCATTTTTTAATGTAATCACCACTTTAGCTCCAAATGATTTTTTTTTTGGATTTGGATTATGATATTTTTTAGTCCATTTTTTATCCTCATGGGTTTTAATTGATCTCCAAATTCTAATTGTACTTTTTTTTCTAGCTCTGGCTTTACTGTAAGATTTTATATGATGCCAATTACCATCTTCTAGAGCTACAGCAAATATATACATTATTGAATGATCCAATGTTTCTCTGCTTGCATTAGGATCCATTTTTTGGGGATCATTCGCTCCTGTACCAATGACATAATGAGTGTGATGGCTTGTATAAATATCAATTTTTTTAATTGAATTTAAATTATGAACTCTTTTTTTAAGTTTTTTTGCTAAATCTATTAACGCTTGTGATTGGTATTCAGCAGAATATTCTTTTGTATAGGTTTCCAAAATTGCTTTCTTGCTTTCACCCTTTTTTGGTAGTGGAACTTTGTATAAAGCTTTTTTTCCATCTAAAATTCTTGCTATAACACTATCCTCACCTTCATAAATTGGGCTTGGAGATCCTTCACCTCTCATAGTTCTATCAACAGCCTCTATTGCAAGTTTTCCTGCATGTGCAGGTGCGTAAGCTTTCCAACTAGAAATTTCTCCTTTTCTAGATTGTCTTGTAGAAATAGTGGTATGTAGAGCTTGCTGTACAGCTTGGTAAATTGTTTCTGTATTTAGTTTTAACATTGAACCAATACCTGCTGCAACACTAGGTCCCAAGTGAGCTATGTGATCTACTTTGTGTTTATGTAAACAAATTCCTTTTACTAAATTAACTTGAACTTCATAAGCAGTGATTATTCCTTTTAAAAGATCTAGACCGCTCCTTTTTTTTTGTTGTGCTACACTAAGCAGTGGAGGTATGTTATCACCTGGATGACTATAATCTGCTGCTAAAAAAGTATCATGAAAATCAAGTTCTCGAACAGCAGTCCCATTTGACCAAGCAGCCCATTCACAATCAAATTTTAATTTATTACTTATTCCAAAAAGTGTTGCACCATTTTTTCTAGAGTGTTTTATAGCCATTTCTCTTGATGAAATTACCGGTTTTCTATTAAGTGAAGCAATCGCCACAGATGCATTATCAATTATTCTATTAATAACCATCTCAATAGACTCTTTATTCAATTTTGAATTATCACTTGCAATCTCTGCTATTTTCCATGCTAGCTGATTTTTTTTTGGTAGATGGATTTTAGATGGGTAAACTTTAACTTTATGTAATATCAAAATAACTCCTAATTCACGATTTGTTTTTAATAGTTAAAAAAAAATAATCAATCTTAAAGATATTTTAAAACAATTTTTTCAATACCAACAAAGTCTTTTACTAAGTGATTATGATATATTTCAGTTGTTTTTTTTTCTGTATAACCATCTTCTAATAAGATTAGTGGTATTCCAGCATTTTTTGCAGCGTTAGCATCTGTCTCACTATCTCCAATCATTAAAGTTTTTTTAATGTCTCCACCTAATATTTCAACAACAGAAGTTAAATGTCTTGGATCAGGCTTACAATATTCAAACGTATTATGACCAGCAACATATTCAAAAAAGTCGTTAATTCCAATTTTTTTCAAAAGGTCTATTGCTAAATATTCTGTTTTATTAGTACAAACAGCCATTGAGATTTTTTTTTCTCTACACCAAACTAAAAACTCTTTAACACCATTTATTAGAGTACTCTCATTAACTATATTTTTTCCATAAAAATCTATAAAATCTTTAACCATTTCTTTTTTAATCTTTTCATCTTGTACTTTCCCAAATTCCTTTTTTGCTTGACCCCAAATAGATCTACCAAGTAAAGCACCAGCACCTTGACCAACTAGGGTCCTAATCTCATCTGTTGATTTTGTGGGATAACCAAATTTTTTCATTACATGGTTGTGAGCACGCATTAAATCTGGCGCGGTATCGACTAAAGTGCCATCTAAATCAAAAAGAACTGTGTATTGTTGCGTCATAATCAAAAGTATTTTTAAGAAATATTTTGTGAATTAAGAAATATATATACTTAATATAAAGAATTTCCTAGATGAAACAATTTAATATTCAAAAACTACAAAATAAACTTAGAAATAAATTTTTAAAATTGGGTGTACAAATGAGAGGACCTGAGACAATTTTTTTTTCAGAAGATACTAAAATTGGAAAAAATGTAATTATCGAACCATATGTTGTTTTTGGTTCAAAAGTAAAAATTGGAAATAATGTGACAATTAAATCTTTCTCTCATCTAGAAAATTGTCGAGTAGAAAATAAGGTCGATATAGGACCCTATGCACGAATAAGACCAGGTGTAATTTTAAAAGAAGGTTCAAAAATTGGTAATTTTGTAGAAATTAAAAAAAGTATAATTGGCAAAAGATCTAAAGTAAATCATCTATCTTATATTGGAGATAGTGATATTGGGAAATTAGTTAATATTGGAGCTGGAACAATTACTTGTAATTATGATGGTGTTAAAAAAAGTAAATCAAAAATAAAAGATAATGTCTTTGTGGGATCAAACACATCTTTAGTAGCTCCCATAACCATAGAGGAAGATAGTGTAGTTGGTGCAGGTTCAGTAATAACAAAAAAAGTAAGAAAAAGATCCTTAGCTTTGACAAGAAGTTTACAAACTGAGATTAAAAATTATAAGAAAAAGAAAAAATAATATGTGTGGAATTATAGGTATAAATAGTAGCAAACCAGTATCTGCAACTATTATTAATTCATTAAAAAAATTAGAATACAGAGGTTATGATTCTGCTGGGATAGCTACTCTTTCGGCTGGTCTGATTAATGAAGTAAAATCTGAAGGTAGAGTTGATAATCTTGAAAAAAATTCTTTAGTACAAAATATGGAGGGTACAATTGGTATAGGACATGTTAGATGGGCAACACATGGTTCTCCAAATAGTATCAATGCTCACCCACATTCATCACAAAATGTATCAGTTGTTCATAATGGAATTATTGAAAATTCAACACTATTAAAAAAATTTTTGGTTAGCAAAGGACATAAATTTAAATCTCAGACTGATACAGAAGTTATAGTTCATCTTATTACAGAAAATTTAAAAACTGAGAATATTGTTAATTCAATTAAAAAAACTTTGAAAGCTTTACACGGAAGTTTTGCCTTAGGTATAATATTTAAAGATGAACCAGATTTAATTGTAGGAGCAAGAAGAGGCTCACCTTTAGCAGTTGGGTATGGTCCAAATGAAAATTATTTAGGATCCGATTCATATGCGCTTAAATCAATGACAAATAGAATAACTTATTTAAATGATGGAGAATTTTGTATTATTAAAAAAGACCACGTAGAATTCTTTAGTGAAGATGGAACTAAAATTAATAAGAAAGTTTTGGAACTATCAAGTGAGGAAGAAAAATATGATAAAGGTGCCTATAAACATTTCATGGCAAAAGAAATTGAAGAACAACCAATCACTCTTAAAAATGGGATTAAAGAGTATTTAGATACAGCTAACAATGATATCAATATTTATAATATCCCTTGGAATATAGATGAAATTTCATCTATTACTTTAATAGGTTGTGGAACTGCTTATCATTCATGTTTAATGGCAAAATATTGGTTTGAAGAATTAACCTCGCTAGATGTGAATGTAGATATTGCATCAGAATTTAGATACAGGAAAAATAGATTTAAAAAAGATAGTTTATACATCTTTGTTTCTCAATCTGGTGAAACAGCAGATACTTATGCTGCACTAGATATATGTAATAAAAATGGAATGAAAACTTGTGCAGTTGTAAATGTAATAGAAAGCTCAATAGCAAGAGACTCAGAGTTTGTTTTACCTATTCATTGTGGTACTGAAATTGGGGTTGCATCTACAAAAGCGTTTTTAGGTCAAATTTTAATATTATATATATTAACCCTAAAACTAGGCTTATTAAGAGATGATATAAAAAAAAAAGAATTATCTGAAAAATTAAAAGATTTGAAAGATTTACCAAAATTGGTTGAGCAAACTTTATTGACTGACAACAAAATACAAAATGTATCAAATACATTTAATGATGCCAAAGGCTCAATGTTTTTGGGTAGGGGGTTTTCATACCCAATCGCATTAGAGGGAGCTCTTAAATTAAAAGAATTATCATATATCCATGCCGAGGGTTATCCAGCTGGAGAAATGAAACATGGACCATTAGCATTAATTGAAGAGGGAATGCCAGTTGTTGTTTTGGCACCAAGAGATCATTACTATAAAAAAACAATTTCAAACATGCAGGAAGTAATTGCAAGAGGTGCAAAAGTTTTATTAATCACAAATAAAAGTAATGATGAGATTGTTTCTGAAAATATTTGGGAAACAATAGAAGTTGAAAGTACAAACGAGGATCTTTTGCCTTTCCTTTTAACTATTCCTTTGCAAAAATTAGCTTATTATTCAGCATTAAAAAAAGGTTTTGACATAGATAAGCCTAGAAATTTAGCTAAATCTGTCACCGTTGAATAAAAAGAAAACTCTGATACAACAATCTTAGGTTGAAGATGAAAAATTGGAAAATAAATAGTTGGAGAAAATATCCTGTAAAACATATTCCGGAATATCCGGATAAAAAGGAGCTGGATAAAGTTTTAGATAAAATGCGAACTTTCCCTCCTTTAGTTTTTGCAGGAGAAACTAGACACCTTAAACAACAACTTGCTGAAGTTGTTGATGGCAAAGCTTTTCTTTTACAAGGTGGAGATTGTGCAGAAAGTTTTGCAGAATTTCATCCTGATAATATTAGGGATACATTTAAATTAATGCTTCAAATGTCTTTAGTTCTTACATACTCTGCATCTTTACCAGTAGTTAAACTTGGAAGAATTGCAGGACAGTTTTCAAAACCAAGAAGCTCTCCCACTGAAACAAAAGATGGAGTAGAATTGCCAAGTTATTTAGGTGATAATATAAATGGAATTGAATTTAGTGAAAAAGCTAGAATTCCTGACCCAAAAAGATTATTTAAAGCTTATTCACAATCAGCTGCAACATTAAATTTGATTAGAGCATTTTCTCATGGAGGTTTTGCGGATTTAAAAAAAGTTCATACTTGGAACTTAGGTTTTATTAAGAAAAGTCCGGAAGCGAAAAGATTCAAAGAACTGGAGGATCAAATTGCAAACGCTTTAGCATTTATGGATGCATGTGGAATTAATTCAGATTTTAATAGAAGATTAAAAACGGTGAATTTTTGGACTTCGCATGAAGCATTACTATTGCCTTTTGAGGAGTCTATGACGAGAACTGACTCAACTACAGGTGAAAACCACGATACATCAGCCCACTTCGTATGGATTGGAGACCGAACTAGACAATTAGATGGTGGCCATGTTGAATTTTGTAGAGGAATAGAAAATCCAATTGGTATAAAATGTGGTCCAACATTGAAGGCTGATGACCTAATAAATTTATGTAACAAGATTAATCCATCTAATGAAAAAGGTAAAATTACATTAATTTCAAGATTTGGATGTGATAATGTATCGAAATATTTACCAAAGTTAATTAGAGCAATTAAAAAAGAAGGATTAAATGTAATTTGGTCTTGTGATCCATGTCATGGTAATACTATGCAAGCATCAACAGGATTTAAAACTAGACCTTTTAATAGTGTGCTTAAAGAGGTTAAAAATGTATTTGCATGTCATCATAGCGAAGGAAGCTATGCTGGAGGATTGCATATAGAGTTAACAGGTCAAAATGTTACTGAGTGTACAGGTGGCGCGCAAAAAATATCTGAAAAAGATTTATCTTCTAGATACCATACACATTGTGACCCAAGATTAAATGCAAATCAAGCTTTAGAACTAGCATTTCTAATCTCAGATGAGATAAAAAAGAATAGCACATATTCCAAAAATGCTATTCAAGCGGCATCTTAGTCTATTGCTTTAGTTTACAAGATTATTAAATATAAATCATGACTCCCTCAAAAAAAGTTAAATATATTTCAAACTGGATAAAGACATATGTAGATCAAATGCCAAGTAAGGCAAAATCTTTAGTTATTGGAATATCTGGGGGTATAGACTCATCTGTATCAAGTACCTTAAGTGCAATGACAGGTTTAAAAACTATAGTTTTAACTATGCCAATAAAACAAAATGTAAATCAACATGATTTGAGTTTAAAGCATAAGGAATGGTTGATTAAAAATTTTAAAAACGTAGAAGCTCATACAATAAGTCTTGATAAATTATTTGAGTCTTTCTCATCAACACTTAATAAATTTGAAAACGAGCATGGTTTTGCAAACTCAAGAGCTAGATTAAGGATGACAACACTCTATCAAGTAGCAGCTGCAAATAAAGGAATAGTGGTAGGCACTGGTAACAAGGTAGAGGATTTTGGTGTTGGTTTTTATACCAAATATGGTGATGGCGGTGTGGATATCTCACCCATTGCAGATTGTAATAAAACTGAAATTTGGGAACTTGGAAAAGAGTTGGGTATATTAAAGGAAATTATTGATGCTCCACCAACAGATGGTCTTTGGGATGATGGCCGAACAGATGAAGGTCAACTTGGATTCAAATATGAAGATCTAGAAGATGCAATGAAAAATCCAAATTCACCTCACAGGAAAGAATACGAAAAAATTAGAAAACAAAATTTGCATAAAATGGAGCCTATTCCAGTATGCAAGATTCCTAGTTAATCAATTAGATTAACAAATCTACAAATAAGGTATATTTCTTAATCAATTAAAATGGATATTTTTTTAACAAATAATTTAACTAATAAAAAAGAACAATTCGTTCCTAAAGATAAGCAAAATATTGGAATGTATGTTTGTGGACCAACTGTTTATGATGATCCGCATATTGGTAATGCACGACCATTAGTTATTTTTGATATTCTTTTTAGATTATTAAAGAATACTTTTTCAAAAGTAACATATGTAAGAAATATTACAGATATTGATGATAAAATAATTAAATCATCACAAGAACAAAAAATATCTGCGAAAGAATTAACTGAAAAAGTTACATCAAGTTTTCTTGAAGATTGTAAGTTTTTGAATTGTGAAAACCCTACTCATCAACCCAAGGCCACTGAACATATTGATTTAATGATAGAAATGATAAATCAATTAATTAAAAAAGGTTTTGCTTATGCAAATAATAATCACGTTTATTTTGAAGTAAAAAAATTTTCTGATTATGGAAAATTATCAAACAAAAAATTAGAGGATTTAATTGCTGGATCGCGTGTCGAGGTTAGTGAGAACAAAAAAAATTCAGAAGACTTCGTATTATGGAAACCATCTAATGAAGATGAGCCTTCTTGGGACTCTCCTTGGGGCAAAGGACGCCCAGGTTGGCACTTAGAATGTTCAGCGATGTCAAAAAAATTTTTAGGAAGTGAATTTGATATTCACGGTGGTGGAATAGACTTAATTTTTCCCCATCATGAAAATGAGATAGCTCAATCTAGATGTGCAAATGAATCAAAAATTTTTGCAAAATATTGGGTTCATAATGCTTTTATTACAATGTCAAATGAAAAAATGGCTAAGTCTCAAGGTAATATTCTTAAAATAAAAGATTTTAGAAACAAGATTAGTGGACAAGTTTTGAGATTAGCTCTTATATCCGCTCATTATAAGCAGCCATTAGATTGGAATGACAAATTGATAAAAGATTGTCAAAATACTTTAGACAAATGGTATCGTATTTATTCACAAGAGGTTAAATCTGTACAAATAACTAATGAAGTTTTAAAACCTTTGTACGAAGACTTAAATACTCCTGGATACATTACTAACCTTCATAAACTTTATGAAAGTGCCAGCAAAGGTAAAGACAAAGAATTATTTATTTCTGCATGTAAATTTATAGGTTTATTTAATGAAAATAAGGAACAATGGGAAAAATATAAAAAAAACAAAGCTTCAATAAGTGAAGCAGAGGTTAATAGCAAAATAGCTTTAAGAAATAAAGCTAGAGTAGATAAAGACTATAAGGAAGCTGACAGAATTAGAGATGAACTTTTTGATAAAGGTGTTTTAATAGAAGATAAAGATGGTAAAACACTGTGGAAATTTAAATGAGCAAAGAGCGGTTATATATTTTTGATACGACACTGAGAGATGGTGCTCAAACTCAAGGAGTAGATTTTTCTATCGAGGATAAAGAAAAAATTGCATCTGCCTTAGACAATCTTGGTGTTGATTATATTGAAGCTGGTTGGCCTGGTGCAAATCCAACTGATACTGAGTTTTTTCAAAAAAAACGTAATTTTAAAAACTCTAAACTTACATGTTTTGGAATGACGAAAAGATCTGGCCGTAGTGCAGAAAATGACACAGGATTATCAGCGTTAATGAATTCAAATACTTCTGCAGTATGTTTGGTTGGAAAGTCATGGGATTTTCATGTTGATGTTGCTTTAGGTATTACTAATGAAGAAAATTTGGAGAATATTGGTGAAAGTGCAAAACATTTTGTAAAAGCAAAAAAAGAATTCATGTTTGATGCAGAACATTTTTTTGATGGTTATAAATCAAACCCAAAATATGCACTTTCGTGTATTAAAGCAGCTTACGACCAAGGAGCAAGATGGGTAGTATTATGTGATACCAATGGAGGAACACTGCCACATGAAATCTCAAAAATAGTAACCGAAGTATCTAAATTTGTTCCAGGAAAAAATTTAGGTATTCATGCTCATAATGACACTGGTAATGCAGTTGCAAATTCTTTAGCAGCAGTTTTATCAGGTGCTCGTCAAATACAAGGAACAATTAATGGATTAGGAGAGAGATGTGGTAATGCAAATTTAATGTCATTAATTCCTACCTTTTTTTTAAAAAAAGATTTTTCAACAAAATTCGAAATTGGAATAAAATCTAAAAATATTAAAAATTTGACTGATTGTTCAAGATTACTTGATGAAATTTTAAATAGAAAACCTAATCAACACTTACCCTATGTAGGTGCTGCTGCTTTTTCTCACAAAGGAGGGCTTCATGTTTCTGCTGTTCAAAAAGATCCAAAAACTTATGAGCATATAAATCCTGAGGAAGTTGGTAACACAAGAAATATTGTTGTCTCTGATCAGTCAGGTAAGTCTAATATAATCTCAAGATTAAAAAGTATTAAAATTGATATTCAAGAAGATGATCCTAAAATTAAAAAATTATTAGACGAGGTTAAAGATAGAGAATTCATTGGTTACAGTTATGATGGAGCTGATGCTTCATTTGAGTTATTAGCCAGAAGAATTATTGGAGAAATACCAAGATATATATCTATTAAAGAATATGATGTTTCTGTAAAAAAAAATTATTCTGGAGAAATAGTTTCATCAGCAAAAGCACAATTAGAAGTAGATGGAGAAAAAATTATTTGTGAAGGAGAGGGAAATGGTCCGGTTAATGCTTTAGATAATGCTATAAGACAAAATGTTGATCGCTTAGCAAAATATTCAAAATATTTGAAAGACTTAAAGCTAGTTGATTATAAAGTTAGAATACTAAATACAGGAACCGAGGCTGTTACAAGAGTTTCTATTGAAAGTACAGATTCTAAAGGAAAAAATTGGTTTACCATTGGAGTTTCAACAAATATCATTGAAGCTTCTTTTAAAGCATTAATCGATAGCTTGGATTACAAACTGTTTAAAGATAATGCTCCTGCGAGCAAGTAAATGAAAATTAAAAATTTTCAAAAAGTTTATAATATAATCAATATTATGGTTTAACTGAATAAAATGGTTAAAAATAATATTTCTTTTATTTTGCATAAGCCTCAATTATCAGAAAATATAGGCTCATGTGCTAGAGCCATGAAAAATTTTGATTTTACAAAATTAATTTTAGTAAATCCAAAACCTATTTATCCAAATGATAAAATTGTTGCTACATCAGTTGGTGCAAAAAATATAATTAATCAAAGTAAAGTATATAAAAATTTAGAAGATGCTCTAAAAAATATTGATACTGTAATTGCTACTTCAGCAAGATTCAGAAATAAGAATATCAAACATATTAACTTAGAGGACCTAAAAAATATTGATTTTAAAAAAAAAGTAGCATTTTTATTTGGTTCGGAAGCATCCGGATTATCAAATAATGAAATTAGTTATGCCAACTACACTTTGCAAATACCAACGAATCCCAAATTTAGGTCTTTAAATCTTTCTCATAGCTTAATTATAATTTCACAATTTGTGTCCAGTATTTTAAAGACTAAAACAAAGCCATTTAAGAGATCAAAAAAAGTTAAAACCGCTTCTAAAAAAGAAATTCAATCAATGGTAAATATTTGTGTTGAAAATTTAGAAAAGATAAATTTTTTTAGACCAAAAGAAAAGAGACCAATAATGCTTGAAAATTTAAGAAATATTTTTTTTAGGATGGACTTATCTGATAAAGAAACACGTATTTTATCAAGTGTATTTGCTAGTTTAGGTAAAAAACGTTGATTGACAAACTGATGTGTAAGTTTATAAACCCCATAATCAAATGACTAAAAGATTAAACTCTAAACATAAAATTGATAGAAGACTAAAAGTAAATTTATGGGGAAGACCGAAGAGTCCATTTAATACAAGAGCATATGGCCCTGGTCAGCATGGACAAACTAGGTCATCTAAACCATCTGACTATGGAATTCAACTTCAAGCTAAGCAAAAGTTAAAAGCATATTATGGGAATATCAATGAAAGGCAATTTAGAAATATTTATAAAAAAGCCACAATGCTTAAAGGTGATACTAGTGAAAATCTTATAGGTCTTTTAGAAAGAAGACTTGATGCAATCATATATAGAGCAAAATTTGCAACTACAATATTTTCAGCTAGACAATTAATAAATCACGGTCATGTTAAAGTTAATGGAAAAAAAGTTAATATTGCATCATATTTAGTTAGAGAAGAAGACACAATTGAAATTAGGGATAAATCCAAACAACTTGCAATAATTGATATTGCTTTAGCTAATAAAGAAAGAGAAACTCCAGAATATATTCAAATGGATGAAAAAAATAAAAAATTAAAGTTTGTTAGAGTTCCAAAATTTGAAGAAGTTCCTTATCCAATCATGATGGAACCTAATCTGGTTATTGAATATTATTCAAGATAAAAATTTTGATCAAAAGATCTTCAAAAAAATTTATTGACCATCTTCTTAATAAAAATCCAAATTGGAAAATTTTAGATATAGGATGTGGATATACAGCGCATAAAAATGCTACTGTTATCTGCGATATACAAGATTTATCAAGTTTTTATAAAGATAGAAACTTCACAAAACTCAATGATAAGACTTTACCTTTTAAAGATAAAGAGTTTGATTTTGTCATAGCATCTCATGTAATTGAACATGTAGAAGATGTGGATTTTTTTATTAAAGAATTAGAGAGAGTATCATTAAAAGGATATATAGAATTGCCAACAATATTAGAAGATAATTTAGTATTTGAAAATAAAAAAGATCATCTTTGGCATATGGAATTTGATGATGATAATAATAAATTAATCATTTCAAAAAAAATTCAATTTTTAGAACCTGTTTTAACAGTTTCATCATCTAAAAAATTCTCAAAATATTTTAGACAGAGTTTGGTACTAGAATTATTTTGGGAAAAATCAATAGAATTTAATATAGTTGAAAAAAATATTCATGATTATGAAAAAATATCAAGATTATCTTTAGTAAGAAAGTTTTTGTCTAAATTATTTAGAAACATAATTAGATAAAAATCTAATAATCAATTTTTTTTATAATTGATACCTTTGTCTTCGAGCATTTTTTTTAGCTCGCCACTCTCATACATTTCTTTAATGATATCACATCCACCAATAAATTCTTTTTTAACATATAACTGAGGAATTGTAGGCCAATCACTGAATATTTTGATTCCTTCTCTTAAATTTTGATTTTCTAACACATTAACTCCCTTAAAATTTACTTCTAAAATCTTAAGTATATTTGAAACAGCCATTGAAAATCCACATTGAGGTGCATCTGGTGTTCCTTTCATAAATAAACACACTTCATTATTATTAATTTGATTTTGAATTAAATCTTTTGTTTCATTATCCATTAAATTTCCTTTGTTTTAATTGCGAGGGCATGTAATTCATTTCCCATTTTTCCCTTTAAAGAATTATATACCATTTTATGTTGTTCTATTTTACTTTTACCTGAGAACTGGGATGAAGTTACGGTAGCTGAGTAATGATTACCATCTCCTGCTAAATCTTGAATTTCAACCTTAGCATCAGATAACGCTTCTTTAATCAAACTTTCAATTTCTTTTAAATCCATTGCCATTATTTACTCATATATTCGAACAACCAATTTGTATTAGATGATCTTAATTCGTCAATTGTAATTTTTGTCTTATCGTTAATATATAAAATATTTTCATTTACAATTCCAAGTTCATCAAAATGAACTGCATTTTTGTTAAGAATGTCAATTACTTTTTTTTGATCTTTTTTAGTTATCTCAATTAAATATCTCCCTTGATCTTCAGCAAATAAATATTCAATTTCACTAATTAGATATTTTGGTTTTTTCAAATTTATGCCTTTATTTCCTTTAATACACATTTTACTTAACGCTACAATAATACCACCTAAAGAAACATCATGAGCAGTTTTAATTAAACCACTTTCGATTAACTTTAATAATGTTTCACCATTATTTTTCTCATTGAAAAGATTTATCTCTGGTGGAGGGCCATTTTTTTCATCTAAAATATTCCTAGCAAATATACTTTGATCAATATGGCCTTCTGTTTTTCCAATTACTAAAACTAAATTATCAATTTCTTTGAAATCCATTGTGATCATTTTTTTATAATCTTTTATTAGACCAACTCCCCCAATTGATGGAGTAGGCTTTATTCCAACATCTTTTGTTTGATTGTAGAAAGATACATTTCCTGAAACTACTGGAAATTTTAAATATTCGCTTGCTTCACCAATCCCTTGGACACATTCAACAAATTCACCCATATTTTCCTCCTTTTCAGGACTTCCAAAATTTAAACAGTTAGTTATAGCAATTGGTTTTGCACCGACAGAAATTAAATTTCTAAAACTTTCGCAAACTATTTGTTTACCACCTGTAAGTGGATGTGCCCAACAATATACTGCTGATGAGTCGACTGAAGTAGCAACTGCTTTTTGTGTTCCATGAATTCTTACAACTCCTGAGTCACCACCAGGTTTTTGTATAGTATCTCCCATAACAGTATGATCGTATTGCTGCCAAATCCACTCCTTACTACATATATTAGGATTGGATAAAATTTTCTTAAGAACATCTTTTATTTTAAGACTACTAAGATCTTTTTTTTTGATATTATTTTTTTTGGGAAGTTTTGCTTTTTTCCATTCACGATCATACATTGGTGAATTTTCAACAAGTATATTAACTGGAATATCTGCAACTTTCTCATTGTCAAAAAAAAGTTCTATTTTTTTTGACTTTGTTGTTTTTCCAATTATTGCAAAGTCTAAATTCCATTTATCAAAAATTTTTTTTGCGTGCTCTTCCTTTCCATTTTCAAGAACAATTAACATTCTCTCTTGGCTTTCTGAAAGCATAATTTCGTAAGGAGTCATATTAGCTTCTCTTGTTGGAACCTTATTTAAATTTATTTCAATACCAAGATTTCCTTTTGATGCCATTTCTATGCTTGAGGAGGTAAGTCCCGCTGCACCCATATCTTGAATAGCAATAATTGAATCACCAGCCATCAATTCTAGACAAGCCTCAAGTAATAATTTTTCAGTAAAAGGGTCTCCAACTTGTACAGTAGGTTTTTTTTCCTCTATTTTTTCATCAAAACTTGCTGAAGCCATGCTAGCACCATGAATTCCATCACGACCTGTTTTTGAACCTACATAAATGACAGGTTTATTTAATCCAGCGGCTTTTGAATAAAAAATTTTATTTTTTTTAACCAGACCTAAAGTCATTGCATTAACTAGAATATTTCCATTATATGAGCTGTCAAAGCTAGTTTGGCCTCCAATTGTTGGAATCCCCATACAATTTCCATATCCACCAATGCCATGAACTACACCTCTTAATAAGTTTTTAGTTTTTTTATGCTGTGGTGATCCAAAATGAATTGAATTTAAATTAGCAATAGGTCTTGCACCCATTGTAAAAACATCCCTCATTATTCCACCCACACCAGTTGCTGCACCTTGATAAGGCTCAATAAAGGATGGGTGATTGTGACTTTCAATTTTAAATACAATTGCATCATCATCTCCAATGTCTACTACACCAGCATTTTCACCAGGTCCTTGAATTACTTGTTTGCCTTTAGTGGGTAATTTTTTTAAATGAAGTCGTGATGATTTATATGAACAATGTTCATTCCACATTGCCGAAAATATTCCAAGTTCAGTAATATTTGGAATTCTTTCAAGTAGATCACAAATTTTTTTATATTCATCTTTCTTAAGACCATGATCTAAAGCAATTTGTTCGTTTACAATCATTTAATATTATTAATTAAGTTTTTAAAAAAAATAGATCCATCTTCACTAGACAATGATTTATCAATCATTCTCTCAGGATGTGGCATCATACCTAAAATATTCTTTTCTTTATTAAATATACCTGCAATATTTTTAATTGATCCATTAGGGTTAAATTGGTCTTCGATTTGCCCATCTTTATTGCAATAATTAATAGCTATCTGATCATTATCTTCTATTTCTTTTAATTGATCATTTGTACAAAAATAATTTCCTTCATTATGGGCTACATGAAGTTCTAAAATATTATTGTTAATATTTTTGAAATAAGTGTTATTTTTATTATTAATCTTAACAAATACATTTTTACAAATAAATTCTAAATATTTATTTCTTAATAAAACACCAGGAACTAATCCTGTTTCAACTAAAATTTGAAAACCATTACAAATTCCCATTACCATACCACCTGAGTTTGCAAAATTAATAACTGATTTCATTATTTTGGACTTTGAAGCCATACTTCCACATCTCAGATAATCTCCATAAGAAAAACCACCAGGTAACACTACTAAATCACTTTTTGGAAGTTCTGTATCAGCATGCCAAACCATTTTATTTTTAAAACCGAATTTATTCAGAGCTACATCCATATCTCTATCGCAATTTGAACCAGGAAACGTTATTACAGATGATTTCATTAATTATTGTGTTCCAATAATTTTATAATTTTCAATGACAAGGTTAGCTAAAAGTTTCTTACACATATCTTCAACTAGTTCTTTTGCTTTTTTTGGATCATTTTCTTTAACATCAATTTCAAAATATTTCCCTTGTCTGATTTCATTAACATCTTTAAATCCCATACCATCCAAAGCTTGATGTATCACTTTACCTTGAGGGTCTAAAACATCTTTTTTAAGAGTTATAATTGCTGATATTTTCATTTACTCTTTTTTTTAATTGAAGATAATTTGGTTACATTAACTGCTGATACATTTGATTGTTCATGGAGTATGCCTAGTCGTTTTGCAACTTCAGTGTAAGCTGGTATTAGATCACCTAAATCATTTCTAAATCTATCTTTATCTAATTTTTTATCAGTTATGCTGTCCCAAAGTCTGCATGTATCTGGACTAATTTCATCAGCTAAAATAACTTCATCTTTTCCGTTAATTTTAATTCTTCCAAACTCTAATTTGAAATCAATTAATTTAATCCCAATACCTCTAAACATTCCAACCATAAAATCATTAATTCTTAAAATCATTTTTTTAACTTTTTCAATCTCTTTTTTTGTGGCCCAGTCAAAAGCTAAAATATGTTGTTCAGAAATTAAAGGATCACCTAATTTGTCATCTTTTAAACAGTACTCAATTAAAGGATCATTTAAAACTGTTCCATCTTCAATCCCTAATCTTTTTGTGATTGATCCTGTTGCTACATTTCTTACTATGAATTCAATAGGAATTATTTCAACTAACTTTATAATTTGTTCGCGCATGTTTAATCTTTTTACTAAATGATTTTTAATTCCAATTTGAGATAAATTTGAAAGAATATGTTCTGAAATTCTGTTATTTAAAACACCTTTACCTTCAATAGTTGATTTTTTTTGATTATTAAATGCTGTAGCATCGTCTTTAAAATATTGAATAACTAAATTTTTATCATTAGTTGCATAAATAATTTTAGCTTTTCCTTCGTAAAGTTTTTTACCCTTTTTCATTATTTAAACACTCTTCTAAAGATCAAATTTACATTTTTAAAATGTTTTGAATAACTAAATATAGATTTCAATTTTTTTTGAGAAATTTTACTCATTATAAATTTGTCTTCGGAAATAATATTATATAAATCAAGGTTTTCAGTAAAAGATTTTTTTGCATAACTCTGAATCAATTTATAAGATTTTTCTCTACTCAAACCACATTTGGTTAGCTCAAGCATGACTTCTTGGGAAAAAATTAAACCTTTGGTTATCTTTAAATTTTCTAGCATTTTTTTAGGATAAACAATCATATTATTCAAAATACTAGTTAATCTTACTAAAGCAAAATCAATGGTGATATTTGCATCTGGTCCAATATTTCTTTCGACACTTGAATGAGAAATATCTCTTTCATGCCATAAAGCAATATTTTCTAAAGCTGGAAGAACAGCACTCCTAACCATTCTTGCTAGACCTGTTAAATTTTCACTCAGTATAGGATTTTTTTTATGAGGCATTGCTGAAGAGCCTTTTTGGTTTTTTGAAAAATATTCTTGTAGTTCATAAATTTCTGTTCTTTGTAAGTGTCTAATTTCAATTGCCACTCTTTCTATAGACCCCGCAATTATTCCTAAAACAGAGAAATAAAAAGCATGACGATCTCTAGGAATTACTTGAGTTGAAATTGGTTCGACTTTTAAACCTAATTTTTTAGCAACATGTTTTTCTACATTTGGATTTATATTTGCAAATGTTCCCACAGCTCCAGAAATTGCACATGTTGATACTTCATCGATTGCATCTTTTAATCTTTTTTTATTTCTTTTGAATTCTTCATAGAATGAAGCTAGTTTTAAACCAAAAGTAATAGGCTCAGCATGAATTCCATGACTACGACCCATGCATGGTGTGAATTTATATTTTTTTGCTTTGTTTTTTAAAACTTTTAAAATTTGATCAATATCTTTAAGAATTATTCTTCCTGATTGGACTAATTGAATGTTAAAGCTCGTATCTAATACATCAGAAGAGGTCATGCCCTGATGTAGGTATCTCGCTTTAATTCCAGCTTTTTCAGTTACTGATGTTAAAAAAGCAATAACATCGTGTTTTACTTGGCTTTCAATTTGATGAATTCTTTTTACATTAATTCTTGCTTTTTTTCTAACAACTGATGAAACCCCCTTAGGTATTTGGCCAAGCTTTTCCATGGATTGAGCAGCTGCAACTTCCACGTCTAGCCAGATTTTGTATTTATTTTCCTCTGACCAAATATCAATTAATTCTTTTCGCGAGTATCTTTTTATCATTAATTATAAATATGGAGGCTTTACATAACCTTTAACAGATTTTGTAAAGATTTCATAACCATTTTCAGTAATTCCTAAAGTATGTTCAAATTGTGCAGATAAAGATTTATCTTTTGTAACTGCAGTCCAACCATCATTCAGCACTTTAACATCATATTTACCTGCATTAATCATTGGTTCAATTGTAAAAGTCATCCCAGGTTTTAATTCGATTCCCTCATTTTTTTTACCATAGTGTAAAATATTAGGGGGCTCATGAAATATAGTGCTTATACCATGGCCGCAAAAATCCTTTACAACTGAAAAACCTTTTTCTTCTACAAAGGATTGAATTTCATAGCCTATATCACCTAATTTTATTCCAGGTTTTAAAATTTTTATAGCTCGCATCATTGACTCATAGGTAACGTCAATAAGGTTATTTAATTTAACAGGAGTTTTTCCTATACAAAACATTCTACTAGTATCACCGTAGTGATTTTCAATGATAGCGGTAACATCCACATTTACAGCGTCACCATCTTTGAGAATTCTATCTGATGGAATTCCATGACATACGACGTGATTGAGAGATGTGCATAGGGATTTTGTATAACCCCTGTAATAAAGTGGAGCAGAATATCCTCCATTATCTCTTATGAATTCAAATCCCAATTTATCAATATAATCTGTAGATATACCTTCTTTTATATTCTCAGTTAACATATCCAATGTTCTTGCTGCTAAGTTTCCAGCAATTCTCATTTTTTCAAATTTTTCTGAATAATTATTCATTAATAATTTTAAGTTTTTTATCTATAAAAATTCTTCTTGAACTTATATCACATCTATAAGCTAAAAAATTTACTCCAGCATTTTTAGCTAATAAATAATTTTTATAATATTCTTCGTCAATATCTTTAGCAATTTTAAAATACCTCATATTTTGAATTTGAACTAAAAACAATAGATAAGCTTTATAACCTTTATTTATGGCATCAATAAGAGTTAGTAAATGTTTAGAACCTCTTGAAGTTACAGCATCAGGAAATTCAGCAATATCTTTATTTCTACATAAAGTTACATTTTTAACCTCGATAAAGCTTTTTTGCTTTTTTTTTTCTAACAAAAAATCAAATCTAGTCTCTTTATTAAAAAAAACCTCAGATTTTATAAAATCACTATCTTTAAGCTCATTTATTAGATTATTTTTTAAACCGTGAAAAACAATTTTATTCGCCATATGAGTATTTACGCCAATCAAATTTTTTCCAGCTTTAATAATCTCTAAACCATATTTAAGTTTTCTTTTGGGATCATTATTTTTTAGCAAATAAACTTCATTGCCTTCATCTAAGAGTCCTTTCATTGAACCAGTATTTGGACAATGAGCTGTGACAATTTCTTTACTAAGTTTTATATCAGTAAAAAACCTTTTATAACGTTTGATTAGTTTGCCTTTTATTAAAGACTTGGTAAATTCCATCACTAAATTATATATTTTATATGAGTAAAAAAGTAAAAATAAATGCTGCAATTTTAATCATTGGTAATGAAATTTTATCAGGCAGAACTCAAGATACTAATACTTCTACCTTAGCATCTTGGCTTAATTCGATTGGAGTGCAAGTAGGCGAGGTTAGAGTTATTCCTGATATAGAAAAGGAAATTATTGATACTGTCAATCTATTAAGAAAAAAATATAACTATGTATTTACTACAGGTGGTATTGGTCCAACTCATGATGATATCACCGCCTCTTCTATTTCCAAAGCTTTTGGATTGAGTTATGAAATACATAAAGAAGCTTTTAAAATTTTAGAGGAATATTATAAACCAGGCGAATTCACGGAGGGTAGACAAAAAATGACTTGGATGCCGAGTAAAGCTAATTTAATTTTAAATCCTACTAGTGGAGCACCAGGTTTCAATATAGAAAATGTTTTTTGTTTGCCAGGAGTGCCTTCTATTTTAAAATCAATGCTGGGAGGATTAAAACATAAGATTATTGGTGGAGAACCAATAAAAAGTTTGACTATAAGTTTAAGGACAGTCGAAAGTGAAATTGCAAGCTCTTTAGCAAAAGTACAAGAAAATAATGATGATGTTGAGATTGGAAGTTACCCTTTTTTTCATGCTGGAAAACTTGGAGTTTCTATTGTGATAAGATCTGATGATCAATCTAAAATTGATATATGTAATACTCAAATTTTAGAATTTGTTAATAAAAAAAATATTGAAGTTGTAAATAGATAGACATCATTAGTTTAAAAATTTTTTTTATTTTAAAAAATTTAAAATTAAAAAAATAAAATAAAAAATATTAAGCAATGATATATTTAAATAACTAAAATATTTTTTATCAATATTTAAATTAAAGATAGTTAAGAACATAAATATAAGCAAAGGATCGTAATATTTATGGTAAATTGATAATTGTGGATTTGAAAAAATTAAAATCAAAATTAAAACTAAATCACTAAATTTTTTATCTTTAATTAAAACTGAATATACTATTAATAATGAATAAGTGGAGATTATAAAAAATAAAATATTACTATTAAAAAGATAGTGAGATATTTTAAAAAATATACCACCACCGGTATAAACAGTTTCATAACTAAATAGATATATATTGATAATTGAAAAGATTAAAATTATTAGTGTTTCGTATAGAGTAATTTTTTTTAATAAAAAATATTCCCTTAAATAAATTACAAATGGCAGTAAATAAAAAAAAATTATAGATCCAATGATTAAGATTTTATTTGAAAAATTAAGAGAATTTTCAAAGCCAAAATTTCCAATATCACTTCCTGGAGTATAACCACTACTCAGAAAAAAAACGTCTAAAATAAATAAATAGTAAAAAGCAGGAAAAGCTAAAATAAAATTTAAGATCAAATATTGAAATATTTTTTTTTGTTTAATTAATTCATTGTAAAATTTGATAAAAAAGAAAACTGAAAATAAACAAAAATTTATACTAAAATAAGAAGCAATCGCCAGAAATAACACATTAAGAAAACAAAAAACAATTTTTTTACTCTCAAAGTATTCTAAATAGAAATAAACACTGATAATAAAAAAATGAAAACCAATTATTCTGCTGTCAGGCCAAACACTAAGAGACCTAAAAACTGGTGATAAAAAAAAAATTAAAGAAATTAATATTAGGTAATTAGAATTAACATTCTTAAATTTTATTTTTAGGCATTTATAAAAAAAATAAATAGAAATAATTGAAATGTTAAAAAAAATAAATCTTATGAATTCATCACTCAAACCTATTTTATAAGGTATAGATAATAAAATAATTATAACTGGAGAATGTCTTTCACCAAATTGATCAAAATTTAAAAATGTATTTTTGAAATCACTAATAAATAACTCAATTAGCTCTTTATACCCTCGATAATCATTATATGCTCCACCAGTGCTATCTTCTTGGATATAAAAACTAGATAAAAATATTAAATAATAAAATATAAAAAAAAAATATTTTAAATTACTATCTTTTATATTCAAAAAATTTGTTGTCATGGATACTCTAAACTTATATTACATTTTCCTATATTTGATAATCAGTTAAAATGGAAACAATTAATAAATCTAATATTGAAATTCTTATACCAACCCTAAATGAAGAGGGAAATATTCAGGAGACTATCAAAGCATTACAATCGAGGAATTTTGAAAATATTACTATTATTGATGACAACTCTTCGGACAATACGATTCAAATATCTAAAGATTTAGGATGTAATGTAATTGAGAATATTGATAAAAAAAGATTGGGCTTTGGTCTGTCTTTAATTAAGGCTATTCAAAATTCTAAATTTGAATATTGTTGTATATTTGATGGAGATAATTCATTTGATCCTGATTCTTTAATGGAAATGATGAAAAAAATAGAAGAGGGTAATGACTTTGTTTTTTGTTCACGATACAAACATAATAATGTAAGTCCAGATGATACGTTTGTTAGTAAATTTGGAAACTTTTTTTTTACAAAAACTATAAATATATTATTCAATATTATGTCTAGCGATGTATTATTTTTATACGTGATGGGAAAAAAAGAAAATTTTAGGTCTTTAAATTTAGAATCTAAAGATTTTAGAATTTGTATCGAGATTTTGCTAAAATGCTACTTAAATTTCCAATGCGATGAGATTTTATCGCTAGAAAGAAAACGTAAATTTGGAGAAAGTAAAGTTAATACTATAAATGATGGTATAAAAATATTATTAGATATTATTAAATATTATTTTAAAAAATTTTTTAATAAGAAATTAATTTAAGATGAAAAAAAAGATTGCATTCATAACAGGTATTACAGGTCAAGATGGTTCATATCTTGCAGAACTATTGTTAAAAAAAAAATATAAAGTTCATGGTTTGTTAAGAAGGACAAGTGTATTAAATATTGAGAGGATTCAAGATATAATTAATCAATATGAAAAAAAAGGTCAATTAAATCTTCACTATGTTGACTTGACTGATACTGCTAGCATAAGCAATTTAATTATTAAATATAGACCAGATGAATTTTATAATCTTGCAGCAATGAGTCATGTTGGAATTAGTTATTTTACAGGAGAGGCCACTTTAAATATAAACACGGTGGCATCGTATAGAATTCAAGAGTCAATTTTAAGAAATCATAAAAGATGTAAGTTTTATCAGGCATCATCAAGTGAAATGTTTGGATCATCACCGCCACCTCAAAATGAAATGACACCTTTTAATCCACAAAGTCCGTATGGGATTTCAAAAGTAGCTGCCTTTCATACAACAAAATACTTTAGACAAGCTCATGGTTTATTTGCATCTAATGGCATATTATTTAATCACGAATCCCCAAGAAGAGGATTAAATTTTGTGACTAGAAAAATTACACATTCGTTAGCAAGAATCTTAAGTGGACATGAAAAAAAAATTTATCTAGGAAATATTTCAACAAGAAGAGATTGGGGACATTCTAAAGATTATGTAATAGGAATTTGGAAAATACTACAATACAAAAAACCTGAGGATTTTGTAATATCGACTGGTCAAAACTATTCTATAGAAGATTTTATTAAAAAAGTTTTTAAAATTGTAGGATTAAATTGGAAAAAATTTGTTTCAACTAATAATAAAAAATTTATGAGACCGTCAGAAGTTAGAAGTTTAAGAGGTGATAGTACCAAAGCGAGAAAACTTTTGAAATGGAAACCTAAGTATAATTTAGATGATTTAGCAAAAGACATGCTGATGAATGATTTGAAATTATATGGAATGAGTCTTGAACACGCAAAAAAAATTGCAAAAAAACTATCTAAAAAAAAATAAATAAGTGATTTATCAAATTAAGCCAGTTATAGGAAAAAAGGAAAAGAACAATCTTATTGATTATATTAAAAAAGATAATTGGATAACGGAACATAAAGTAACAGAAAACTTTGAAAAGAGTTTTGCAAAATTCACTAATTCAAAATATTGTATATGCTTTCCTAATGGTACTATTACCATGTCATCAGTATTAGATTGTCTTAATTTAAAAAAAGATGATGAAGTTTTAGTTTCAAATTATACCATGGTAGCTACAGCTAATGTTGTTAAATTTGTTGGAGCAACTGTAAAACTTGTTGATATTTCCAAAAAAGATTTATGCATGTCTCCTGATGATTTATTAAAAAAGATAAATAAAAAAACTAAAGTTGTAATATACACTCAAATGAACGGCAGAGTAGGTCAAATAGATAGTATTAAAAAAATTTGTAAAAAAAATAAATTGGTTTTGATAGAGGATGCTGCCCACGCAATTGGTAGTTATAATAAAAAAATTCATGTTGGAAATGCTGGAATAGCTGGATCTTTTTCTTTTAGCATGCCTAAGCTTATTACTATGGGGCAAGGTGGTGCTGTTGTTACAAATAATTCTGAATTAGCAAAAAAATTAAGGTTATATAAAAATTTTGGCAGAAGAAAATCAGGGGAAGATATCCATGATTATCTTGGGTATAATTTTAAAATTACTGATATGCAATCCATGTTAGCAATTGGACAACTAAGATCAATAAAATCAAGAATTAAAAAGAAAAAAGAAATTTTTTCTAGATATCAAAAAAATCTAAAAGATAATTTAAAGATAAAATTTTTTGATATGAAAAAAGATGAAACACCATGGTCCGTAGATATATATTTAAACAGCGTAAATAAACTGAAAAAAATATTAGAAAAAAAAGGAATATTCACTAGATATGTTTACCCTCCACTAAATTCACAAAAAATCTATAAACATATTAAAAATTTACCAGTATCAAACTTTTATTGTAAGAAAGGGTTATGGTTACCTTCTAGTTTAGATTTAAAAAATAAAGACATAGATAAGATTTGCTCAATAATAAATAAATATATTTACTGATGAATTATAAATTCAGATCAACTTGTCTATCATGTAAAAAAAAAAAACTTAAAAAGATTATTGATTTAGGAAACCATTCTTTTGCTGACCGATTTATTCCTAAAAAAAAATTAAATCTAAAAGATCCAAAATATCCTCTTATTTTAGATTTATGCACTCATTGCAAATTCATTCAATCCAGAACTATTACAAATCCAAAAAATAGATATATAGAAGTTGATTATTCATATACTTCATCAAATTCTATTTATGCAAAAAATCATTGGACAGAATTAGCTAACGACTTAGAAAAAAGAATAGATTTGAAAAATAAAAAAATTATTGAAATAGGATCTAACGATGGTTTTTTATCTCATTTATTAAAAAAAAAGGGTGCAAAGGTTTTAGGTTTGGACGCATCTGATTTTATGGTCAAAATAAGTAAAAAAAAAATTAATGCTATTCATTGTATTTTTTCAAATAAAGAAAGTAAAAAAATCAAAAAAAAATTTGGACAAGCAGATATTATAATTGCAAATAATGTTTTAAACCACTCTGATAAGCCTTTAGATTTTTTAAAAGGTATTTATAATTTACTTAAAAAAGATGCTCTTTTTATTTTTGAACAACCAAATTTTACAATAGGTCTTTTGTCGTTAAAATTTACCACGAACATGTTTCTTATTTTACTGCAAGAAACATTAAATCTATATTAAGTTTTAGTAATTTTAAGATTATATCGTTAAAAAAAAATAATTATCATGGAGGAAGCCTCAGAACTTTTGCATCAAAAAAAGATTCTAATTTAAAAGAATTTAAGATTAATAAATTTTTAGATTTTGAAAATAGAAAGGGCATTTATTCATTAGCATTTTATAAAAAATGGATTGAAAAAATTACTTTAAAGAAAGTGGGGTTATTAAATAAATTAATTAAATATACTTCAAAAAACTATTCCATTATCGGTATAGGTGCTGGTGCAAAAGCAAATACATTTTTGACTTATTATGGATTAAATAATAGCATTATAAAGTTTATTACCGATGCTTCAAAATTTAAGAAAAATAAGTACACTCCATTAACAAGAATTCCAATAAAAGACGATAACGAAATAAAGAAATTGAATAAAATAGTATGTTTAATATTATCCTGGAATATAAGTGATTTAGTCATTAATAAGATAAAAAAAATAAATAAAAATATTAAAATATTAAAAATCTAAATTATGAAATTCAAAAGACTTAAATTTGATTTTAAAGATAAAAGGGGTTCCATAACAGACATTTTTTATAAAAAGAATATACAACACGTTGCAATAATAAGTTCAAAACCTAATGTTAGAAGAGGTGATCACTATCATAAAAAAACTACTCAGTGGATGTATATTACAAAAGGTTCTTTAGAATATTGGTACAAACCTTTAAGATCTAAAAAAAAAGCTAAAAAGAAATTATTAAAAGTTGGTGATTTAGTAGAAACACCGCCTTATGAAATGCATGCTTTAAAAATTGGTAAATATGGAAATGAATTTATTGTGTTTACTGTGGGAAAAAGAGGCGGGAAGGATTATGAAAATGATACTTATAGGTTTTCACCTTCCTTGATAAAATGAGTTATGCATGTTTAATATATATTCAAGAAAAAATAAAAAAAAATTATTACATGTTTTCCATAGGCAAAGATCGTCTCAAGACAGAGTTAATCTTTCACCAGAAAAAGCTTTTTTACAAGCATCAATTATTAGATTTAAAGAAAAAAAAGTAATTAATCCTCACTATCATCTTAAGCATAAAAAAACAGAGAGTAATCGATCTATTCAAGAGTCATGGATTCTTTTTAAAGGTTCGGCAAAAATATATTATTATGATTCAAACAAGAAGTTTTTTGAAAAGTTTTATAATGAAACCAGGAGACGTTTCGATTACATTTTCAGGTGGTCACAAATTAGAAATATTAAAAAAAGGTAGCATCTTATATGAATATAAAACAGGACCATATAAAGGTTCAAAAAACGATTTAAAATACTTTAAAAATCTTAAATGATATTGCCTTTAGAAACTTTTCGAGGAATATTTGCGTTAATTATTGTTTTACACCATCTTAAGATAGATACATTTATACAAAACTCTAAGATTATATTGAATGGTGGGTTAGTTGTTGATTTCTTTTTTGTATTAAGTGGATTTGTAATAAGTTTAAATTACTTACATAAAATTAAGACAAAAGATCAATTATTATTATTCCAAAAAAAAAGATTTAAAAGATTATACCCTCTCCATATTCTTACATTGCTAATATTTGTTTCAATTGAATTTATTAAACTAATAGTCAATAATTTTACAAATCTTGAATCTACTTATGAGCCTTTTGGTGATTTCAATAATCTTTATTCATTAGTCGCAAATTTCTTTTTACTTCATGGTTGGTATGGTTGGTCTTACAACTTACCGAGCTGGTCTATTTCAACCGAATTTTATACTTATTTTATCTTTGGTTTAATTATCTTAATTAGCACAAAT